>DATIGO010000417.1:0-8722 GCA_035454665.1 Gemmatimonadaceae bacterium | reverse complement strand
CTGTTACAGCACCTTCCCCAGTCGCTCCGCGCTCACATTCCCGCCACAGATCACCACGGCCACCCGGGCGCCCCGCAGCGAGGCCGCGCAACGCCGCAACCCGGCGATCGCGACGGCGGCGGCACCCTCGATGAGCAGATGCTCCACTTCGAGTGCGTACTTCATCTCCCGCGCGATCTCGTCTTCGGGCACTTCCACCCACTGGTCTACCACCGCGCGGCACAGCTCGAACGTCATCGCGTCCGGTTCGATTCCCCCCGCGGTCCCGTCGGACAGCGTTGGCAGCGATGCCATCTCGAGCACCCGCCCTGCCCGCACGCTCACCCCCATCACCGCGGAATGCGCCGGCTGCGCGCCGATGATCCGCACGCCGGGCCAGTACGCCCTGAGATCAGCCCCGATCCCGCCGATCAATCCGCCACCTCCCACGGCCACGACCACCGCGTCGAGGCGCTCCGCCTGACGACGCACCTCCACCCCCACCGTTCCCTGCCCCGCTACCACCGCCTCGTCGTTGTAGGGCGAGACGTACACGCGTCCGCTCGCCGCGGCCACCTCACGCGCGCGTACTTCGGTGTCCAGCCCGTCCGTGCCGAACGTTACCACCTCCGCGCCGGCACGCCGCATCGCGTCCAGCTTCACCACCGACGCCCCTTCGGGCACGAATACCGAGACGCCAATGCCTAACGCCTTCCCGGCGTGGGCCACCGCCGCGCCATGATTGCCGGAGCTCGCCGCCACCACCCCGCGCGCCCGCTCGGCCCCGCCGAGCGACAGCAGCTTGTTCGTCGCCCCCCGCAGCTTGAACGAGCCGGTGCGCTGCAGGTTCTCGAGCTTCAGCCAGACCCGGGCACCAACCGCATCGCTCAACGCCGCCGAATCGATCAGCGGCGTCTCCCGCACATACGCCCGGATCCGCTCTTCCGCCGCCAGGATCGCCGCCGGGAGATCTGTCAACGAGTGACTCGTCACAACGCGGCCCTGCGCCTCCCGCCCGTCCCCCACGCCTCCCGCCGAGTCACGGGTCTCAGCCCCAGCTCTTCTCTGCGGCTGTTCCTCTGCGCCTCTGCGTCTCTGCGTCTCTGCGTTGACGGCTGTTTCGGTTGAACGCCCATCGAACCCCCGACGAGTTGCGAGTTGCGAGGGTCAGTACTTGAGCAAGTAGTTCTCGAGTTCCCACTGCGTGACCTGCGTGATGTATTCGCGCCACTCCTCACGCTTGGCCTCGAGGAAGTGGCGGCTCACGTGCTCGCCTAGCGCGGCCAGGATTACGTTGTCCTTCTCCAGCTCGTCGCACGCCTCGTTCAGGTCGTGCGGCAGATCGTCGATCCGGAGCCGCCGCTTCTCCCGGAACGACATCTCGAAGATGTTCGTGTCCACCGGCTCCCGGTAATCCGCGTCCGTCTCGATCCCGTCCAGACCCGCCGCCAGCATCACCGCCAGCGCTAGGTACGGATTCGCCGAGGGATCGGGCATCCGCACCTCCACCCGCGTCCCCGGTCCGCGCCGCTCCGGCACACGCACCAGCGGCGACCGGTTCCGCATCGACCACGCCACGTTCACCGGCGCCTCGTACCCCGGCACGAGCCGCTTGTACGAGTTCACCAGCGGATTCGTGATCGCGCAGAAACCGCGCGCGTGCTTGAGCAGCCCGCCGATGTAGTGCAGCGCCACCTCGCTCAGCTCCCACTTCGCCTCCGGGTGCCAGAACGCGTTCTTCCCCTCGCGGAAGAGCGACTGGTGCGTGTGCATCCCGCTCCCGTTCTGCCCGAAGATCGGCTTGGGCATGAACGACGCCGTGAGCCCGAACTGCTGCGCCACGTACTTCACCACGAACCGGAACGTCGCGATGTTGTCCGCCGTCGTCAGCGCGTCCGCATAACGAAAGTCGATCTCGTGCTGCCCGTGCGCGACCTCGTGATGCGCCGCCTCGACCTCGAACCCCATCTGCTCGAGCGCGGCCACGATCGCGCGCCGCGCGTCCTCGCCCAGATCGGCCGGCGCCAGATCGAAATACCCGCCCACGTCGTGCGTCACCGTGACCGGCCCCTCGGCCTCGCCCGCGCGGAACACGAAGAACTCCGCCTCCATCCCCGCGTTCATCGTGAAACCCATCTCCCCAGCCTTCGCGATCTGGCGCCGGAGCACCCCGCGCGGATCCCCCTCGAACGGCGTCCCGTCGGGCAGGCTGATGTCGCAGATGAGCCGCGCCACCCGGTTCTCCGTGTCACCCCACGGAAAGATCCGGAACGTCGACAGGTCGGGCTTGAGCAGCATGTCCGACTCCTCGATCCGCACGAACCCCTCGATCGACGACCCGTCGAACATGATGTCGCCCGCGAGCGCCTTCTCGAACTGCGACCGCGGGAGCTCCACGTTCTTGTTCACGCCAAGAATGTCCGTGAACTGCAGCCGCAGGAACCGGACGCCCTGCCGGGCGGCCAGCTCGAGAATGTCCGCCTTCGTCGCGCCGGCGAGGTCCTTGGGAGTCGACACGGAACGGAGGTCCTGGGTCCGGGTGCGCCCTGGGGCAAAGTCACGGGGGCGAGCACCAGCGCGCCCCGGCGTCGGGGCTGGAAGCATACGTCTGCCACACCCGCACCTCAACGCCCCATGGCCCACCGCGCAAGCTCCACCCCCCTCTGCGGTCATCGGCTATCTTTCCGTCACGAGCCCCCTGCCCCTGCCTCCCGGGAAATCATGAGTGCCAGTAAGCCCTCGGAAGTGATTCCATGCCCTGCCTGCGGCGCGCAGGCCTCGGGCCGCTATTGCTCCGAGTGCGGCGCCGTGCTGCAAGGCTCGGCCTGCGGGACCTGCCGGGCACTCCTGGCACCGGGGGCCCGCTTCTGCCATCGCTGCGGCACTCCAGTGGGAGCGGCCGCAACCACGATCGATGGCGGCACGACGCCGCCGCTCCCGGCCTCCCGCACGAGCACCGTCCGAAGCTCCGGATCCGCCCCGGTGGCAGCGCCAGGTCAGCCCCGGAGCATGCTCCCCTGGGTGATCGGAGGACTCGCGTTCGTCGTGCTCGTGGTCATCGTCGCGGCACAGCGCGCCGGCACCGCGCCGGCGGCCGCGCCGGCGATGGGCACGCCACTGGGTGGCGGCGGTGGGGCCGGCGGCGCACCGGATATCTCGGCGATGACCCCCCGCGAGCGCGCCGACCGCCTCTTCGACCGCCTCATGCGCATGGATGGCGAGGGAAAGCGCGACAGCGTCGCCTTCTTCGCACCCATGGCCCTCGGCGCGTACGAATCGTTAGGGGAGCTCGACCTCGATCTCCGCTACGACTACGGTCGCGTCGCGGAGGTAAGCGGCAATCTCGATCTGGCTGCCGCGCAGGCGGACACCATCCTGCGGCAGGCACCGGATCACCTGCTCGGCCTCGTCCTCGCCATGCGGGTCGCCGAACGCCGCGGCGATGAGGCGCGGCGCCGCCAGTTCGCGGACCGCCTCCTCTCGGTAGAAGCCGCTGAGCGCAAAAAGGATCTGGACGAGTACCGCCTGCACCAGGGCGATCTCGAAGCCGCCATCGCCGCCGCCCGCGCACGCCGCTGAATCCCTGTCTCCCGTCTCCTCGCGCTCCCGTGCCCACCATCCGCGTCTGCCACAGCCCCGACTCCGACGACGCCTTCATGTTCTACGCGCTCGCCGAGGGCCTCATCGACACGGGCGACATCACATACGTCCACGAGCTCCAGGACATCGAGTCCCTCAACCACCGTGCGCTGCGCGGTGAGCTCGAGGTCACCGCGGTCTCGATCCACGCGTACGCCTTTCTCGCAGAACGCTACGCGCTCCTCCCCCACGGGGCCTCGATGGGTGATCGCTACGGCCCACGCCTCGTCGCGCGCGAGCCGCTCACCCTCGCAGACGTCCGGGACCGCCGCATCGCCGTGCCGGGGCTTCTGACCAGCGCCTATCTCGCGCTGCGCCTGTGCGAGCCCGCCTTCGAGGCCGTCCCCACACCCTTCGACGAGATCGAGTCGGCGGTACTGAGCGGCTCGGTCGATCTTGGGCTCCTGATTCACGAAGGCCAGCTCACGTTCCAGGACTCCGGACTCCACCTCGTCGTCGATCTCGGCGAGTGGTGGCACGACGCGACGGGCCTCCCACTCCCGCTCGGTGGCAACGTCGTTCGAAAAGACCTCGGCGATGCGATGATTCGCAGTATTTCGCGACATCTTCGCGCCAGTATCGACTATGCATTAGATCATAGAGCGCCGGCCCTCGACCACGCCATGCGCTTCGCCCGAGGCCTGGAACGCGGGCAAGCCGATACCTTCGTCGGCATGTACGTCAACCAGTGGACTCGCGACTACGGGCCCACGGGTCGCCAGGCGGTGCGCGAGTTTCTGGACCGCGGAACCCGGGCCGGAGTCATCCCGCACTCCGTCGCAGTGGAGTTCGTGGACGGCTGAGGCACGTCTCCGGAGGTCGTGGACGGCTGAGGCACGTCCCCCCCGACCTGACCCCGTGCCCGCGGCGGCGTGCGTGTATGCCGCCCGCCGTCAACCAGTTGCTGAGAGGGTGCCACAGGCGTCGCTACTGTGCGCTGTGGCACAGGACCCGGACTCTCGGGGCCATGGTCCGCGCGCCCCGCCCGGCGACCCCGCTCTCCGCATGCCAGTCCGACCCTCCACGACGTCCGCCACTCACGCCGCCCCCAAGACCGCCCCGGCCGCCGTCCGGACGGCTTCATCGGGTTGGGAGTCGCCGGACGCTGCGCTTGCGCAGGGCGCCAGCGATTCCGAAGTCACCGCGCTCATCCGTGCCGCGCACGCGGTGCTCCGGCGCGATCTCCACAGCGTCCGCGAGGTGGCGGCCCTCTCGGAGCTCGCCCGGCGTCTGAGCGACCGCCTCGGTCTCGATCGCGTGGCCTCGCTCGTCGTGGAGCGCGCCGCGCGCGCGGTCGGCGCCCGCGGTGCGCTGCTCGCGATGCGCGACGGCGACGACCTCATCGCGGTCGCGACGACCGGCTCGGTGGCGGCTCACCTCGGCCACCGGGTCGCGACGCCGGAATCCGGCCCGTCGATCCCGGGCCGCCGCACGGTCCGGAGCGACACGCCTAACGCGGTCCGCGTCTCGGTCCGCGCCGGCGCCGACATCGTCGGAACGCTCCTCGTCTACCCCGACCCCGCGCGCGGGTTGACACCGGAGGCGCTCGAACGGCTGCAGGCCCTCGCCGCCGACGCCGGGCCCGCGCTCGATCACGGCCATCGCGTCGAGACCGACGCGGTCCACCAGGCGTCGATCGCCCTCACGCGCCTCGTGCACGCCTCCCTTCCGCTGAACGACGCCGCGCGAGAAATGGCTGCGATCGTCGACGCGGCTGTCGGCTCCGAGGGACTCGCGGTCGCCGCCGTCGCGCCGGACGGCACTCTGACCTTCGTCGCCGCGCTCGGCACGCTGCGCTGCTGGGCAGACCGGCGTGGGCCCGCGTCGCCGCCCACAGACGCCACCCCCGATCTCGAGAGCACGGTACTGCTCAGCGGAAACCGGATGATCGGTCGGCTGTTCGTCGCCACCGATGATGAACGGCGCGCCACCGCCACGCGGACGCTCGCCCGGCTCGCCGAACCGCTCGGCATCGCGCTCGGCGCCGTAATGCGCGCGGAGCAGGACCGCGCGGGCGTGGAGCACGAGCGGCTCCTGGCCTCCGCGCTCGCCACGATGGACCAACCGGTGTTCATCCTCGGGCTCGATCGGTGCGTGCGCTACGCCAACGGCGCCGCCGTGCGCGAGTACGGTTATTCGGCGGAGGAGCTCAGCTCCATGGAGTTCGATGCGCTCGTCGCCAGCGCCGTTCCCGCGCGCCGGATCGATCCGTCCCACGTCGAGATCGCCGGCAGCGTCTGGGTCGCCGAGCACGTGCACCGTCGCAAGGATGGCTCGCGCTTTCCCGCCTCCGTCGTCTTCAGCTATATCCGTGATACCGCCGGCGAGGTGTGCGGCCAGGTGCTGCACCCCCACAACCTGACCGCCGAGCGGCGCCTCGAGGCACACCTCCGCCAGAACGAGAAGCTCGCCGCGCTCGGCGAGCTGGTTGCCGGTGTCGCCCACGAGCTGAATAATCCGCTCGCGGGCATTTCCGCGCTGGCGGAGCTCATGGCCACCGAGCCACTGACAGTCGAACAGAGGGAGTCCGCGCGGCTGATCAAGCGCGAGGCCGAGCGGGCCACGGGTGTCATCCGCGACCTGCTGACTTTCGCGCACAAGCAGGATCCGGCCCGTTCCCTCGTCGATCTCAACGACGTCGTCCGTCTCTCCGTGCGGCTGCGCAGCTTCAGCCTGCGATCGGGTCAGGTGCAGGTCGAGCTCGACCTCGATCCCGAGGCGCCGAGGGTGCTGGGCGACGCCGCCCGGCTGCAGCAGGTGATGCTCAACCTGATCGTCAATGCGGAGCATGCGATGCGCGATTCGGCCATGCGGCGCCTCGTGATCCGCACGGCGCGGCACGCGGAGGGCGTGGAGCTCACCATCTCCGACTCGGGCAGCGGGATGAGCGATGAGATACGGCAGCGCGCCTTCGAGCCCTTCTTCACCACGAAGCCCCCGGGGCAGGGCACCGGACTCGGTCTCAGCGTGAGTTACGGGATCCTCCGCGCCCACGACGGTTCGATTACCGTCGAGAGTGACCGCGGCCGCGGTACGACCTTTACCGTCCTCCTTCCCGCCGCCGCCGCGGCGGAACCTCTCTCCACCGCGTCATGACCATGCCGCCAGGCTCGCCCAGCGCGCTCTCCAACCGGATCATCGGGGACCCCGAGCGCAAATGCATTCTCCTCGTCGACGACGAGGAGACCATCCGGCATGCGCTGAGCCGGTTTCTTCGCTCTCGCGGCTACGACGTCGAGCCTGTCGCGTCGGGTGAGGCGGCGCTCGAGCTGGTCACGCCAGGGAAGTTCGCGGTCGCAATCTGTGACGTGCGCATGCCCGGGATGACGGGGATCGAGCTCCTCCCCCGCATCCACGAGCGCGACCCCGACATCGGCATCATGATGCTCACCGCCCTCAATGACACCCCGACCGCCGCGGAGTCCCTCTCCCTCGGCGCCATGGAATACCTGATGAAGCCGATCGAGCTCGGGGAGCTGCAGCTCGCGGTCGAGCGGGTGCTCCACCGGCGCAACCTCGCCCTCGAGCAGCGCAACGTCGAACGGATCATCCGCGACGAGGTCGAACGCCAGACGGTCGCGCTGCGCCGGAACGGACACGACACCTTTCACGTGGCCGCCGCGGCGCTGTCGGTCGTTGTCGCGCGCTTCGAGGACCGCGATCCGTGCTTCCAGGGCATGTCGCGCCGCGTAGCAATCCTCGCTCCCGCCCTCGCACAGGTGCTCGACTGCCCGGAGCCGTTTCGCGAGTCGATTGCACTGGCCGCCCGCCTCCATGACATCGGGCGCCTCGGGCTTCCCGAGGGGATCCTCTCGAAAGTGGGCCCGCTCTCGCTCGCGGAGTTTGCGCACGTGCAGGAGCACGTCCGCATCGGTCTGGAAATGCTCGCCCCCGCCTCGCCACCGGCCGACGTGGAGTCGGCCATCCGGGATCATCACGAGCACTGGAACGGAACGGGCTATCCACGTCGCCTCGGGGGGAGCGAGATCTCGCTCGGGGGACGGATCCTGTGCGCGGCGGATGCTTATATCGCTCTCACCTCGCCCCGTCCCTACCGCGGGGCCCTCTCCGAAAGCGACGCGCTGTCGTATCTGTCGGGCCAATCGGGTACGCTGCTCGATCCCGCCGTCTACGACGCCCTCCATCACCTCGTTTCGAACCGGCGCGTCCAGGGCCTAACGGTCGTCTGACTGACCCACGCGACCGCCGCCGCGGGCGCTGCGCTCCCGGCTGCTCTTGCCCGCTTGACGCGACGCCCGCGCCATTGTACTAGGGTGTTCGCGATGCGAGGTGCATCGCGCATCGAGGCACTCTACGGCGCGGGCCGCGTCGCCATCACCGGTGAGGGCGGCGGCATCGGCTGACCCAGTATCGCTATCCCGCCGGGAACACGACTTCATCCGAAGGAGGCAGGCATGCCGCGTGGCGAGGAGTGGGACAGGAAACTGAGGTTCTCCGACGAGGATGAGGTGGATGACCTCGGGTACGGCAGCTCCTCCTTCGACGATGACGACGAAGACGAGGAGAGTGGATGGACATCGACCAAGCACAGCAGCGAGCTGTGGGATGAGCCTGAGGAAGCCTCTCTCGAGGAGGAAGAAGAGCTCGCCGAGCTTGGCGACGGAGCGCCCGCCGAGCCGGAGATCGAAGAGGAGGAGGTAGTCTTCGGGGCGCCGCCCGTGCCGCGCGGGCGAGGTGCCAAGGGCGCTGCGAAGGGGGCGGCGCCCGCGTCTGGAAAGGCGGCCACACCGCCGGCGCCAAAGCCTGCCGCCAAGCCTGCCGCCAAGCCTGCCGCCAAGCCTGCCGCGAAGCCAGCGGCCAAGGCCGCAGCGAAGAAGCCCGCGAAGAAGGCGGCGAAGCCGGCTCGTAAGGCCAAGTCCGCGAAAAAGGCCTCCCCCGCGCGGAAGGGCGCCCGGAAGGGCGGCTCGACCCGCAAAGCCGGGCGTGGCGGGGCGCGCAAGGCCGGGGCGAAGTCGTCGAAAAAGGCCGCACGCTCCAAGGGCGCTCGCAAAAAGAAATAAGCACGCGGGATCACCCTCCCGTCGGGCATCGGGGCCGCGGGCGCGAACGGCAACGCGGCCGCGGCCCACTTGCTCTACAAGCC
>DATIGO010000416.1:0-17783 GCA_035454665.1 Gemmatimonadaceae bacterium | reverse complement strand
CGCTCCCGTCTCCACGTGTGGGTGATGTGCACGAGGCCCTCACCGCTCTGAATGACTGCCGGATAGGAGTACCCGCCCGGCGTGTCCTCGAGCACAAGCAGGAACGCGAGCCTGCGAGCGTCGATCACCGCTGTACCCGGCGAGCGGGGACGAGTCGAATTGACGCGGGAACCGGCGGCCATGGCAGGAAAATCGCGACCATGGTCACGGCGCACTCCCGAACCTCATGCCGGCCGTGGCCTGCAGGGGTCGACTGCTGCTGTTGCCAGCCGCCATCGATTCCCTTCATCGAGTGAGAGGAGGGGGTGGTCAGATGCCGCCCAGGCGTGCTCCCGCCGCCCGCCCGTTGCCATGACCGGCGCCTGCCGCCATTCTCGACGGTATGGACGTCCTGACCGAGCTTCGCACCGGAGGCCCCCAGTCGCTCGACCGGCTCTTCCCGCTCGTCTACACCGAGCTGCGCGCGATCGCGCGCCGGCAGCTCGGCGTGCGGAAGGATGCGGAAGCGACGCTTTCGACCACGGCCCTCGTGCACGACGCGTACCTCAAGCTCGTGGACCAGTCGCGCGCGGAATGGAAGGACCGGGCCCATTTTCTCGCCGTGGCGTCGATCGCGATGCGCCACGTGCTCGTCGACCGGGCCAGGGCACGGAACGCGACCAAGCGGGGCGGCGGGCAGCAGCGCATCACGCTCGACGAAGAGTCGATCAGCGTCGACCACCAGGCGGACGCGCTTCTCCAGCTCAACGACGCGCTCGATCAGCTCGCCCGGCTCGAGCCGCGGCTCGCGCGCGTGGTGGACTGCCGCTTCTTCGGGGGACTCTCGGAGGAGGAGATCGCCGAGGCGCTCTCGGTCACGGTCCGCACGGTGCAGCGCGACTGGGCCAAGGCGCGCATGCTGCTGCGCCGGATGCTGGAGCCCTGAACGCCGCCGGAGGGCGCCCACCGTGACCACCTTCGATCCGCTCACTCCCGGGGATTGGTCGCGGCTCGCCCCGTATCTCGACGTGCTGCTCGACACGCCGCCGGGCGAGCGGGCGGCGCGCGTCGCCGCCCTGAGCGGCGGCGATCCCGCGCTGGCCGCGTCGCTCGAGCAGCTGCTGGCCGAGTGCGAGCGGGAACATGTGCTGCTGGATCGTCCCGCCGTGGAGCGGTTCGGCGGACTGTTCGATCCCCCTGCGCCCCGTTTTCCGGCGGGACTGGCGGATCGCTATCGCCTGACGAGAGAGCTGGGACGCGGCGGGATGGCCACGGTGTTCCTGGCCCGCGATCTCAAGCACGAGCGCGACGTGGCCGTGAAGGTCATGCGGCCGGAGCTGGCGCTGGGGCGCAGGCGCTTCCTGGGAGAGATCCGTATCGCGGCCGGACTGCGGCATCCCCACATCGTGCCACTCTTCGACTCGGGTGACGCGGACGGAGCCCTGTACTACGTGATGCCGTACGAGGAGGGGCTCTCGCTGCGGGCGCGACTCGCCCGGGATGGCCGCCTGCCGGTGCCGGAAGCGGTATCCGTGCTGCGCGACGTCTGCGACGCCCTGATCCACGCGCACCAGCACGGGATCGTGCACCGCGACATCAAGCCGGACAACGTGCTGCTCTCGGGACGCCAAGCCGTCGTCACCGACTTCGGCATCGCGGCCGCGGTGAGCGAGGCCGGCGGGCGCGTACGCGACGTCACGGGTGAGACGGTCGTCGGCACGCCGGCCTACATGGCGCCGGAGCAGATCACGGGCGATCCCGCGCTCGATCACCGCGCCGACCTCTACAGCCTGGGCGTGCTCGCGTACGAGCTGCTCACCGGAAGGCCTCCGTTCATCGGCGACACGCCACGCCTGCTCGCCGCGCACCGGTCCGAGACGCCCGAACCGGTCGCGGCGCGGGCTCCAGGCGTGCCGCAGCCGCTCGCCGACATCGTCATGCGCTGCCTGGCCAAGCGGCCCGACGAGCGGTGGCAGCGGGCGGAGGAGGTGCGCGAGGCGTTGGACCGTGCGCTCCAGCCCGCGGTCCCTCGCTGGCGCCGTGTCGCGACCGTCGGCGTCGTCATCGCGGTAGCGGGTATCGCCGTGGCGTTGGGCATGCAGCTTCGCTCGTCGGCAACGGGAGCGCTGTCCCTCTCGGTCCCTCCGCTCTTCATCGGCATTCTGCCGGTGAGCGTGTCGGGTCCCGACAGCTCGCTCGCGTGGCTGGAGGTACCCGTCAGGCAGCAGCTCCTCACGCAGCTCGTGCAGGTGTCCGGCCTCGGCATTCGGCCCAACGAGTCGATCGACGCGGCCCGCGAGCGCGGATTGGAGCTCGATTCCATCGCGCGGGCCCGGAACATCGATTACTTCGTGCGGGCCTCCCTGTCGAAGGCTGGATCCGACTCCCTCGTGGCGTCGCTCGAGCTGATCGAAGGGGGGATCCGCACGGTGCGCGCCGCGACGCGACGGCTTGCGCTCCCCCCTGAGGATGCCGTTCAGCTGCTCGTCCGTGATCTGCTCGAGGAGGTGCAGCCGATGCTCGGCACCCGCGTGCGGGAGCGGCAGCTCGAAGGAGAGACGCGCAACACCCTCGCCCTGCAGCAGCGCCGTAGCGCGGACCAGTACCGGCTCGAGGCACGGGAGCGGGTCTCGCGGCGCGACCTGGCCGGCGCCACGCGCGCGCTGGATTCCGCTGCGCTGCTGCTGGTGGAGAGCCAGCGCCTCGATCCGGATTGGGCGTCGCCCGCCCTCGCCCGCGCTGCGTTGAGCGAGCTTCGCGTCCTCATGATCCTGTTCGAGTCCGGCCCCTCCGCGCGGACTGCGATCCGTCAGGCATTCGATGCGGCCATCGCGATCGTGGACTCGGTCCTCACGCGGGACGCCGAGAGTCCCGCCGCGCTGGCCATGCGCGGACGCCTTCAATGGCAGCGGGTGCTGCTCGCGGCTCCGGCGGAACCGCAGGCAGAGGTGGCCGCGACCGACAGCGCCGAGCGCTATCTCCGCAGGGCGCTGGATCGTGATCCGGCGCATTCACGTGCCGCGGCGGACCTGAGCCAGATCCTTTTCATCCCCCCGCGCCAGGCGTTCGACTCCGTGGCGCGACTCGCGGAAGAGGCGTACCGCCGTGATGCGTTCATGGAGAATGCGAGCGCGCTCATCGACCGCCTGGCCCGCAGTCATCTGGAGCTGGGGCGGGATTCGGCGGCCGTCTACTGGTGTGCCGAGGGACTGCGCCGCTTTCCGCAGAACCCGGCGCACTACGCCTGTTTTCTCGACGTGTGGGCCTGGGGTTCGCTCGCGGGCGATCCGGATTCGGCATGGGCGTACTTCGAGCAGGTCCGTGGCCGGAGCGGGACGGCCGCAGGGGCGCGCGCGGGCTACCTCGCCGCCGTGGCCGCGGTGCTGGCGAAGTCCCCGCGCATCCCGCGTGACAGCGTCCGCGCCGTGCTGGCCCGGATCCGCGCCGACCTCGCCGCCGCACCGGATGCAACGCCGGAGACGCACAGCGGGCATCTGGCATCGGAGGCCGCGGTGCTGTTCCGGATGGGGGACCGCGCCGGGGCACTGGCACTCGTCGGCGAGCTCCAGCGCCGCGATCCTGTCCGGGCGGCGGAGCAGAGTGCGAGGCGCCGGCTGCGCGAGTTCGTTACGGCCGAGGGCGCGCCCGTACGCCGTTAGGCGCGCGCACGTCCCTCGCTACGATTCGTCTTCCGGATGGAACCAGACGCCTTTTTCGTTCACCCACCAGAGCGGCGCGCCCTCCGACTCCAGCGAGTCAGGCGTGGGACCATTCGCGTTCGTGTCGTGACCCCGGACCACCGCCGGAATACCCTTGCCGGCGGGGAAGAACTGTGGCGGTATCTCCACGTTGGCTCCTCCAAGCCCCTCCACGGCCTTCTGGAACTGCCCATCGAAGACGATCGACTTCACTTTCCGTGGATCGAACGTGACGGTGAAGGGAGTTCCCCGAGCGGTGTACTCCACCGTGACCTTGGTGGCGCGGACTGGGTTGGGCATCGTCGCCTCCTCACATCGAATTTGAAGGGTCCTCGAACTACGCAGTGAATCCAGGTGTGCACAAGTGACGTCCCGGGTGTGTCAGCGCGCCGCGGCCGCTCCGGGGGCGTACAGCGACCGGACGCGCTGCGCGCGGAAGATGTATCCGGGATTCCCCGCGATCCGCCACACCACGCGCCCCGCGCCGTCGTACTCCTCCACGCGGCCCCCCGACCCGTACGACACGAGCGTGCGGTCGGGGGGGAGTGGCTGCGTCGTTCCGCCCACCTGCGCCACGACCGACTGGTCGGGGCGGTACACCGCCAGCAGCCGGGCGGTGCGCGCGCCCTCGTCCAGCGCGTAGCGCAGGGTGCGGCTCCCGGTCGCGTCGCCCAGGTTGTCCAGGAAGACCAGCTCGCCCCGAGCGTCGAGGCGCACGCCGTGCTGCCGCGCGAAGAGGGGCGACGTCTGCTCCACGAAGGTGAATTCGTTGTGCACCCCACCCAGTCGCCACAGTACGTCGCCCGTGCGCGCGTCGATCTTGGCAATCTCACTGAGGTTGCGGAACGAGATGAGCAGATTCCCATCCGCGTCCAGCGCGATCGCGTTGCCGTGCGTCCAGTTGACGTTCGCCTGCCCCGGCATCGGTGGATCCCAACCGCTCACCTCGAAGTGGTCGAACGGGCTCCACGCGAACAGCACTTCGCCCGCCGGGCCCAGGTGCTGCACCCCGGTGCCCGACACGCGCGCGAGCGCGGGACCGCCGGCCGCCGAGAGATCCATCTCGCGGATCTCGTCGCACATCACCCAGTACGAGCCATCCGGATCGATGATGAGATCGTGGAAGCGCGGCGCGAAGCCGCGGGCACAACTCAGCGTGCGCGTGACGCGGCCCAGCACATCGAGCTCGACCCACGGCGCATTGGGATCCGGCGATGGCGGCCGCGCGACGTAGCGCCCGTTAGGCTGTGGCTGGAAGTTGAGCCCGGCACCGTTGTCGAAGCGATGGTACCACACCACGCGCCCGGTGTTGTCGATCACGAGACCGTACGATCCGGCCGCGAAGCTCACATAACCGGGAGAGGGGTCGCTCCCTTCGGCGCTGTAGGCGGGAAGGTCTGCGGGCAACGCGCCCGTCGTGAGCGTGATGGGCGGCGCCGTGATCACGCCGCATCGGCCGTACACCGTGAGGGACATCGTGTAGTCCGTTCCGGGCAGGAGGCCGAGCACCGGGACCTCGACGGAATCACCCGCGACGGCGACGGCGGGCGTCAGGCTGTCTCCCGCGGACGCCGTCGGCCGGTGTCGCACGCGACCACTGTCGGCGCCCTGCACGTGCGCACGGAAGGCGGCCGCCAGGACGTTGCGCGGATTCGCCTCGAGCGTGCGCGAACCAATCACCGGCAGGTCGCAGCGTACCGGCGTCGTGATGCCGCCGCCCTCATCGCCGTCGGTACAGGCGTACAGGACCACGCCGGCCGCGATCAGCGCGGCGTTACGGACGCCAGGCCGGCGCATAGTCGCCATCCACGGTGGTGAGCCTGACGAGTCCCGAGCCGTCGGCGTTGATGACGTAGATCCCCGGCTCGGACCCGCGCCGGCTGAAGACCAGACGCGTGCCGTCCGGGGACCAGGCGGGGTCGCGCCCCACGGCAAGCTCGCGACGCCCCGATCCATCCGCCCGGATCACGACGATCTGACCGTCGTCGACGGGGGTGCCGGTCGCAAACGCGATGTGCGTGCCGTCGGGGCTCCAGTCCGGGCTGTGCGCGTATCCGCCGGTGTTCATGAGCCGCTGAAAGCCGGATCCCGTGACGTCGACGAAGTACAGGTCCGCGCCCATGGGCGACCAGCAGGTGAAGACGAGTTGATGGCCGCTCGGCGACCACGAGGGATCGGTCGCCGGGCCGGTGAGGCCCGGAATGTCGATCACCGATGGAGTCGCACCGTCCGCCGCCATCACCTGGATCAGGATACGCGCTGCCGTGCGAGCCGCAAAAGCGATGCTTGTACCGTCAGGACTCCATTCGGGTGCGCCGATGATCTCAGGGCTCAGCAGCTTCGTCGCCCCCGTACCGAGCGTCACCGTGTACATCGAGAAGGTGTCGCAGTAGTAGTAATACGGATACGAGCAGGTTCGCTGGCTGTAGACCATACGGGTTCCGTCGGGAGACCAGGACGGCGTCTCACCGTCGAGCACTCGCTGAAGCCCCGCGCCGTCCCCTCGGATCGTCATGATCGTCGAGCCTCGCGCGAACGCGATGACGTCGGTGCGCGCGCAGGTCACCTCGAACGTCACCGGAGTGATCGCGCCCACGACCACGCTGAACGAGCGTTTCGGAAGGCCTGACAGCGTGCAGTTCGCGGAAAGCCCGTCGAGTTCCACAGTGTGCAGGCCAGGGGTCAGCTTGGGCACGAGCAGGGACTGGCCGGTACCCAGCGGCTGCGCGGCGCCACCGTCCACGCGGAACCGGAAGCCATCCGGGTCGAGATCCTCGCCGGACGTGGATGCCGCGATCTCGAGCAGGCCCGTGGCCGCCTGGCAGTCCACCCGAATGTGGACGGGCGTCACCTCGCGATGTGTCACGCTGACGCTGCGTTGTGGCCCCCCCGCGACCTGGCAGTTGGCGGACGTCCCGCCAAAGACGAGCTGGCGCACGCCCGGCTTCAGACGTCCGATCGTCGTAATCAGGCCCTTTCCGACGCCCACCGCAGCGCCGCCATCGATGGAGAGCGTGTAGCCATCCTCGTCCAGATCGACGCCGTGCTCCTCCAGCGTGATACGGACCCCCGTCGTCAGGCAGTGAACGTCCAGCTGCGCGACGACCTGCCGGCCCGGTACCACGGTGACGGAGCGCGGGAGGGGCGTCACGACGTCGCAGTTGGCGGCTACGTCGCTGATGGCGATCGCCCGCGGTCCGGCGGGAATGTTCCTCAGCAGCACCGGCTCGTTAGGCGGCACCGTGCGGTGCGGCTGGAGATCCACGGTCACCGTGTAGCCGTCCTGATCCAGATCGCCTCCCATCGTGTTCACGATGATCTGAATGTCGCCCGAACCGCCTGGTTCGCTGGCGCTTCCACACGCGAGTTGCGCGAGAAGCACCAGGGGCAGCGCGAGGCGCCATCCGTCGGGCCTCCGGTGGACACCGAGCCGTTTCGCCGCCCGGACCGTTGCGGGCGCTCGCTCATTCCGTCTCATGAGAGTCTGCTCCTACCGGCGCCACGCCGGCGTCTGGTCGTCCGCGCCGATGGTGAGCCTGACGAGTCCGGAGCCATCGGCGTTCACGATGTACAGGCTCGGCATGAGTCCCTCGTCGCCGTTCCGGTCTCCCCGGAAGGTGGGGCCGTCACCGCCGCACGACAGGAGGGGAGGAAGCGCGACGAGGACGGTCCACGCTCGACCCCGTCCACACGGCTTCTGCCGCGCACCCGGGCCCGCACGGCTCGTTCGATTGCCCTGTCGCATGGATGTCCCCGCGGCGGAATTCCCGTCACATGGGATAACGGCGCCGGACGACAATACGCGACATGGGGCCGACCCGCCACCGAGCCCGCGCGAGGCCACAACCGCCTGGCCCAGGCGCTCCGACGCGATGCCTGCGCGCCGGAGCCCCTGCTCGCCTACTCGGCCCGCAGGGCCGTGACGGGGTCCACCCGGGTTGCCCGCCACCCGGGCACGAGCGCCGACGCCGCCGTGACCCCGAGCAACAGCACGACGACCGCCCCGATCGATGCGGCATCGTACGGCGTCACCCCGTACAGCAGCGACGCCACGAGCCGCCCGCCTGCTACGGACAGCAGCACCCCCACGACCACGCCCGCCACCGTCGTGCGCAGGCCGTCGGCCAGCACATGCCGCAGCACGTCGGCCACCCGCGCACCCAGCGCGATCCGCACACCGAGTTCGTGCGTCCGCTGGGCCACGTTGTACGACACCGTGCTGTACACGCCCACGGCCGCCACGACCGCCGCGAGAATACCGAACAGCGAAAAGAGCGTGGCGCCGAGGCGCCAGGGGCGGTAGTCGGACGCCAGCATGGCACCCATGCTCTCCACGACCGGTGCACCTCCCGGGAACGCGTCGAGCAGGGCCGACCGCACGGCGCGCGAGACCGCCGCCACGCCCTCGGGGCGCGCCCGCACGACGAGCACGCGCGATGCCCGCTCCGGGAACGGCAGGTTGCCCAGGGGCAGGTAGAACTGCGGCGTGGCATCCTCGATGACCGCGCCCCATCGCGCGGTCTCCACCACGCCGATCACGGTGTTGCAGCGGCCGTCGGGTTGGCGGAATCGAACGCAGCGGCCCAGCGGGCTCTCCCCCGGCCACAGCGCTTCGGCCATCGTCGCATTGACGATGACGGACGGCGATGTCACGCCGCCGGGGGGCGGAAACCCACGTCCCGCGACGAGACGGATCCCCATCGTAGCGAAGTATTCCGGTGAGACCGCCCAGAACATCCCCTCCGGCTTGCGATGCGCGATCGTGTCCGCATCGGGGAAATAGGCCTCGGTGCTGAGCCCCCACATCGGGCGCATGTGGGTGAACGCCGTGCTCACCACACCCGGCGTGCTCCGGAGGCGCTCCGCGACGTCCGCCATCCTCGTGGCCTCCAGCGAGTCGCGCCCGGGATCGCGCGTGTCGAAGGCAACGTCCCCGAACAGCAGCCCCCGCGCGTCGAAGCCCAGGTCCAGGCCGCGCACGTTCGAGAGGCTGCGCACGAAGAGCGCCGCGCCTACGAGCAGGACGACGGATAGCGCTGCCTGTGCCGCGACGAGGAGGGAGCGGGTCCGCGAGCGCCTCACGAACCCCTCGCGCGCTCCTGTCTTGAGGACCTCGGTGAGCTCGGTCGCCCCGGACTGCAGCGCCGGCACCGCGCCCGCCGCGAGTCCAGCGAGAATCGTCGCCAGGAGCGCGGCCGTGAGGACACGCCAGTCGAGCGGCGACTGGGCCCAGTGAACGTCCGGCAGCAGCAGCGCGCGCAGCGCCACGCCACCCCACTGCGCCGCGACGATCGCCCCGGCGCCGGCAACGAACGCGAGCAGGACACTCTCGGTCATGACGAGTCGCGTGAGGCGGCCGCGCGAGATCCCCAGCGCGAGCCGCATCGCGATCTCGCGGCGCCGCCGGACCGCGCGCGCCAGGAGCAGATTCACGACGTTCGCGCAGGCGATGAGCAGCACGATGAGCGCCACTCCGCCCAACCGCTGCGCGATCTGCACCTCCTGCTCCAGCTTTCCGGGACCTCGGGCCCTGATGAGCGCGCCCGTCCGCGCCACGGTGGTGGAGTCGCGGCTCCGGCGCTCTACGGCCAGTCGCCGCAGCGCGATCGTTGCCCGCGCATCGAGCTCGTCGATACTCGAGCCCTCTCGCGTGCGCAGCAGGACCTGGAACCCGTTCACGTTGGGATTCAGCCACCACGGCGTGCGCCCCGAGACCGCCTGGCTCCCGAGCGGGATCCAGACGTCGATGGCGTCCAGATCCACGCCGTGAAACTCCGGCGCGGCGACGCCGATGAGCGTGTGGGCCTCGCCGCTCAGAGCGATCGATCGTCCAATCACCGCGGGATCGCCGCCCAACGCGCGCGACCAGAATGCGTGACTCGCCACGACGACCTTGTGGCCGGCCCCGAGCCGGTCCTCTTCCTCGGAGAAGAAGCGGCCCCGCGCCGGGCGCACGCCCAGCAGCCGGAAGTAGTCCGTCGAGGTGTGGACCGTTCGGATCGGAATCGCCTCGGCGCCTCGACCCACCTTCCCGGGCTCGCGGAGGTACGGCACGGCGGTGGCCAGCCCGACCACCGCGTCGCGCACGGCCTCGAACTCCTGATAGTCGTACCCGGACCAGAATTGTTTTCCTGTCCGGAAGAAGGTCAGCTCGGACCAGACGCGTCGCACCTGACCGGGCTCGGTCACCCCGGCCGGCGGCCGCAGGAAGACCGCGTTGAGGAGCGAGAACATCGCCGCGTTCACGCCGAGTCCGAGCGCGAGCGTGACGATGATCGTGAGCGTGACACCGGGCGTGCGACGGAGCGAGCGCACGGCGTAGACGAGATCCTGGCGCCAGGCGTCGAGCCGATCCAACCACCGCTCGCGCCGCGCCATGCGTGCGTCGATCTCGTTCAGGTTGCGCCGCACCTCGCCTACGTCCCCGAACTCCTCGAGTGCTCGCGCCTGCGCCGCGTCGGCCGACAGCCCTTCGGCCATCAGCGCCTCCCGGCGCGTCTGGAAGTGGAACTGCAGCTCGGCGTCGATGTCCTTCTGAGAATGGCGGCGCCAGCTGAAGAGGTAGCGGCGCCAGCGCGGCGGAACGGAGAAGAGCTCCATCGATGCTTCCTCGTGCGAGCGACGCGATCGGCGTCAGGTCGGCTCGGGGGTGGCGGTCATGACGCGTGCCACGGCCGCCACGTAGTCGTTCCATGTGGCCGTCTCGCTCCGGAGCGCGCGCCGTCCCGCCGTGGTGAGGCGATAGAACTTCGCACGCTTCCCTTTTTCGGAGAGTCCCCACTGCGACTCGACCCACCCGCGTTCTTCCATGCGGTGAAGCGCGGTGTACAGAGCCCCGTCCAGCACCTTGAACGTTCCGTGCGATCCGCCGCGGATGAACCGCGCGACCGCGTACCCGTGCATCGGTCCCCAGGAGAGGGCGCGCAGCACGAGGACGTCGAGTGTGCCCTGGAGGAGATCGAGCTCGCGGGTGCTCATGCCACACGATACACGCGGACTCGTATTACATCAAGTGTTGAGGTAATAGGCGGACCCGGGAGACGGGCGGTGTGCCCCGCCTAGCGACCCGGCGCGAGCACGTGCCGCACCGCCCACGCGACCAGCTCCGGGTCCTCGCGCGGTATGACGTGTGAGACATGGTTGGAGACCACCACCATGCCCCGTGACGACCCGAGCGCCCACTCCTGCAGCACCCCGATCCGATATCGCAGCTCGGCGTCGAACTGCGCGCGCGGATCGTACGGCAGCGAGAGCGACGGTGGCGACGGGAACGGCTTCGCCGCGACGAGCACCACGAGCGGTACGTCGGGTAACGGCCGCAGATCGCGCTCGTCCAGGTCCTTCGTCAGGAGCCCGGTGAAGACCCCGAACTCGGCGCGCACCGCAGGCGGAGAGTTCACGAAGAATGCCGCATAACCGGACCAGAAGGCATCGAATCCCGCACGCCCGGCGCCCACCGCATTGAAGGGGGTGAGATTGTCCTCCAGGGACTGTGTGATCATCGGTGCCGGGTCCACGAGCACGAGGCCCGCGATGTCGTGCGGATGATACCCCGCGAAATAGCGCGCCAGCATTCCGCCCCATGAATGACCCACGAGCACATACGGGGGCTCAGCCCCGATCGTCTCGAGCAACCGGCGGAGTCTGTTCGTGACGTGCCGCGGCGTGGGCGTGATGCCATCCCAGGCGGACCGGCCGAGGCCGGAGCGATCGTAAGCCACCACCGGGGCAAAGGCCGCTACCCGCGAGACCACCGCATTCCAGGCCTCGAGTGAGTTGGTCGCGCCCGCCTCGAACACCACGATCGGACGTCCCCTGGTGCGGCGCTCGAGGCCCAGGGCGCGAACGCGAATCGCGTGCCCGTCCACGTCGACCAGCCGCGTTGCCGCACTGTCGAGCTGCTGGCCCGAAGCCGGTGCGGCGGCGGAGCCCAGCGCGATCAGCGCGGCGGCGCACAGGCGCCCGGAGCGAGAGGTGAGACGCACCATGACCATCGCCTCGTCGTTCGGAATCGACGGCCCCGGGAACGCACGGCCACGAGCGTCCGGTGCCAGTATCAGCGTTTCAAGCCAGCGATGCATCGGGCTCAGGGGCGTGACGCAACCGGGATCATTCGAACACGCCGCCGAACACGCCGCGCAGGGCCCGGTCGCCGGCGACGGAGACGACGAGGGCGCGGCTCCCGCGCACGCGGCGTGCCCTGCCCAGCACCCGTTCCAGGACCAGCTGCGGACGGTAAGGCATGCAGGGAATCTACCGGTCCAGTCGCGGCGATGCTTCGATCGCCGTCGAACTTGCGGAGCATCACAGTGCCTTGCTCATCCGCACGAGCGGAACGCCCACGCCGCCGCGGTCGTCCACGACGCGCTCGTGTGTCTCGTAGCCGGAGGCGAGATACAGGGGGACCCCGGCCATGGTGGCCATCAGCTCCACCCGGCGGAAACCCGCGGACCGGGCAGCGTCCTCGCACAGCATGAGGATGAGCCGGCCCACGCCTTTGCGCGTGTGCCGCGGGTGCGTGTACATCGCGCGCACGCGCGCGGCGTCGGTCGCCGGGTCGAGAAGCGCCGCGCTGCGCCCCGGCGTCTGGTCACCACCGTACAGCGTGGCGCGGCGGCTCCACCCACCGCACCCGGCCAGCTCGCCATCCGCTTCGACGAGGAAGTACGTGCCGTCGTCGATGAGTTGCGTGTCGAGCCCCATGATCATGCGGCTCGACGCGATCTGGTCGTGATCGAGGAAGGGCTTCTGCAGCTCGCTGATCGCCGCGTCCATCAGACTTCGAAGCGCGTCGAGATCGTCCCGGCGGGCGAGCCGATGGCGCAGCGACGTCTGACGACCGGTGTCCGGCGGCATCACCGGACGCGATCGACTGCGGGGGTGAGCTCCGCCAGCTTGCGTGTGAGGAAGTCGAGCTGCGAGCGCTGGTCGGTGGTCATCGGCCCGGTCCAGCGCTCCACATCGCCGTAGAGACGGCCCAGCCGCGACCACAGCTCTTCGAGCTGCGCGTTGAGCGGAGCGCTGTCCTGCCGCTGCGCGGCGCTCGCCCCGGCTCTCCGCTGCTGAAGGCGCGCCAGGAGCTCAGTCGCCTGCCGGTGCACCGCGGCGATCTGCAGGAGCGTCGCGGTCCACTGGGCGCGCACGTCGGCCGCTACCGTCATGCGCGGATCCTCGCGTACCTCGAGGGAACGCTCGTGGCGCTGGCCGTCGACCGTCAGGCGTACGACGTAACGCCCCGGCACCACGTATGGCCCGGCGGGCCCGCTCCCGCGGCTGCCCGGGCGCGCGGCGAGGTCTGCGTGGCGCAGGTTCCAGATCACACGGTTGATCCCGGCGTGGCGCGAAGGGTCCACGGTCGCGACCTCGCGCCCCGACGCGTCGTGCACGGCCAGCGTCACGGCGCCGGGATCCCGGGCGCTCCCCAGCCAGTAGTCGATGATCGCACCGTCCGGTGGATTCTCTCCGCGGAAGAACATGTCTCCCGTGTGTGCGATCTCGTTCGTGTAGCGGATCTGCTGCGCGGGCTCCAGGGTGAACAGATGCCCCGGCGACGCCATCACCTGCGGGGTGAGCTCCTGGATCGCATTCACGTTGTCCAGGATCCAGATGCCGCGGCTGTGCGTGCCGAGCACCAGGTCGTTGTCACGCGGATGGATCACGAGGTCGTTGAACGCCATCGTCGGCATGTTGCTCTTCAGCTCGACCCAGTGCGTTCCACCGTCGATCGAGACGTACATCCCCAGCTCGGCGCCCAACCAGAGCAGGTTCGAGGCGCGCGGGTCTTCGCGCACGGTGCGCAGCACGCGATTCGGCGGGAGATCACCGGTGATCATCGTCCACGTCTCGCCGTAGTCATCGGAGCGCCAGAGATGATTTCCGAAGTCGTTGTTGCGGTAGTTGTTCGCGACCACGTACACGCGCCCGTCGGCATGGCGCGAGGGCTCGATCCCGCTGATCCAGCCGTTGCGCGGAAAGCCGTTGAGGCGCTCGTGCGCGTTGCTCCACGTGCGCCCATCGTTGCGCGACACGCGGAGCCGGCCGTCATCGGTGCCGACGTACAACACGCCCCGCTGCCGAGGCGACTCGGCGATCGCGGTGATCGTGGGCCAGTAGGGCACGCCGTCGTCGAGTGACGCGATGAAGTCGGTGGGCCGCTGCCCCATGATGGGGAGCGCGCGCCGGTCGGCCCCTGTGGTCATGTCGCCCAGCTCCTGCCACGTCTCGCCCTGATCGGGACTCTTCCAGAGCCGATCGGTGCCGGCGTAGATGGTCCGGTGGTCGTGCGGGGAAAGGAGGTAGGGTCCGTCCCAGTTCCCCGGCGCCATGGCGTTCAACAGCTCCGGATCCGGCCGGCCGCCGAACCAGGCATCGAAGCTGCGGCGCGGCGAGATGGCGCCCTGCGCATCGCCGGGGCGGATGCTCCGCGTCTCCCACGTCCGGTTGTCGCGCACCGTCAGGCCCAGGAACTGCGACTCGGCGTAGATCGTGCGGCCATCCACGGTGTCGGGAATCGAGAGGAAGCCGTCACCGCCGCCCAGCCGGCGCCAGTCCTGATTCAGCACGCCTTCGCCGCGGTACGTGGCACTCGGTCCCACCCAGCTCCCGTTGTCCTGCAGCCCGCCGTAGACGTTGAACGGCACCGCGTTGTCCACGCGCACGCGATACCACTGGCTGAGGGGCAGGTTGGTCACATAGAGCCAGGTGAGGCCGCGATCCCAGCTGATGCCGACGCCACCGTCGTCGCCCTTGATCACGTGACGTGAATCGCGCGGGTTCACCCAGACAATACGGTCGTCGCCGTGCAGCGACTGATCCGGGGCCGTGAAGGTCCGGCCGCCGTCGTCGCTGAAGGAGTAGGCATTCATCATGTACACGCGCTCGGGGTCGCTCGGATCCACGAGCGGCTGGCTGGCATACATGGGGCGCGGGTTCCAGGTACTGCGCCACTCCCAGGTCTCGCCGCCGTCCTGCGACCGGTACAGCCCCGCCCTGCGCTCCAGATAGGCGGTACTGGCGTTGTAGCGCCACCCCTGCTCGATGGAGACGTACACGATGCGCGGGTCGGCGCGGTGAATGCTGATGCCGATGCGGCCATACTCGCCCCTCGGAAGTCCGTTAGGCCCTGCGGCCCCCAGCGTGTCGGCGGCCGACGCGCCACCCGCACGGGCCGTCGCGTCGGGTACACGACCGGCCGCGAGCGGCGCGATCTTCCGCCAGGTCTCGCCCCCGTCGATGCTCTTCCACAGCGCGCTTCCCGGCCCGCCGCCGTGGAAGCCGAAGGCCCTGCGCATCCGCTGGTAGCTCGCGGCGAACATCGTCCGCGGATTCCGCGGATCGATCGCCACGTCCACCACGCCCGTGATCGAATCGATCTGCAGCACGCGGCGCCACGTCGTGCCGCCGTCGGTGGACTTGTAGAGGCCGCGCTCCTCGTTAGGTCCCCAGAGGTGCCCCATCGCGGCCACGAACACGATGCTCGCGTCGGTCGGGTGCAGGGCGATGCGGCCGATGTGGTGCGAGTCGCGAAGGCCCATGTGGCGCCAGGTGCGGCCGCCATCGGTGGACTTGTACACGCCGTCGCCCCACGACGAGCTCTGCCGGCTCGCCCGCTCCCCCGTGCCCACCCACACCAGGTTCGTGTCGACCGGATGCACGGCGATGTCGCCGACCGAGTGTGTCCCCTCCTTCTCGAAGATCGGCTCCCACGTGACGCCGTTGGTCGTGCTCTTCCAGACACCCCCGGTCGCGCTGGCGGCGTAGATCACGTAGGGGTTCCGCTCGTTGACGTCGAGATCGACGATGCGGCCCGACATGTTGGCGGGACCGATGGTGCGGAGCCGGAGTCCGCTGAGCTGCGAAGGCGAAAGCGTGCTCTGCGCCCGGGCGGGCACGGAGACCGAGAGGCCGAGCGCCGAGGCGAGCGCGCAGAGTCTGAGAACGTGCATGGCGCTTCCGGGTCGCGGGTTCCGGGAGACCGGCGCCAGGCGTCCGCGCCGGCTGATCGAGCGAAAGTGGGTCCGGGCGGCTCTCCCCCGCAAGGTGAGGGGTGCTGCTCCGCGCCACCCCGATCGACCGGGGGCATCGGCCGTGCCCGATTCCCGCTTCAGCGCCCGCCGCCCCGGGCGCCTATCTCCCCTCCACCCCCGCGGGTCCGGACAGCATGTAATGGCCGGGTTTGCGCTCCCGCACGAACGCCACGAGCAGAACCGGCGCCGCTGCAACGGCCGCCGCCGTGATGCCGAGCCCCGCCAGGCCGCGTGAGGCGAACCACCAGCCGCCCCCGGTCGCGATGAGCGCAGCACTGAGCTGCGCCGCGAGATCGGCCCGTCCGAGCGTGCGCGCCCGCCGTTCCGGCGCCGCGACATCGGTGATCAGCACCGTCGACCCGATGAAGCCGAAGCTCCATCCGAGTCCGACGAGCAACAGACCGATGCCGAAGCCCGTGGATCCCGGGACGACCGCCACCACGAGGCCGCCCGTCGCGAGCAGGCCAAGCCCCGAGAGAATCGTCAGGCGGCGCCCCACGACATCGGCGATCCGTCCGATCAGCCGCGACAGCGCGAACATGCCGAGGAAGTGCATGAGCATGAGACTCCCGAGCACGGACACGCCGTGTCCCGCGTGAGAGACCGCGGCGCCCGCGACGCCCATGACCGAGGCCATCGCCGCCTGACTGGCCGCCAACGACACGCTCCCCGCCAGCACGAGCCGGGCGGCATCCGGAACGCCCGCGCCCGCTGCACCGGTCGTTAGGCCCGCCGGCGAGCCCGGCGGCTCCACGTACCGGCGTGGCTCCCCGCCGCTCCTGACGAGGAGAGCCGCGGCGACCAGGAGCGGCGGCGCGAAATACCAGACCAGCCCCAACGGCGCACGCCCCAGCAGACGTCCCAGCGGTTCGGACAAGATCAGAAGGAGAGGACCCGCCACCGCCCCGAAGATGGCGGCGATCTGCACCCAGGCCACGCCGCTTCCGCGCTCCGCGGGAGGAAACATCTCCGCCGCCGCCAACCGGGTGAGGTTCACCACCCCGAAGGCCGCGGCCAGGAGGAGGACCCCCGGCACGAAGAGCGCCGCGCTCCCGCGATCGACGGCGACGCCGGCCGCGGTGAAGCCCAGGGCGGCCACCAGATAGGCAGCGATGAGCGGCGATCTGCGTCCGAATCGATCCATCGCCCGGCCGCCCAGTCCCGCGCCGATCGCCGCCCCGACGTAGAAGAGCGCGACGAAAAGGCCCGAGAACGTGAGCGTCCCGGTCAGGCTCACGAGAGCGGCAGAGCCCGGGCCGGCGACCATCGACGTGGTGACCCACGCGAGTGCGTACGCGGCGCCCAGCCGTAGCAGCGTGATTCTGGCAGATGCTTCCACGCCGGAATCTCGCCACCGGGCAGGATTGTTCAACCGACTCGTTTTCAGCGCCCGCGCCACACCGCAGGAGGGTGACCGGGCCCCGTTCACACGGCTGAGCCAGAGCAGCCTCCCTTCGGCAGCGTTCCCGTGGATTTCCCGGGACCGGGACCAACTGTCGTTAGGCGTCACCGACGAGCTCGACATCGGCTCGCGCGCAGCGATGGCGGTCCGGATCCGCGACGACATTCGCGTCGCCCTCCCCGCGGGCGCAGGACCCCATGCCTCGCTTTTCCACGCCCCAGCCGCGCCCGGCGCATGTCGCGGAGCCGACGACCACTAGCCCTGTTATCCACAGCGTGCACACAGCGCTTATCCACGTTGTCCACACGGTTATCCACTGACCGCGCAACGGATTGTGCCATCGCGCTCGCGAAACGATCACCGTGAAGCGGTGTCGTAGTCGCGTGACACCGGTGGAGAGGCTCCCATGGCGGCGGGAATCTGGAAAGGATCGATCGCCTTCGGCCTCGTGAACGTGCCCGTGGAGCTCCGGCGCTCGGTCCAGGACAATCGCATCTCCTTCCGCATGCTGCACGCGGCCGACCAGACGCCGATCAAGTTCCAGCGCGTGCGCGCCGAGGGCGGCGAGGCGGTGCCGTGGCGCGAGATCGTGAAGGGATTCGAAGTCGAGAAGGACGAATTCGTGGTCCTCGAGGACAAGGACTTCGAGGAGGCCGCGGTGAAGCAGAGCCACACGCT
>DATIGO010000415.1:0-26745 GCA_035454665.1 Gemmatimonadaceae bacterium | reverse complement strand
AGACGCGCGGTGAATTCAGCCGGGAGCGCCACGGTCCATACCACCAGCAGCACCGTGCCGCCAGCCGCGAGCCGCTTCCAGCTGATCCCGTGCGCCACCAGCGCGAGCACGAGCACGAATCCCAGTGCGAGCGCGCCGCCTCGCGAGTACGTGAGCACGGTGGCCGCGCCGAGCACCGCAACGCTGGCGTAGCCGGTCAGCCGCTGCCAGGGACGACGCGCACCCCAGGCGAGACAGAGGCCGACCGGGACGAGCACGAGCAGGATCTGCGCGAAGAAGTTCGCGTCACCGAGCGGGCCCGTGATGCGTGGCTCGAAGAGTGTCCCGTAGATGTGGGCGAGCTCGAATCGAGCCAGGCCGTCACTCACTCCGGGAATGCGAACGCCCACGATGCGCAGCACGCCGAGGCCTGCCAGGAGCGTCCCCGCCGCGAGCATCGTCCACGCGGCGAGGTACACCCGTCGGATCGACGACGCGAACAACACGATCATCAGGTAGATCAGGAGCGCCTTGACGGTCTCGCTGACGCGCGCGTCCGCCAGCTCAGGGGCACGCGCATACGTCGTGGATCCCAGCAGGACGAGCGTATACGCCACGAGCAGCCAGGTGAGTGGCCGGGTGGCCAGCCGTACCCACTCCTCCGGCGGACGACTGGCGAGCGCCGCGAGCACGAGGGGGACCGCGGTAAGCTGCAGAAGCGACGGGAAACCCTGCCGCACCAGTACATGCGAGAGGTTCAGGTAGACGGTCGCGACCAGCAGCGCGAGGGCAAAGTCGGTCCTCCTGAGAATCAGAATACAGAGCGACAGGGCGGCCACCGCCGCGGCCCCCATGACCGGCGTGATCGCCACGTCGAGGTGCAGCGCGGCCGGATGGGTGACCACGTAGTGGCCGAGCACGACCGCGGAGAGCACGCCCAGGAGCAGCGCGACGCGCGGCACCACGGCCTGCGAGAGCGAAGGACGCGCGACGATCACGTGCTACGCGGACCCGAGCACGGCCTGGCTTTCCCTGCCCCGCCGCGGCGCGCGCGCGGCGAACCCGTTGATCGCCTCGACACCAATCGCCAGCGCGACGCCCAGGAAGAGCCCCAGGACACCGGCCACCGCCAGGTTGCGCTTCCCGTTCGGGTGCACGGCGCGACCCGCGGGAATCGACGGGTCGAGCGGCTGCAGTGCGAAGAGACGATAGAGCTGACCGGCCTTCCGAGCGGTTGCGTGCGCGACGGCATTGGCCAGGGCGCTGCTGCTCGTCGGATCCGGACCCTCGACCGTCATCCGGATGACATTCGTGTTGGGCACTACCGAGGCGGAGATGCGGTACAGCTCCAGGTCCGCAGCACCGAGTCCGGCAACCGCGGCCGCGTCCAGTCTCGTCTCGCGCGAACCGGCGAGGTGCGCGAACGTGGCCATGACCGTCCGCCGCTCGAGCGTCTCCAGCGCGCGCAGGAGCTCGGTCGTCTCCGTGAGTGCGGGCGCCGGCGTGACCGTCGATGACGCCGTGGCGCGGTAGACCGGCGTGACGCGCGCCGTGAAGAACTGCGCGGCCGCGAGCGACGCCACGACGACAGCGGCGACGATCCACCAGCGACTCCGCAAGGCGCGCGCGTAAACGTCCGTCTGGGATTCCATCGACATCCTCCTCCGTCCTAGCACGCGCCCCGGGCCGTCACCACGGCGAGCGGGGTACGCAGCAGGATCTTCAGGTCCAGGGTGAGTGCCCAGCGCTCGACATACTCGACATCCAGGCGAATACGCTCCTCGTCGGCGCAGAGATTGCGGCCGCTGACCTGCCACAGGCCCGTCAGGCCTGGTCGCATCCTGGCGCGGCGCCGACGCGCATCGTCGGGGAGGTTGCGCCAGTCGGACAGCAGCAACGGACGCGGCCCCACGAGGCTCATGTCACCACGCAGCACGTTGTAGAACTGCGGGATCTCGTCGATGCTGTACTTCCGCAGCCATCGACCCACTGCGGTGACGCGGCGATCGCGTGGTTTCTTGAAGAAGATGCGATCCCGGTGCCTGGCGACCAACGCCTCCTCGAGACGATCGGCGCCGTGGCACATGGTCCGCAGCTTGTACATGGTGAACTCTCTGCCGTCGAGGCCGACCCGCCGCTGCCGGAAGATCGCGTGACCGGGGCTGCCGACCCGGATCGCGAGCACCGCGAAGGCCAGGACGGGCAGCGACACCAGCAGCAGCGTGACCGCCAGCACGATGTCGATCGCGCGTTTGCCCCGCAGGGCAACGCGCCTCCAGCGGTCGCGGGCCTGCTGCGCCTCCGTGGGCGCCGTATGCAGGCGAATACGCGCCGGAGGTGATCCGGGTACCGCAGTGATGGTTCCTGAAATCCGCACCGGCGTCGGCGCGCTCACCGCGCCGATACTGCCGGAAATCCGCGACATGACCGTGGCTCCTCCCCCGCGTGAGCCGTACGGCGGCCCGCGCGCCCCTTGTCCCCGGGTCTGCAGCGGACGAGAAAAGGCCGCCAGCAGTTCCCGACATCTGAAATCGCTGGCGGCTCGGCCGGCTTGGCGGGCACCTTGTCCCGCGGTAGCCCCGATGCTCTGCGTCGCCGCCTTTCGGCGGGTTTGCTCTGAGCAGCGCGACGGATCTCTCGACCGAGACGACGCACCGGTCGATCGCCCCGTCACGATTTGACGATGCTCATCGCTCACCCGTTAGGCACGTCATTCGGGATGCGTGACATCGCCGTCGGCAACGATGCAACGCGCACGACGGTGCCGCCATGGCGCGGATCACCATCACGGGATGTGGTGGCATCACGAGAAGGGCGTGGGGCGCGCCGTGGCGCGACGGCCGGCGGCGTGTCCGCGCCCCCGATCGGGGCGGCGTCAGCTTCTGCGGCGCCGCGAGTTCCCTACCGCCCCCCTGGCTTTCCCGCGGGCTCCGCCGGTGGCGGGATCACGCGCCCGTTCGCCACGACCGTCGCGATCCGGCGCAGATTCCGGATATCCGAGAGCGGATCCGCCTCGAGCAGCACGAGATCCGCGAGCTTCCCGGCGGCGATCGTGCCTGACGAGTCGAGCATCCCGAGATACCGCGCGGGTTCGAGCGTCGCGGCACGCAGCGCGTCGAAGGGCGTCAGACCCGCTTCGACCAGATGCACGAGCTCCTGGTGCAGCCCGAATCCTGGCGGCGAGTTGCGCAGCGGCGCGTCCGTGCCCGCCAGGATCCCCACCCCGGCCCGGTGCATCGCACCAACGAGCGCGAGCCGCTTCCCGAAGATCGCACGGCCCACAGCGTCGGCGCCCGCCGGCGCGTCGGCCGGCAGCTGGAAGATCTCCGCCACGTAGCGCCGCAGCGTGTCAGGGAGGAATCGCGCGGCCGCGTCACCCGGTACGTCACGCGTCGGCCATACCGCGATCTCGTACGCGGCCACGAACGTCGGCACGATCCACGTGCCGTTGGCCGCGAAACGCCTGAAGAGCGGCGCCGGATCCTCGCGCGAACAGCGCCCCAGAAACCCCTGCAGGGGAAACCGCGGCTGCAGCGCGGTGAACTCGCGCTCCGTGCACGGCATCGGGATCTGGAGCAGATGCTCCAGGCTGCGCTGTCCCGAGTCCGAGGCTTCCGCGGGCGTCACGCCGCGCGGCAGATGCCCGGCGAACGGAATGCCCTTCGACCGCGCGGCGCGCGCCGCGGCGAAGTACGTCTCCTCCGTGAGCTGCCCGTGAATCTTCACGAAGTCCACGCCGAGCCTGACGAGCGAATCGACGGCGGCGCGCGCCTCGTCAGGCGTCCGCGTGAGGATGTGCGGAATGGGAACGTCACCGCCCTCGAGATAGGGACCCGACGCGACGATCCGAGGGCCGACGAGCGTCCCGCGCGCGATCTCCCTGCGCCAGCCGCGGAGCGTGTCCCACTCCCCCGCCATGTCGCGCACACCCGTCACGCCATTGGCCGTGTACAGCGCCAGTACCTCGCGGCCGCCGGGTACCGTGGTGTGCACGTGCATGTCCCAGAGCCCGGGCACCAGGAACCGCCCGCGGCCCTCGATGACCTGCGCGCGCGCCGGCACTTCCGTCGACGCCGCCGAACCCACGGCCACGATCCGGTTGCCGTCGATCAGGACCGTCTGATCCGCACGCGGCGAGGGATCGGACCCGTCGATGATCGTGACGCCCACGATCGCGAGGGACGCCGAGGGGCCGGGCCGCGCCACCAGGATCGCGACTGCGGCGACTCCGGCCGCACCAGCCAGGATACGGAGCGGCCTCACGATCCACGTCCGTCGGTCACCGTCGCGCGGGCCGCGGTAGCCCCTCGTCGCACTCGCGCCTCTTTATTGCTGTCGCGTCGCCGTGAAGGTCCCCGTCCCCAGATCGCCCAGCCTGACGGTGCCCTTCAGCGCGACACGGCTCTCGATGGTGCCCTCGTAGGTCACCACGAACGACGTCCCCTCCACGCTCACCGGAACGTCGAACCGGAACTTCCCGTCCTTCACCGTCCCGGTGAAGTCGGCCTCGCCGAGCGCCTGCGACGAGTAGTGCCCCGCGAGGGAATCGTTCCGCTGCGTCATCGTGACCGTCGGCGTGCCGCTGCCGGCGTCGGTCGTCACGTTGAAGAGCCATTTCCCGGTCAGGTCCACGGGCGCCGCCGGTCGTTCCTGCGCCGGCGCCACGCTCGGAATGGCGTTGAGAGCGGCCAGGAAGACGGTCGCGAGGATCGAGCGAAGCGCGGTCATGGTGCCGCCGTGGCTGAAGGTCCGTTGGTCTCCACGGGCCGCGGTCTCGGGCGGTGGGGAGGGCACCACTAATGTGCGCCGCCGGCCGGCCGTACGGACAGGGCCGCCGCGAGACTGGCCCTCCTCTGGCGAATCCGCACGGACGCACCAAGAATGTGACGCAGCAGCTGTCGGGAGCAGGCGTGAAGGAGTTTCTGCGAGCGATCCATCAGTACGTGGCGGCGAACACCGGACCCTGGGGCGGCCGCATCCTCGCGGTCGCGGCGGTGCTCGTGGGCTACGCACTGATCTGGTTCGTGCTGGGCCTCTGGCGAGGGTACCTCGTGCGCGTGTCGCGCCCGCCTGCCGGTAGCAGTCGCGTCACCGTCGCCATCGCCGGGTTCCTGGTGTGCGGCCTCGCGACCGCGGCGCTCGCCTGGCTGCTGCTCGGCGTTGCCGATGCCTTTCCTGAGTGGTTGGGATTGTAGGGTCAGGTCCCGGCCGCCGAGCGGCGCCAGGCGCGCACCATCCCCCAAAGCAGGCCGCCAATCGTGCCAAGCGGACCCGTGTAGAAGATCCCGAGCAACGGCCCCTGATTCGCGCCAGGTGCCAGGATCATGGGTCCCACGAAGCCCGCCAGAAACGCAATCCCCCCAACGAATAGCGCAAAGCCGATGGGGTTCTCGTGTCGCCAGAAGCGGCTCCGCCATGGCCCGTGACGAAGCGCCATCCACAGCGCGGTCATCGGGACGAGCGGCATGGCGACCGAAAACAGGATGTCCATCGTGCGAACTCCTCGGGTGGCGCCAACGTCCGACGACCCGTTGGCGCCGCCGGTTTCGGCCGGGATTTCGCGCGCATTGCGGCTCCCTCCTCTGGTCTTGCGCCACGGCCCGTTCGGTGTAACTTGTGCCTCCCCGAACAAAACCCGAAACCCGGTACGTCATTCGGGTGACCACGAACCTGGGAGCTCTCATGCCCGTCAAGAATCCACCTACCGGTTATCACTCGATCACGCCCACGCTGGTGGTGCGCAATGCCGCCGAGGCGATCGACTTCTACCGGCGCGCTTTTGGCGCCGAGGAGTTGTCGCGGATGGCGGGGCCCGATGGCTCGGTCATGCACGCGGAGATCCGGATCGGCGATTCAGTCGTGATGCTCGGCGAGGAGAACGAGCAGTGGGGGGCGCGGTCACCGCTCACGCTGAAGGGGGTGCACAGCTCCCTCCACATCTATGTGGATGATGCCGACGCGGCGTTCGCGCGCGCGCTTGCCGCGGGCGCCACGGTTCGGTATCCGCTCGAGAATGCGTTCTGGGGTGACCGATACGGCAAGGTGACCGACCCCTTCGGTCACGAGTGGGGACTTGCCACGCGCGTCAAGGACATGACGCCGGACGAGATGGCGGAGGCCGGGCGCGCCTGGATGGAGCAGGCGATGAAGGGGGCGTTCACGGCCGAAGTGCACGGGAACGCGTGACGTCTCTCGCGGGGCACTCGGTCGCGTGCCGGGTGTCCCGCGCCGTGCTCTACCGTCCGGTCAGCGCGTGAGCAGCCCCGCGTCGATCACGAACTGCGAGCCGGTGACGAACCTCGCGCGGTCCGACGCGAGGTACAGGATCGCCTCGGCGACGTCCTCCGGCTCGATCCACGGCACCGGGAGCAGATTCCCCGCCGAGCGCTCGGCCACCTCGCGCGGTGTGAGCCCCTCGAGCTGCGCGAGCCCGTCGTTCATCGGGGTGTTCACGCCTGTCGGATGGATCGAGTTCACGCGGATCCCGTGCGGCGCGAGCTCGATCGCCCACGATTTCGTGAGCCCCACGAGTCCCCACTTCGACGCGGCGTAGTGGCTCAGCCGGTTCATTCCGCGGAAGCTCGCGATCGAGGCGTTGTTGAGGATCACGCCGGAGCGCTGCGCGATCATTACCGGGATCACGCGCCGCGCCACGAGCCACGCGCCCTTGAGATTGATGTCGAGCATCGCGTCCCACTCGGCTTCGGTGAGCTCGTGGGCGAGCCCGTAGGCGCAGATGCCGGCGTTGTTGAAGAGGATGTCGATGCGGCCGAGCTGTTCGACGGTGGTTTTCACGGCCATCGTGACCGCGACGTCATCGCGCACGTCGCCGGCGAACGTGAAGCACTGCACGCCGAGCGATCTGCACGCGGCGTCCAGCGCCGCCAGCTCGTCAGGCGAGCCGAGAGTGTAGCCGGGATAGCTGAGCGGCCGTGCGACGTCGAAGGCGGCGATGTGGGCGCCTTCCGTGGCCAGCGCGAGCGCCGTGGCGCGGCCCTGGCCGTGGGCGGCGCCGGTGATGAAGGCGACCTTGCCGGAGAACTCACCCATCACCGCTCTCCGGCGGGCGCGGCGTCGACGCGGCGGTATGGCTCGAGATACGCGTCGAGATCCACGCGCAGCGCGTCGTTGAACCAGTTCGTCGCGAGCATGATGCAGCCGAAGGCGGTGAGCGCAACGATCTGCTGCGTGTCGTAGCGTCGCGCGAGCCGTGCGTACAACTCATCGGGTACGCCCTTGGGGTCACGCGCGAGCTGTCGCCCGAACGCGACCAGCAGCGCTTCCTGGTCATCGAGCACCAGCTCGTCGGGATTCTCGCCGGCATCGATGAGAATCCGCCGGAAGAAGGTGGAGCAGATGAGGCAGTCCGTTTCGGCGGAGATCGCGTGCGCGAAAACAGTGGTGGCGCGATCGCCGAGGAACGGCCGGATGGTGTCGCGTAGGGGATACCACTCCATGAGGGCGTGGAACGCCGGCAGGGAGTGCAGCAGCGTCCGCTTCATATGAGTCATGCGGCCGTGGTCACGCTCGTGCGCGTCCCAGGCGTCGCGCGCGGGTTGGGACGCACCTTCGTAATCGACTGGCTTGATGCGGGGCATCGAGATACCTCAGCGGTTGGCGCAGGCCGCACGGCGGTTTGCCGCCTCCCTTCACGGTAACGCCGGATTCGCGCGAGGCGAAGACCGAGTCCTGGCAGGGCTGGTCAAGCGGTGGGGCCTGCCGCTGTCGCATCGGCCGGCGAGGGGAGCGCGCGCGCCGGAGCGTCCCATCGTGGTCGCGTACCGCCCTGTCAGGTTCCGGTCTCCCCGCGTAACGTACCTTCGACCCTTCCCTTCACCACGTGGCGTCCGCCGGACGGTCTGGAATGACACTGCCCCTCGACGGGGTCCGCGTCGTCGATCTCACGCAGGTCATGGCCGGGCCGTTCTGCACGATGCTGCTCGGTGACATGGGTGCGGACGTGATCAAGGTGGAACCGCCGGGCACGGGCGACCTCTCGCGCGCCATGGGAGGTGAGCGCCTGAAGATGCCCGGCGGCGATCACGCGCCGTTCTTCGCCCTCAATCGCAACAAGCGCAGTGTCACGCTCGACCTCAAGCGCGACGGCGATCGCGATGTCCTCCTCGCGCTTGCCCGCACGGCCGACGTGATGGTGGAGAACTTCCGGCCGGGAGTCACGACGCGACTGCGGGTCGATTACGCCACGATCGCGCGCACGAACCCGCGCGTCATCTATGCGAGCATTTCCGGATTCGGCCAGGAAGGGCCCTACGCGGATCGACCGGGATTCGACCTGATCGCCCAGGGCATGTCGGGTATCATGAGCGTGACCGGTGAACCCGGTGGGGAGCCGGTCAAGTGCGGCGTACCGATCGCCGACCTGAGCGCGGGGCTCTACGCCGCGACCGGAATTCTCGCGGCGCTGCTCGCCCGCGAACGCACGGGTCGCGGCCAGTACCTGGAGACGTCGCTCTTCGAGTCGGCGCTCGCGCTCTCGGTCTGGGAGACGGCCGAATACTGGGCCACAGGCAACGCACCCGAGCCACTCGGAACGGCGCATCGCCTGAACGCCCCCTATCAGGTCTTTCGCACGCGTGACGGATTCCTCACGCTCGCGGCGCTCACCGATCAGCAATGGCGGCAGCTCTGCGCGGTGATCGACCGGAAGCCACTCGCGGCGGACGACCGATTCTCGACCAATGCGGCACGGATGGCGAATCGCACAGCGCTGGTTCGTGAGCTCGAGGGCGCACTCGGCAACCGCACCACGGCGGAATGGGTCGAGCGTCTGCTCGTCGCCGGCGTTCCCGCGGGCCCGATCCACACGTACCATCAGGCGCTCCATGACCCGCACACGCACGCCCGCCGGATGGTCGAGGACGTCGCGCATCCCACCGCCGGCACCATCCATACGCTGGGCTTTCCATTGAAGATGACGGGCACCCCGCTCCGCGTCCGCCGTCCACCGCCGCTGTTAGGCGAACACAATGCCGAGCTCCGGCGAGAGCTCGGCCTCGAGCCCGTCGCACCATGAGCACGATCGAGGGGGCCGTCCGGCTCGACCGGCGCGAGGCCATCGCCTACATCACTTTCGACCGCCAGGCCGCGCGTAACGCGATGACCTGGACGATGTACGAGCAGCTCAATTCCTTCCTCGACTGGCTCGAGGCGAACCGGGACATTCGCGTGGCCGTGTTGCGCGGTGCCGGCGGTCACTTCGCGGCCGGCACGGACATCGCGCAGTTCAGGGACTTCGCCACGGGCGAGGATGGCCTGGCCTACGAGCGGCGTCTCGACGCCGTGGTCGCGCGCCTGGAAGCCACGCACGCCGCGACCATTGCGGTGGTCGAGGGGTACGCGGTGGGCGGAGGGCTCGCGCTCGCGGCGGCCTGTGACGTGCGCATCTGCACCCCCGACGCACGCTTCGGCGTGCCGATCGCGAGGACCGTCGGCAACTGCCTCTCGATGGCGAACACCGCCCGCCTCGTCGCGCATCTGGGCGCCTCGCGGACGAAGGCGATGCTGGTAACCGCCGGCCTTCTGTCGGCGCAGGAGGCGCTGCAATCGGGATTCGTCACGTCGATCGTCGAGCCGAAGCGACTGGACAAGCAGGTGGACGAGCTGGCCGCCGGAATCGCTACCCTGGCTCCGATCACACTGCAGGTGAGCCGGGAAGCCGTCCGGCGGATCGTCGCGTCCCTCTCGGCCACCGGTGACGACCTGGTGCGGCGCGCGTATGAGAGCCTCGACTTTCAGGAAGGCGTGACGGCCTTTCTCGAGAAGCGGCTCCCGCGCTGGGAAGGCCGGTGAAGCGGTGAGCTCGGAGCTGGAGGTGGTGCTCTCGCAGGCCCTGGCCGGCGAGATTCGGTTCGACGCGTACACCCGGCATCTCTACTCCACCGATGCCAGCATGTACGCGATCGAGCCGATCGGCGTGGCGTTCCCACGCCATGCCGATGACGTGGTGGCCGCCATGGAGATCGCGGGCCGATTCGGCGTGCCGGTGCTTCCGCGCGGCGGCGGGACCAGCCTCGGCGGGCAGACCGTGGGACGCGCCATCGTCCTCGATTGCTCCCGTTACATGCACGGACTGGTGTCGCTCGACGCCGAAACCCGCACGGCTCGCGTGCAACCGGGACTGGTGCAGGACGACCTCAATCGGGCCGCTGCCGCGCACGGGCTCTGGTTCGCTCCGGACACGTCCACCGCGAACCGTGCCACGTTAGGCGGGATGATCGGGAACAATTCCTGCGGCGCGCGCTCGGCGCGCTACGGGATGACGATCGATCACGTCGAATCGCTGGACGTCGTGCTGGCGGACGGGAGCCGCGCCCGTCTCGCGCCGGTGGATGATTCCACCGTCGCCGCGCGCGGCCGCGGCAGTTCGCTCGAGGCACGGCTGTACCGTGAGATCCCTGCCCTCGTCTCGCGCCATGCGGACGCCATCGACCGGGACATGCCCGCGTACTGGCGCCGTAGCGGTGGGTATCGACTCGAACGCATGGTGCCGGAGCGCGGGCCGTTCAACCTGGCCAACCTCGTCGTCGGTTCGGAGGGGACGCTCGCGGTGGTAGTCGAGGCCACCGTACGGCTCGTGCCACAGCCAAAGGCCGTCGTCGCTCTCGCGGGCCACTTCGCGGACCCCATCGCCGCAATCCGCGCCGTCGAGGATGCGCGCGCGTGCCACGCCGCCGCGATCGAGCTCGTGGACCGCTTCATCCTGGACCTCGCGCGGCGTTCGGCCGTCCACGGCGAGCTCGTCTCGATTCTCGCGGGCGACCCGGGCGCACTCCTCTGGGTGGAGTTCTACGGGGAGTCGCTGGCGGAGGCGCAGGCGTGCGCGCAGCAGCTCGAGCGGCAATGGCGCGCGAGCGCCCACGGCTATGCGATCGCCCGGGCCGAGACCGCGGCCGATCTCCAGCGCTACCGCGAGCTCCGCAAGGCCGGGCTCGGACTGCTCATGGCCGCCGGCGAGGGACAGGAACGCTCCGTTGCGTTCGTCGAGGACACGGCGGTCGACCCCGCGCGCCTCGCCGAGTACACGGAGCGCTTCGCGGCGATCCTCGCGCGACACGGCCTTCGCGCCGGCTTTTACGGACACGCCTCGGCGGGGTGCCTGCATATCCGGCCCTTCATGGACCTGGCGCGACCCGGCGAGGTGCAGCGCCTGCGCGCGGTGGCCGAGGAGGTGTGCGAGCTGGTCACGGAGTTCGGCGGGATGAACAGCAGCGAGCATGGTGACGGCCTCGTGCGCAGCGAGTTCAACCGGCGGATCTTCGGCGAGGAGCTGTACGGCGCGATGCGCGACCTGAAGCGCATCTTCGATCCCGAGGGCCGGTTGAATCCCGGCAAGAAGGTCGATGCGCCGCCGATGACCGATGATCTGCGCGAGCCCGTCCTGCCGGCCGCCCGTGCGTTGCAGACACACTTCCCTTTCGACGCGCACGGCGGCATGCGCGACACCGCCAATCGCTGCGTGCGGATCGGCGCCTGCCGCAAGTCCGCGGCTTCGGGCGGGACGATGTGCCCGTCATTCATGGCCACGCGCGACGAGCAGCACTCCACGCGCGGGCGCGCGAACGCGCTCGTCCACGCGCTGTCGTCGCCGGATCCAGAGGCGGCACTCGGCGACGCGCGACTGTATGAGACGCTCGACCTGTGTCTCGAGTGCAAGGCGTGCAAGAGCGAATGCCCGATGTCGGTGGACATGGCCGCGCTCAAGGCCGAGTTCCTCTCGCACTACCATGAGCGGCACGGCGTGCCGTTCCGCGCGCGAATGTTCGGGAACGCCCGAGCCTTGAACCGCGCCGGCTCGGCGCTCGCGCCCCTGGCCAACCTGATCGCGCGCTCCCGGATCCTGCGCGCGGCCGCGGAGCGTCTTGCTGGCATCGACCGCCGGCGCGCACTTCCCCTGTTCCAGCGGGAGTCCCTTCCCGCCTGGTTCCGACGCCGTTCACGGAAGGCGGGTTCTCGTCAGGCACGGCGAGGCCACGTGGTGTTCCTGGCCGACTCGTTCACGAGCTACACGGAGCCCTGGATCGGACGTGCGGCGATCGAGCTGCTCGAGCTGGCGGGCTGGGAGATCGAGCTCGTGGACGACGTGTGCTGCGGCCGCGCGCACATCTCCAAGGGCCTCCTCGCCGAAGCGCGCGTGCGCCACGCAGCGCTCATCGCGCGGCTCGGGCCCCTCGCGGAGGCCGGCGTGCCGATCGTCGGGTGCGAGCCCTCATGTGTCTTCACGCTCTGCGACGAGCTCCCCGCCCTCGCGCGCGGCGACGCGGGCGCCACGGCGATCGCTCGTCAGGCGCGACTCGTGGACGGGGTGCTCGCCGAGGCCGTGGCTGAGGGCTCGCTCCGCTGCGCCGGCGATGCGGCGCATCCGCCGCGCCGGGTGCTCTTTCACGGCCACTGTCACCAGAAGGCTGCCGGCGCGCTGGCGGGGAGCGTATCGCTGCTCCGGCAGATCCCCGGGGCGCAGGTGGAGGTGCTCGATGCCGGCTGCTGCGGCATGGCCGGCTCGTTCGGCTTCGAGCGCGAGCACTACGATCTGTCGATGCAGATCGGCGGGATGCGGCTGTTCCCGGCCGTGCAGGCGGCGCCCGACGCGCTCATCGCCGCGACCGGCGTGTCGTGCCGCCAGCAGATCGCGCAGGGAACCGGACGGAAGGCGGTCCATCCGGTGATGCTGCTGCACGAGGCGGTGGCCCCGCAGTCTATGGAAGTAGCGCGAACGCCCCCGCCCCCTGCCCGCGGCGCCCAGCCGCGATCGCGGGCTCCGGGATGCTGAGCCTTGCTGTAGGGACCACTCAGCGCACGATCAGGCCGGACAGGATGCGGCTGCGCCGCAGCGTCCAGGTAGCGCCCTGGCCAAGGCCCAGGTCGAACGGCGGTGAGACCTGACTCTGACGCGAAATCCGCAGCTCCGCCCGCAGCACCAACGTGTGGCTGAAGCCCACTCCCGCAGGGACATGGAACGTGCGTGCCTGAAAGCCGTCTACGACGCCGAGACGAATGGGAACGGTGGCGCGAAGGACATAGATGGTCACTTGCTCGAACTGTTCATTCTCGACGCGAATCGGGATCGCATGCGCTCCGCTCTCACGACCCATCCGGGCGGGAGCGCAACCACCAGCCGAGGCCAGCGCGCACGTCAGGAGGAGGAACCGGGAACGCCGTGCCAACGCCGACATGGGATCTCCTGGAAATCGTCTACCCCGCGAGGCCCGAATCCCGGCCGTCATCGTCGGACCGGACCCCACGACGTGGGCACCCTGCGGGCGCACCCTTCCCTGGGGCTGACCGCGCTCCGACCTGTCGCCTGGCGCTGCTGATGCGAGCGCGACCGTGATCCGGCTTCATTTTTCGGGAGCATCGACTGCTCATCCGGCAGAAACGGCGGAACGTGACCGGACCCGACACGCCTCGCTCGCGTGCGAGCCTCTGAATGGAGGGCCTTGCGCGGGCGACGAGCTCGCATCCGCCGCTGGACCCGACCGCGACCCGCCCGCGGCGCGCGTCGTCAGGCTGCCTTGCGTCCGAACGCGCCGACGCGGACCTTCTGACATTCGACTCGTTGATCCCACGCCCCCCCCCGAGGAATCGATGCGCAACGTGTTGCCTTTCCTCGCGCTGCTCCCGCTGGCGTCGACGGGCCTCGCGCAGTCCGGTGCTGAGCGCCCTTTGCAGCGGGAACGGCTCACGCTCGCCGACAGCATGGCCACCTGGTACGCGCTCGGCCTCAATGCCCACCATCTCTGCGCCGGCCTGTGGGTCGTGGGCCGCGATCACCGTCGCGTACCCGAGACCGTGATCGCCGAGGACATCGCGCGATTCCCCTCGTTCCGCTGGGAGAGCGACTATCGCTACACCGTGGACAGCGCGTCACGCACGGTGACCATCACCGATCCGCAGGGTGGTAGCCGCAGCGCGCGGTACAACGGCGATCAGGGATGCAGCATTCTCCCGGCGGCGACCGCCAGCGTGTACTTCCAGCCGGCCAGCGTGCGGCCCGCGCTTCCCGACCCCGCCACCCAGGACTGGCCCACCGGCGACCGCAACGCCACCGCGCGCGTTCCCGGTGTGGACAGCGCCTCGCTCGCGGCTGCGCTCGACTGGGCATTCGATGACACCAGGCACCAGCGTCCGCAGCACACGCGTGGCGTGATCGCCGTGTATCGCGGGAAGATCGTGGCCGAGCGATACGCGCCGGGCTGGGGCCCGTACACGCCCCAGCTCTCCTGGTCCATGGGGAAGAGCATCGCGGCCACGTTGATTGGCGTGCTGGTGCAGCAGGGCATGCTCACGCTGGACCAGCCGGCCCCCGTGGCTGAGTGGCAGCGCCCCGGCGATCCCCGCGCGGCGATCCGCATCCGGGATCTGCTCAACATGTCGAGCGGCCTGGACTTCGACAACTTCGGCCTCACGCCCTCCTCGTACAACGCCGCGAACGAGCACTTCCGCATCTACTTCGACGCGCTCGACGTGTTCGCCCACTCGATTCATCAGCCGCTGCGCTTCAAGCCCGGCACGCTGCAGCGCTACCGCAACTCCGATCCGCTCACCCTGATGGCGATCGCGCGGCGCGCGCTGGAGTCGAAGGGCGCCGACTGGCTCAGCTTCCCGCAGCGCCAGCTCTTCGACCGCATCGGGGCCCGGAGCTTCGTCCTCGAGACCGACGCCTGGGGGAACTTCATCATCACGGGCTACGACTACGGCGGCACGCGGGACTGGGCGCGGCTGGGGCTGCTCTATCTATGGAAGGGGCAGTGGCAGGGGCAGCGCATCCTGCCTGACGACTGGGCCACGTTCGTTTCGACCCCCGCGCCGGGCGACCGTTCCCGCGGCTACGGCGGATTGTTCTGGCTGAATGCCGGTGGCTCGCGCCCGAAGCTCCCCGCCGATGCCTACTGGATGGCGGGGCACATGGGGCAGATCACGATGATCATCCCCTCGCGCGATCTGGTCGTGGTGCGGCACGGGCCGAGCGCCGGCGGCGACGGGGCCTACAACGAGGAACTGGTCGCACGGATACTCGGCGCGTTGCCGCCGCCGTGAGCTACCGCGTCATCGGTCCTGCTTGAGCTCCACGACGATGACCTCGATGGGCTGCGCCGTCTCGTTCACGTCGGCATGCCGCCGACCCGCAGGATCGGCGTCGAGCCAGTAGGCCTTGCCTCGCTGCCAGTCGTAGGTGTGGAAGGCCTTCCCCGTCGAGTCGACCACCTGGAGCTGTCCATCGGTGAGCGCGATGAGCGTGCGACCGTGGTCGTGCCGGTGCAGCGCGAGTGGTTGCCTGGGCATGATGATCGATTTCCAGACGCGCACGTGCTCGTTCTCGAACTGCGGCTCGCGGCGCGTGGTGCTTTGTGACTGCTGTACCTTCATGGCACCGGCGCCGGCGGCAAAGGAGACGAAGCAGGCCGAAAGGAGAGCAAGGGTACGGCGCATGGGATCCGGCTCCGAATGGGGTGAGCGGGACGATATGGCGAGACCCGCCGGACGGCCAGCATCCCTCGCGCTCTCACGCGTCCGCCACCGGGGCGCTACCATTGGCGGTTCCCGGTCGCCGCCCATTCGACCCGAGCCTCTGACGGATGCAAGCCACGATCACCGACAGCGTCCTCGTCGCCCTGGGCGGTCTGATCGGCGTCATCGCCCTGCTCTTTCTCACGATCACGCGCTTCAAGTGGCACGTCTTCGCGGCGCTGCTGATTCCGATCCTGCTCTTCGCGCTGCTCCCGGGGATCGACCGCAAGACGTTCATCGAGGCGTTCGAGCAGGGCTTCGGGCGCACGGTGCAGAGCATCGCGGTGGTCATCGTGCTGGGCTGCATTCTGGCCGAAGCGCTCAAGCACACGGGAGGTATCGAGCGGATCACCGCGTCGATGATCCAGCTCGTAGGGCGCCGGCGCATGCCGCTCGCGCTCACCTTGAGCGGCTTCATCATCGGGATCCCGATCTTCTCCGACGTGGGGTACGTGATCCTGAATCCGCTCGTGCACTCCGCGGCGCTGAGCACGGGCGCGAGCATGACGACGATGTCGACGGGACTCGTGGGAGCGATGCAGATGACGCACGCCATGGTACCGCCGACGCCGGGTCCTCTGGCCGCGGTCGCGCTCGTGGGCGCGGACCTGGGACGCGTGATCCTGATCGGGAGCTTCGTCTCCTTCATCGCGAGCCTGGCGAGCTGGGGGTACGCGCTTTTCATCGGCCGGCGCCTGCAGTCGCCGCCCGCGCCGGAGTTCGTGGGCCAGTCGTTCATCGAGCGCGGGCTCGAGTCGGAGCTGCCGTCGGCGTGGCGGGCGTACGCGCCGATTCTCATTCCTCTCGTGCTGATTGCGGGGCAGAGCGTGGCCGCGCTCACGCTGCCCGAGAATCATATCGTGAACCGGACGATGCTCTACCTGGGATGGCCCGTAGTGGCGCTCGCGATCGGCGTGCTCCTCGCGTATCGCAACGCGCGCGCCGAGCACGCGACGGCGCGCACGAGCGAATGGATCGAGAGCGCGCTGCGCACCTCGGCGATGATCATCATGGTGACGGGCCTGGGCGGGGCGCTGAGTCAGATTCTGCGCGCCACGCCCGCGGTCGACACGATCGCCAATGGCATGGCCGCGACGGGGTTGCCGGCGATCTTTCTGCCGTTCGTGCTGGCCACGGTGGCGAACCTGATCACGGGGTCGACCACGGTGGGCGTGATCACCTCCGCGTCGATCGTGGCGCCCATGATGCCGACGCTGGGCCTGAGCCCGGAGGCCACGATGCTGGCCGCGGCGGCCGGCTCGGTCATCATCAAGTACGTGAACTCGAGCTACTTCTGGGTCTGTACGTCGCTCACACGCATGCCGCTGCAGGCGGCGCTGATCTGCTTTGGGGGCGTGACGCTGGTGAGCGGGGTGGCGGCGATGGTGGTGATCTATGCGCTCTGGGTTACAAGAATCATCTAATCGCGCGGTTGCCGGCGGTGTTTGTGAGCCGAGGGTGCGGTAACGTCTCCGACGCGGATGGAGCGGAGTGGAGCGGATCGTGCAGATCGGGTGTCAGCCAAGTGGGTGATTCGACGCGATCAGGCGGTGAAACGCCGGCTGCGCACCGAAGTGGAGCAGAAGGCCGACCTCGAGATCGGTGGCGCGCAGGTAGTTGTGCAGTTGCCGCTTCGCGCTGGGCGGCAAATCCCATGTCGATTTGATCTCGACGATCAACCTGCCGTCGACCACCAGGTCGAGTCGTTGGGTGGTCAACGGCTCCCCGCGGAATCGGATCGTGACGATTACCTCCCGGTCGACGCGATGACCGCGGGCTCGCAGGTCGCGTTCGAGCGCCAACGAGTACACATGCTCGAGGAATCCGAACCCGAGCTCGTTGTAGACATCATAGAATGCCCCGATTACCGATCGCGTCAGTGGTTCCTCGAGAAGCTTCCCCTTGCTCGGAGCCATCCGCGAAGATTCGCTCTCTCCGTCTGATCCGCGTCATCATTCCATTGCATCCCACAGCCAAGTGAACGCGTGTTCATCCACCGAGTGCTCGGCTGCGCACCTGCCCCGACGGGCAGCAGGATCGGCAGGGAAGCGTGCGGTACCACGTGCACTGCCTTCAGCAACGACCGCAACTCGGCAGGGAGCCAGGGCGCGGGGGAAGTCAGCTGCTCCCGCGAGGGGGGCGCCGGTCGTACCGCTGCTGCGAAGGAAGGCGTCCGGTCCCGCGCTGGCTCACCCGAACACGAAACCCGTCCGACGGGGTGACCGGGCGGCGCGCAGTCCGACGATCCGCTCCACGACATCCGTCGGGAGCAGGAGGTTGTCGGCGATCTCCGCGATCTCCTCGGCCTCGCGCCAGGCACGTTCGAGCTGCGCCAGCTCCGCCTCGAGCGCGCGTCGTTCACTCTCCTCCTGCAGCGACATCTCGAGGGCGAGCCGTGTCTCGACGGGAAGCTGCGCCACGAATCCACCGTTCCGCCTGGCGCGATGGAGCGAATCCGCCACGCACGCTTTCGCGCTCCCCGCGGAATCGATCAACTCCAACGCCCCCTGCACCTCGTCCGGCGCCCCTCCCATCGGGTTCAACGCCGGGACGACCCGAGCCAGGACCTCGCGCGCCTCCGCACCGCGGATCAGCGAGACGCCCCGGCTGTGGTGCAGCGTGAGGCCGAACCGGTTCTTTCCGCCGTCTGGGAAGACGCGCGTGGCCTCGGCGTCGTCCTGCCGCAGATAAAGGAGCCGGCCACCCGCGCGAATCGTCCCCGCCGGCCGGCGCTTGGGCCCCTCGTCGGCGATCCATAGCCCGGCGGCGTACATGCCAGCGAAGGCCAGGGACCCGAAGCCGAGCGCGACGGCGCCTAACGCGATCCCGGCCGCGCCGCCAATGACCGTGCCGGCGGCCAGACTGGCCTTCACGCGCCGGCCGCGGAAGCGCCGGCCGTACCGCCACGCCGCGAACTCGGGCCAGAGCGGGCTTCCGATCCGGATGAGCGACATGCCATCCGCCAGCTCTACGAGACCGATGTTGTCCGTCGATACCCGCACCCGCGTGGCGCGGAAGAGCCGCTCACACTCGTCGAATGCGGCCCAGCGCTCCTCGAGCGGCGAGAGATTCCACTGCCCGCAGGAGCGGCAGATGACCCAGAGCCGGCCCTTGCTCGCATCGAAGGCGACGCGCTTGCCCACGGGGAAGCGCGGCAGACGATCGTTTCGTCCGAGATTCGAGTGGCAGTGGAGACAGGTGGCGTACATGAATATCGGGGCCGGCTCGCGTTGCACTGCACCTGGCACGCTGCGTTCAAGATGCGAGCTCCCACGCGCAGGCGCCACCCTGCGCATGAGCCGGCTTGCGGTTCCTGGATACAGGGGTTTCTTCTCCCTGCCCCCAACGGAAGGAGTTGGTGCCATGAAGCCACGCAGCCCGAGTGCTCTTCAGACAGCGGTTGCGGCATGCAGCACGGCGATCCTCGTGGCGTGCCAGGACGCGCCCACAGCCGTACCAGGAGATGAAGCCAACGCCGTGCTGTCCACGGCCAACGGCGCGGCGACCAGCGCCGGGCTGTCGGCCACGCACAATGCGGAGCTCGCGCAACTCCGGCGGCTCGTCGCGCACTACCACGACCTCGACCGCGCGATGGCCGCGGGGTACGCGGTCGAGGTCACGCCCTGCCTGGAGCTCCCGGGTGTCGGGGGCATGGGCTACCACTACGGCAACCCGAACTTCATCAACAACTCCGTTGCCGTTCTCCTGGAGCCCGAGCTCCTGCTCTATGAGCCGCAGCGGAATGGCGGAATGCGCTTCGTGGGAGTGGAGTACATCATCCCGTTCACCGAGCTCCCGCCGACTGCCACGCCGCCCACCCTGCTCGGCCAGACATTCCATGCCGATGCCAACATCGGCATCTGGGCGCTGCACGTGTGGGTCGGCCGTGAGAATCCAGCCGGCCTCTTTGCCGACTGGAATCCCAAGGTCTCCTGCGAGTTCGACTGAGCGGTTGCCGCGGGGCGCGTCACTCGGACTGGATCGCCACGAGCGGATCCACCCGGGAGGCGCGTCGCGCCGGCACGATCGCGGCGAGCATCGCGGCCACCACCATGAGCGCCGCGGCGGCCAGCCACGTCGTGACGTCGAGCGGGCTCACGCCATACAACATGAACACCATCAGGCGCGTGACGGCGAACCCGCCCAGCAGCCCCAGGACCAGCCCCGCGGCCACCAGGCGAAGCCCTTCGGCCGTGACCAGGCGCATCAGCGCGCTGCGCGGGCTGCCGAGCGCCGCGCGGATGCCGATCTCCCGTGTGCGTTGCGCCACGGCATAGCTCAGCACGCCGTACAGTCCCGCGAGCGCCAGCACCATCGCCACACCCGCGAACGTACCGAGCAGGCTGAAGTAGAACCGCGGCCGCCCGAGGCTGCGTCCCACCACGTCCTCCATCGCGCTCACGTCGCCGATGGCCGCCGTGGGATCCACCCCACGGATCGCCGCGCGGACCCCGGCCGCCACGGCCATCGGATGATCACCCGACACACGCACCATGAGCGGAAAGTTCGAGGTGCCTAACGCCCCCTGCCGGTACGTCCAGTACATCTCGGGCTGCGGCTCCGCCACCGGACCGGCATTGCGGATGTTGGTCACGACGCCCACGATCGTCGCGAAGGTCGTGTCGCCGGTGTGGAAGCGCTGTCCGATGGGATCGCGATCCTTGAAGTCACGCTCCACGAGGGCCTGATTCACCACGACCACCCGCGGCACACCCGGTGCCTCGTTGTCACTCTCGCGCAGCAACCGTCCGGTGAGCAGCCGCTGCCCGGTCACCGCGAAGAAGCTGGGCGTCACCGATCGCTGTTCCGTGATCGGCAGGCGGGTCGGGTCGTCGCCGGGCTGCCCTTCGTACCGGGTATTCGAGTTGTTCCCCCAGACGAGATACGGCGTGGCCGTGATCGCCCCCGCCGCGGCGACACCAGGAACGGCCTGGATCGCCGACAGGGCGGGCTCGAGGAAGTTGCGCACTGACGAGCCGTCCGCATACCGGGTGGCCGAGGTCGTGACACGAAGCGTCAGGATGCGCGATGTGTCGAAGCCGGGATCGTTGCGCAGGAGCCCGGCGAAGCCCTTGAGCACGAGCCCCGCGCCGATCAGCAGCATGAGCGACAGCGCGATCTCGAGCACCACGAGGCCCTGGAGGGCGCGATGGTGCCCGCGCCCCGCGCCACCACCCCGCCCGCCGCGGAGCGCGTCCTGCGGCGCCACGCTCGCGCTGCGCCACGCGGGGACGGCGCCGCACAGCACCGCAACGACCAGCGCGAGCAGCAGGGCGAAGGCGATCACGCGCAAGTCGATCGTGAGTCCCACGAGCTGGCGCATCCGCGCGGCCGCCAGCGCGCCGATCGTCCGGACTCCGGCCGTGGCGAGCAGGAACCCGCCAACGACGCCCAACGCCGTGATGATGAAGCTCTCGAACACCGCCGGACGCATCGTGTCCCAGCGCGATGCCCCGAGCGCAGCGCGCACCGCGGTCTCGCGCTGGCGCTGGACGCCGCGCGCCAGGAGCAGCGCGGCCACGTTCGTCGCGGCGATCAGCAACACCATGCAGACCGCCCCGAACAAGAGCAGCAGCGGCGTCTTGATCGATGCCACATTCTCGGCCTGCAACGGCGCCACGCGCAGGTTCTCGCCGTTCAACTGCGGAAACGTCGCGACCAGCCCGGCAAAGAGCGTCTGCATCTCCGACTCGGCGGTCTCGCGAGTCGCACCGGGGGCCAGCCGTCCGAGCATGAACAGATAGTTGCTGCGGCGCTGCCCGAGCTGCCGCGGCGTGAACCGGATCGGCATCCACACGTCGGCCCGGAAGACGTTGCCGCCGTGCGGGATCCGGAAGTCAGGCGGCGTGATCCCGACGATCGTCGTGGGCTCGCCGTCGATGGTCATCGTGCGTCCCAGGATCGAAGAATCCGAGCCAAGCCGCGCCCGCCAGAACTCGTTGCTCAGCACCGCGACCAGCGGCTGATCGAGCCGGTCGTCGTCCGGCGTGATCAGCCGTCCGCGCCCAGCCTGCACACCCAGCATCGGAAAGAGGCTGCCGCTCACGTAGAGCTGGCTCGCCTGGAAGGCGTCGTCCTGTACCTGGATCAGCGCCGTCGCGAACGAGAGCGCCGACAGGTTCTCGACCTGGCGCGACTGCGCCGCCAGGTCGACGTAGTTCGGCGCCGACTGCGGCCATGTGCCCTGAGGTCCCGACTGTGGGGTGATGCGATGGACAGCCACCAGCCGGCCCGGATCGCGAAACGGTGGCGGCTGCAGCAGGGCGCGGTTGATCGCGCTGGAGATGGCCGTGGTCGCGCCGATCCCCAGCGCCAGGCAGAACACGGCCGAAACGGTCACGGTCGGAACCCGCGCGAGGCTGCGCGCCGCGCTCCGGAGCTCGGTCAGTACCCCCGCCATCGAAGCCTCCAGTCGGCAGAACGCGGTTTCGACAGCCCCAGGAGCGTGAGGGTTGGCCGGCGGAACGAAACCGGGCGTCCTCGACCCCGGGCGGCCGCCGGGCCCCTCCGACGCGCCCACCCGCACATCCCGGGGGCCGCTCCGCCCCATCGGGCGGGAGTGTCTCGCACGGGCGACGGGTCGTCCTTGCGGTAGCGACATGCGCGTTGGTTAGGTACGGGCGACTCTCAGGCGGGGATGCATGGAACGGCTGCTCGAACGGCTGAACGAGGTGAGCTCCTTCGTCTGGGGCCTGCCGCTGATCGTGTTGCTGGTGGGGACCGGAGTCTTCTTCACGGTCCGCCTGCGGGGGCTGCAGTTCCGGGAGCTCAAGCACTCCCTCTGGCTGGCGCTCGTCAAGCGCAAGGAAGAGGGCGCCGTCGGCGACATCTCGCACTACCAGGCGCTCATGACCGCGCTCGCCGCCACGGTTGGTGTCGGCAACATCGCGGGGGTCGCGACGGCGATCGCCTCCGGCGGTCCCGGCGCGCTGTTCTGGATGTGGATGACGGGCCTCTTCGGCATGGCCACGAAGTACGCCGAGGCCTACCTGGGCGTGAAGTACCGCGAGGTGGACTCTCGCGGCAACATGAGCGGTGGCCCCATGTACTACCTCCGCAACGGGGTGGGGGGAGGACTCGGGAAGTCGCTCGGCTTTCTCTTCGCGCTCTTCGCCGCGGTCGCCGCGTTCGGCATCGGCGACATGGTGCAGTCCAATTCCGTGGCCGATGCAATCCAGACGTCCTTTGGCGTACGGCCGCTGTACACGGGTCTCGTGATCGCGGTGCTGGCGGGCGCGGTGATCCTGGGGGGCATCAAGAGCATCGGCCGGGTGACGAGCGTGTTCGTGCCGGTGATGATCCTGTTCTATCTGGTGGGCGGTCTGGTGGTGCTGGCGATCAACTGGCGCGGGCTCCCTGCGATCGTCTCGTTCGTGTTCACGGACGCCTTCACGCCAACGGCGGCCATCGGCGGCTTCCTCGGCGCCACGGTGCGCGACGCGATCCGCTGGGGCTTCGCGCGCGGCGTCTTCTCGAACGAGTCGGGGCTGGGCACCGGCGGCATCGCGGCGGCCGCGGCGCAGTCGCACGCGCCCACGAGCCAGGCTCTGGTGTCGATGACACAGACGTTCATCGATACGATCGTCGTCTGCTCGATCACGGGACTCACGATCGTGGCGACCAATACGTGGCACGTGGCCGATCCTGCGAGCGGCGTGGCCCTCTCCGGTGCGCCGCTCACCGTCGCCGCGTTCAGTCACGGGCTTCCCGGCAACTGGGGCGGCTATATCGTGTCGGTGGGCCTCGCGCTCTTTGCCTTCTCGACGATCCTGGGGTGGTCGTACTACGGTGAGCGCGCGATCTCGTACCTGGTCGGGGAGAAGGCGATCACGCCGTACCGGATTCTCTTCGTGATCGCGTCGTTCTTCGGGGCGTACGCACTGGAGCTGGGCGAATCGCAGCGGAGCGGTTTCCAGATCGTCTGGGCGTTCAGCGACATCATGAACGGGTTGATGGCGGTGCCAAACCTGATCGGACTGCTGCTGCTGTCCGGCATCGTGGTGACGGAGACGAAGGCATTTCTGGCGTCGCGTACGGCATCCGGCGGGGTTAACGCCGGTGCGCCCACTCCCGCGGCAGCGCGGATGGGTCGAGCGGGCGCGCGTTAGGGCCGGTGGGGGATCATGGACGTGGACCGGCGGGTGGCCAGGGGTGGCGTTGGAGGCGCTGGATGCCGTCGTGGTCGGTCGTGAGCACGTACACAGAGCCATGGCCCAGGCCCAGTACTCGCTGACTCGCCGCCAACTGCAGTTGCGCCCGCAGGATTCCCTGCCGGTCGACGAGGTCGTACCGGGGATCTGGATGATCCGCGGTCGGAATCCGCGGGATGACGAGCCACCCGTTCGGTGCTCCCATCAGACGCGTACACCGTGGGCAGCCACTGGCACACGAGAGGAGATCCCTCGCCTCGTCGCTGTTGTTCCTCGGGGCAGGCTTTGGCTGCGCCTCCTCGGGATGACAGCGGGAGGATTCGGGAACTCCGCCGCGGTTTGGCGTATCCGTGTCGTACGGCCTGTCACCATCGACCGCGGAGGGAGCCGTGGCTGCGTACGACCTCGTCACCGTGGGTGGCGGCGTAGGGGGATCCGTCCTTGGCAGAGCCATGGCCGGGCACGGTTATCGCGTGCTCATCGTGGAACGCGAGCCGCAGTTCAGGGATCGCGTGCGCGGGGAGTTCATCTTCCCGTGGGGAGTGAGGGAGGCCCAGGAGCTCGGTGTGTACGACGCGCTGCTGAACGCTGGCGCCCATCACCCGGCCTGCTGGACCGACTACTTCGGCCCGGACCCCCTGCCATCGCGTGACCTGGCAGAGACCACGCCGCAAGGCCTGCACGGGTTGTGCATCTACCACCCGCGCATGCAGGACGCACTGCTGCAGGCCGCCGAGGCCGCGGGCGCCGAGGTTCGGCGCGCCACGCGCGTCCGGGAGATCGAGCCGGGTGAGGAGTGCACCGTGCGGCTGGAGGAGAATGGCCGCCAGGACACCGTCGCCGCACGACTCGTCGTCGGTGCCGATGGCCGGTCGTCCATGGTCCGGAAGTGGGGAGGGTTCCCTTCGCGACAGGATCCTTCGGGGAACGTCCTGGCCGGCGTGCTGCTCGAGGGCGTTCCGGCATCCCCCGAGAGCAGCATCTGCATGATCACGCCACCGCTGTCGCGGATGGTGCTGTACTTCCCTCAGTCGTCAGGCTCGGGTCGCGCGTATCTTGCCTTCCGCTCCGGTGAGGAGCTGCGGCTCAGCGGCGATTCGGCCTTCGATGCGTTCCTGCAGGAGTGCGCGCGAAGCGGGCTGGCGGATGGCCTGTTCGATGGTGCGAAGCAGGCGGGACCGCTCGCCGCATTCGCGGGAAACGACTCCTGGGTGGAGCATCCGTATCGGCGCGGCATCGCGCTCATCGGCGACGCCGCAGCCACGAGTGACCAGACGTGGGGTCAGGGTCTCTCCCTCACGCTGCGCGACGCGCGCGTACTCCGCGACGCATTACTCTCGAGCGACGACCGGGATGTCGCCGGCCACCGGTACGCCGCTTCGCATAACGAGTATTTCGACACGGTCAGGACGGCGGAGTCCTGGTTCACCCAGGTTTTCCTCACGCCCGGTCCCGAGGCCGACGCGATCCGCTCGCGCGTGATGCCGCAGATGGAATCCGACCCGTTCATCCTCCCCGACACGCTGTTCTCGGGTCCGGAGCTCGCCCCACCCACCGAGGAGCACCGGGCGAAGATCTTCGGCCAACCGATCTGACGCGACCCGGTCGGCGGAGCAATCCTCGCCGACCGGGTTGCGGATCACGCGCGGGGGTTCCCCGGATCAACAGGCATTCGTTGTGTTCCGCACGAGCACGTTCTCGAAGAGCATGTTCCCCGCCGCGGCGCCCTGCAGCGCGCACACGTTCCCGGCAAACCGGCCCGTCAGGAAGCCCGCCACGGTGCCGCCATGGATGGTCACGTGATACCCGGCACGCACCGTGATGCCGTTGCCGGCGGCTGCTCCTGTGACGGCGTGCCCGTTGAGGTTGATCGTGATCCCGTCCGCATCCACGATGAGGGCGTCGCCGGGGCAGGCCATGTCACCGGCCAACGGGCGCGATCGCGGCGCGCCGGGGTGACCGGCGGGAGGCGGAGGGCTGGATCGCGTCGATCGAACACCAGCGCGTCGCGCAGCCGACGCCGGCGAAATACATGTTCTATCAGCAGGCCCGGATCGCCGCCCTGCTGCATGACCCGGAGCGAGCGCTGCGTCTCCTGCGCGGCCTCTTCGATCCCGGCGGCGACTTTCACACCGCCATCGACTTCGAGACGCTCGCCGACCACCCCGGATTCAGGGAATTCGCGCGACCGAAGGGGTGACCCGTCCCAACCTCACGCGGTGCGTCGCGCTCGCAGATACCACCAGTGCGCCGACGCCAGCGCCACCACGCCCATCATCGACAACACCTCGCGCATGTTCATGCGCGTGGTGAGCACGAGCGCGATTCCCACCCCGATCGCCGCGAAGACCGGTCCACCCGCGATCCGGAAGCGCGCCTCTCCCACCTCCGGCGGGTTCTGCCCGCGCCGGTCGCGCGCACGAAACACCGGCAGCGCCAGGCACACGCTGCCATACAACAGGAGTCGGGACACGGCGGACAGGCTGAGGTTCTGGAGCAGGCCGGCCTGCAGCGCGAGCGCCCAGGAGATCCCCGCGAAGATCAGGATCGAGATCACCGGTGTCCGAAACGTCGGATGGATGCGGCCGAAGAACGCGGGCAGGTCTCCACGTTCCGCCATGGCCATCGTCAGGCGCGGCACGTTGAGCATGTTGCTCGCCACCCAGCCATAGACCGAGATCAGCGCCGCCACGGTGATCACGATCGCCCCGCCGGCGCCCAGCATGACGCGCGCCGATTCCGCCAGCGGGCGATTGTTCGCGTCGGGATCGGGGAGCGTGGCGAGCACGGTCACCTGCGCGGCGAGGTAGACGACCGTCACCAGCGCGAGGCCGGCCAGGAGGGCGAACGGCGCGTCCCTGCGCGGGTCCTTGGCCTCGGCGAGCGGAATGAGCGCCGACTCGAAGCCGCCGTAGGCGAACATCAGCAGGAGCAGGGCCTGGAGCCACGCGCCTAACGACCCGTCGGATCCCAGCACCTCGGGCACGCCCTGACCCGAGCCCAGCCACGCCAGCCCCACGGCGGCAAACAGTATCAGCGATCCCGCCTTGATCACCGCGAAAACGTTGCTCACCCCCGCGCCCGACCCCAC
>DATIGO010000414.1:0-27873 GCA_035454665.1 Gemmatimonadaceae bacterium | reverse complement strand
GACGTGTCCATTCCCATCGTGATCCAGTGTGTCGGCGTCTCTCCGCGCGGCCACGCGAGCCGCATGTCCTTCCGTACGGTGAGCTGCAGCCGCCCGCGCAGACTCGTCTCGATCGCCGTCTGATCCACCTCGCCATCACCCTGCGCCGCGTGCCCGTCGCCCACCTGGAAGAGCGCCCCCGGCACGTGCACCGGGATGTACAACGTCGTGCCCGCGACGAGCTCCTTGTTGTCGAGATTCCCGGCGTGAATGTCGGGCGGGTTGCTGCTCACGCGCCCGCGCGCCGGCGGCGGCGCCACGCCCATGCTCCCGAAGAACGGGGCCAGCGGCACATCGATCCCGGGCGCGAAGTGCCCGACCATCCGCTCGGCGTCGAGCCGGATGATGCGTGTCGTGGGGCGGCTCCGGTCGCATAGCTCGCGCATGAATCCGCTGCAGCCATTGTAGCCGTACGGGATAGCGAGATCGATCGAGAGGACCTTCACCTCCAGCACGTCGCCGGAATCAGCGCCCTGGACGAAGACGGGACCCGTGAGGATGTGGCCGCCCGGTCCCCGATCGGTCACCTGCGCCACGATCGCGCGGAGAGACGCCTGGATCTCGCCAGGCGGAATGCCGGCCGCTTCGAGCCGCGACGGCGTGTTCGTGATCATCGTCTCGACGTCGATCACATCGCCCGACGCGATTGTCAGCACCGGTTGCGTCGCCGACCAGTAGTGGCCGTAGGCGACCGTGCGCGGTGTGGCGGGGAGTCGGTGCACCCGCGGTTCCTGCGTGGCGCCCGGCCGCGAGAGCAGGAGAGACAGGCCGGTCGCGGCCAGCATCCACCACCGACGCGCCTTCATCAGAGGCTCCTCCTGCACGTGGTCCATGCCGCGTCCCGCCGCTCGCGGGCGCCGGACAACATGAAGCCCCAACGGCACCCCGTCGAGGTGGCTGCGGCGCGGGCAACAGGGCTGTTGCAGTTCGGCGTTGCTGGTGTGTTTGTCGTTGCCGTTCGTTCGCGTGCATCCGGGGCATCCGCAGCATCCGTGTCTGAACCTCCCCACTCGGGTGGGGAAAGGGCGCAGGGGACTCACAGACGCACCGGAGCCCATAGCCCGCGGACGCACCAGAGCCAGGAGACGTTTGGCACTCAGCCCAAGCGGCCCCGACCATACCGTGCTCGCGACTGGCGCGATGCGGGCGCGGCGTGGGACAACCCGGCTCGCCACGGCGCGGTTGGAGCCGGTCGGGGGTCACCCGACAGCGGGAGCACTTCTTGCAACCCGACCCTCCATGCGGCGCATCAGCGCGCCGTGCCGGAGGGAGGGAAGCGATGACTGTGTCCGCGGCGACGGACCGTCGGCGAGTTCGCGTGCGGATCGACAGCACGGGGCGAGGTGTCGGATTCCGCGCGTTTCTCTATCATCTGGCGCGCTCACTCGAGCTTGCCGGGTTCGCCTATCGTGACGCGCGAGGCGTGGTCATCGAGATCGAGGGCGACACGTCCGCGGTGAGCCACTTTCTCCAGCGGCTCGACCACGAGGCCCCGCCCCGGGCCGCCATCGAGCGCGTCGACACCGAAGAGCTGACCCTGGCGGGCGAGACGGCGTTCCGCATCGTCGGCAGTTCGCATCTCGCAGACGGCGCCGGCCCGGGAGAGCCGGTCGTCCCCACCTCGCTCGTCGCCCCCGACATCGCCACCTGCGACGCCTGTCTCTCGGAGCTCGTCGACCCGCGCAATCACCGTTACCGCTACCCCTTCATCAACTGCTCCGACTGCGGCCCGCGCTTCACGATCGTGCGCTCCACCCCGTGGCAGCGGGCGCGCACGACGATGGCCGGCTTTGCCATGTGCGAGCGCTGCCAGCGCGAGTTCGACGACCCGCTCGACCGGCGCTTCCACGCGCAGCCTAACGCGTGCCCGGCCTGCGGCCCGACCGCCCGCCTGCTGGACCGGCGCGGCCGGACGATCGATCCCGGCGCCGCGCGCGACGCCGTGCGCGCCGCCGCCCACGCGCTCCGTGCCGGAGCCATCCTCGCGATCAAGGGGATCGGTGGCTACCACCTCGCCTGCCGCGCCGACGACGCGCAGTCCGTGGCCACCCTCCGCGCGCGGAAGAACCGCGCCGAGAAGCCGTTCGCCGTGATGGTGGCCGACGTCGCCGCCGCGCGGCGCCTGGCCTGGGTCGACGACACCGAGGCCGCACTCCTCTCGGGGCGCGAGCGCCCGATCGTTTTGGCGCGCCGCCGCGCCGCGGCACGCCTCGCCAGCTCGGTCGCTCCAGGCCACCGCGACCTCGGCCTCATGCTGCCGTACTCGCCGCTCACGCACCTGCTGCTCGCCGACACGGGGCTTCCGCTCGTCATGACGAGCGCCAACGCCCCCGGTGAGCCCATGCTCATCCGCGATGCCGACGCCCTCGCGCGCCTGGCGATCATGGCGGACCTGTTCCTGGTTCACGACCGCGAGATCGCGTCACGCGCCGACGACTCGGTGGTGCGCGCGGTGACCATGCCTGACGGGCGGCAGCCGCTCATGATCCGCCGCGCCCGCGGCTACGCCCCCGCATCCCTTCCGCTCCCCGTGCCGGCGCACCCGGCCGTCGTCGCGGTCGGCGGGCACACGCGAAACACCTTCACGCTCGCCGCCGGCGAGCGCGCCTGGGTCGGTCACCACGTCGGCGACCTCGAGACGGTGGAAGCGTGGCAGTCGTTCCGCGAAGGCATCGCACACCTCGGCCGTCTCTGCGCCGTGGAGCCGAGTACGATCGCGCACGATCCACACCCCGAGTACCTGTCGAGCCGGCATGGCGCGGGACAACCGGCGGCCAGACGCGCCGTGGTGCAGCATCACCATGCCCACTTCGCCGCCACGCTGGCGGAGCACGGTGAGATGGGACAGGCCATCGGGATCGTCTTCGACGGTCACGGCCACGGCGAGGACGGCGCGGTCTGGGGCGGCGAGATCCTCTGCGGCGACGTGTCGGAGGTGGCACGCGTCGGACACCTCTGGCCCGTCCGCATGCCCGGCGGCACGGACGCGATCCTCGCCCCCTGGCGGATGGCGTGCGCCTGGCTCAAGGAGCTGCAGGACGGCATCCCGGCGATCCCGCACGCGCTGCGCGGAAGCGTCAGCGGCGAGGACTGGCGAGACGCCGTGGAGCTCGCGCAGGCCGGGCTCCGTTCACCAATGACCACCAGCGTGGGCCGGCTCCTCGACGCCATCTCCGCGCTGTGCGGCGTGTGTCCCGAGGCGTCCTACGAAGGACAGGCGGCAATCGAGCTGGAGATGGTCGCCGACGAGCACGAGCGCTCGGCGTACTCCATGCCCGTCGCGCGGAAGCGAGGACAGCTCGTCCTGGACGCGCGCGCCCTGGTGCGCGCGGTCGTCCACGACCTGGAGAGCGGAGTGCCGGTTCCCGCGATCGCGGCCCGCGCGCACCGCGGCCTGGCCGTTGCGGCTGTCCGCGCGGCCGCGGAGGTGGCGGGGCGCCGCGGGATCACGACGGTCGCACTGTCGGGCGGCGTTTTTCAGAACGTTCTGCTCCTGGAGCGCACGACCGCCCTCCTGGCCCAGGAGGGCCTGCGCTGGCTCGTGCCGCGCCGACTCCCGCCCAATGACGGCGGATTGTCCTACGGCCAGGCCGTGGTGGCGGCGGCGAGAGCCGAGGGGTGAGAGAGCGGCTGGTTGCTGGTTGCTGATTGGCTGGAGCTGGTTGCTGAGTGCCTCACCCTTCGTGTCATCCCGAGGAGCCGCAGGCGACGACGGATGACAGAACGGCGGAGCAACTCAGCCACCAGCTCCAGCCAATCAGCAACCAGCAACCAGCGCTTCCCGCCCCCTTCCCGAACCCCTCCGAACACTTCTTCTTCTCCTGAGCCAACTGCGAACCGGCCCGCGCGGTCCAACGTGCGTCCCCTCCGCCCCGCATGCGCGTTCGCCTGCGCCACGCCCGCCTCCAGCTCCTGCTGGCTCAGAGCAAGCTCAGCCAGAACCACTGGGCGCTCAAGCTCGGGCTTTCGCGCGGGCACTGGTCCGACATCGTCAACGGGCGGCATGCGTACCCCAGCCCGAAGACCCGCCAGCGGATGCTCGAGGTCTTCGGGGTGCCGCTCGAGGAGCTCTTCGTCATCGAGCCTGGACCGACCTCGTGGTCCGAGGTCGATTTCCGCGCCGCGATCGCCGAGCGGTACCTGATCGATCGGGAGCTTGGCCAGGGGGCGATGGGCGCGGTCTTCCTGGCCCGTGATGTCGCGCGCGGGCGGGTCGTGGCGCTCAAGGTCGTCTCGCCGGAGGCCGTGAGCGGGATTGGCACGCTCGCGTTCATGCGTGAGATCTCGTTCATCGCGCAGCTCAACCACCCCCACATCGTTCCGCTCTTCGACTCGGGCGTGGCCGCGGATCATCCGTTCTACGTGATGCCGTGGATGCGCGAGGGTTCGCTGCGCGACCTCCTGCGTCGCAAGACCCGACTCTCGGTGCACGAAGCGCTGTCGATCGTGCGCGGTGTGGCCGCGGCGCTCCAGCACGCGCACGGGCAGCGCGTGCTGCACTGTGACGTGAAGCCCGAAAACATCCTCCTTCACGGCGAGCACGCCTACGTGATGGACTTCGGGATCGCGCGCGCGGTGCACAGCGAAGCGTCCGAGGCCTCGTCAGGCTCGAGCTGGCGCGCCCGGAACGAGCTCGACACCTCCGCCGGCACGCCGGCCTACGTGAGCCCCGAACAGGCCAACGGCGAGCCCGATCTCGATGCCCGCGCCGACGTGTACAGCCTGGCCTGCGTGACCTACGAGATGCTCACCGGGCGCCCTCCCTTCGAGGGGCACGACACGCTCACGGTGGTCGCGAAGCGCTTTCTCGAGCCGCCGCCGCCGATCCGGGACTACGCCCCCGACGTGCCGCCCGCGGTGGCCGACTGGATCGAGCAGGCCATGTCGATCGACCGGGCGCGCCGTCCGGCCACGGCCGCGGACTTTGCCGAAGGCCTGCAACGCTTTCACACACATGGTTCACCGCTCATGACCTCCTTCTTTGTCGGTACGTCACGCGCACTCGACCGCCTCCGAGTCACCGGCGGCTCCCGGCGTCCGATCGCGTTAGGCTCCCTGCGCTCCATCCGGCAGGATCTGGTGCACGCCGCGCGCGGGCTCCGCCGCTCACCGCGCTTCGCCCTCGCCGTCGTGCTGCCGCTCGCGCTCGCGCTCGGTGCCGGTACCGCGATCCTCGACCTGCTCGACCGGCTGCTTCTGCGACCCCCGCCCGGTGTCGTCGAGCCGGAGCGGCTCGTCCGGCTGGCCGTGAGCACGCAGCAGCGCATCCCGCCCTACCGGCGCTTCGTCCAGACCGGGCTCACGGGCCTCGACTATCGCGTGCAGGACACGGCGACGCGGAGCTTCTCGCACGTCGCCGCGTACTTCACCTACCGGCCCAGTCTCGGACGGGGCGAGAGCGCTCGGCACATCAGCGTCGCGCTGGCCTCGGCGGCGTACTTCCCACTCATCGGCGTGCGTCCCGCGCTCGGCCGCTTCTATCAGGATGACGAGGACGTTGCGGGCCTGGCTGACCTTCCCTGCGTCGCGAGTGATCGCTTCTGGCGCCGCGAGATGCAGGCGAGCCCCAGGCTCGGCGCGACGTTCCTCGTGGGCCGCACGCGCTGCACGATCGTGGGCGTGACGCCCCCGGGTTTCGTGGGCGTCGACCTCTCGCCCGTGGAGCTCTGGCTGCCGCTCGAGGCCGCGGCCGCCGACGCGCAGGGCAATGATCCACGCCTCTGGACCACCGACGCGAGTGCCTGGCTGCGCATCCTGGGCCGACTCGAGCCGGGGGTCACTCGTGAGGCGGCCATCGAGGACGCCACGCTCGCCTACCGCTCCGTGCCGCGTCCCCATCGCGACCCGCAGCTCAGAGGCCAGATGACGCTCGAGCCCCTGCTGGTCGCGCGGGGCTCCCAGTCGCTGGCGGGGGCCAGAACGGCGCTCTGGCTGGCCGGCGGCGCGGCGGTGCTGCTGCTCCTCATCGGCGCGAATCTGGTGAATCTGTTCGTGGCGCGGCACCTGAGCCGCATGCGCGAGACGGCCGTGCGCCTGGCACTGGGTGGCAGCCGGCGCCGGCTCTTCCGGTATCATGCGCTCGAGGCGGGAATGCTCGCGTTCGCCGCAGGCCTGGGGGCGGTCGTGATCGCCCGATGGATCGGGCCCCTCATGCGATCGATCCTGCTGCCGTTCGTGATCTGGGACGAGGCTGCCGCGCTGGACCTGCGGGTGGCCGTGGCGTCCGCAGTCATCGCGCTCGCGATCGGGCTCTCCGTCGCGGGGTCGGTCGCGTGGTACACGTCTCGGGTCGATCCCGTGGAGCTGCTCCGGAGCGGCGGATCGCCTAACGTTGCCGGGAGCCGTCGCATGCGCGGACTGCGCCTCGGCCTGGTCGGCGTGCAGGCGGCGCTCTCGATGGCGCTCGTCATCACCTCGGCCGCGTTCGTGCGCAGCTTCCGCGCCGCCGCCGGCGTCGACGTGGGATTCCGCCTCGACGGACTCGTGACCGCCAACGTGCCGCTGTCATCGGCTGGATACGATCGCGCCCGTCGCTGGGAGTTCATGGAGATGGCGCGCGAGCGGCTGAGCCGGGTGCCCGGCGTGCGCAGCGCGAGCCTGGGCTACATGACCCCGTGGAACAACAACCGCAATGCGGAGGTCGCGATCCCCGGGCGCGACTCGCTGCCCGTGGTCCCGAACTTCGGCGGGCCCGCCTTCGACGCGGTGACGCCGGAGTACCTCGAGACGATGGGCATGCGGCTGCTCGCCGGGCGCTTCATCACGGAGCACGACCGCGCGGGAACGCTCCCGGTGCTGGTCGTGAGTCAGTCTCTCGCGAAGCTGTACTGGCCCGGCGAGGCCAGTGTCCTGGGGCGCTGCCTGCGCGTGGGTGCGGACACCATGCCGTGCCGCGAGATCGTGGGCGTGGTGGCCGATCACCGGTTCACCGGTCGTCTCGACGATGAGCCCGTGCCGGCGTACTTCCTGGCCCTGGACCAGGCGCGCGGCCACAACTTCGACCCCCGCCTCTTCATCCGGGTGCAGGGCGATCCGGGCCACGCAGTGGAAACCCTGCGCCGAACGATCCAGGGCCTGGCCCCCGATCTCCCCGCGGCGAATGTGACGCCGGTCCAGTCGCTCCTCGACGGGCTCTTCGCGTCCTGGCGGATCGGCGCGATCGCCTTCTCCGCGTTAGGCGCGCTGGCCGCCGTGATCGCGGTGGTGGGCCTCGCGGGAGTGCTCTCGTTCCTGGTATCGGAGCGCCGCCGGGACTTCGCGATCCGGTCCGCGCTCGGCGCGCGGTCAGATCAGATCGCGGGGCCGGTCGTCAGGCAGGCAGTGCTCGTGGTGGGACTGGGCGCCCTCGCCGGCGCCGTCGCGGTGCGCTTCGCGTCGCCGTGGCTCCAGCCCCAGCTCTTCCACACGCGGCTCCTGGAACCCGTCGTCGTCGCGCCGCTCCTGCTCGCCCTGCTCGCCTCCGCCCTCCTCGCCGCCCTCGGTCCCGCGCGCCGGGCCGGCACGTCGGATCCCATGGAGGTCCTCCGGGCCCAGTAACCGTTTGTCATCCCGAGGAGGCACAGCCGACGAGGGATCTACTTGCGGCCTCTCTCGTGGCCGGCCACGAGGCGTGGTGAGCAGATCCCTCCTCGCTGCGCTCGTCGGGATGACAAACGGTCACCGGGAGTCCGGAAGGGCGGACAACCCGGCAGAATCGGGCTCATACATTCGAGTGCCACGCGAAACGCAGGTCCTGCGTAACCTCTGGGTGCCCTCGTGCTCAGGAATCTTCCTCGAGAGCAATCATGGGGCCCAGGCAGCCGCGCACACGAACCCCCAAGGAGACACAATCCGTGACTCCCAGACGCTTGCTCCTCGCCGCTCTCCTCTTCGCGCTCCCCGCGACCGCGCAGACCACCAGCGACCCCTACACCCCCATCCGCGCCACCGAGGGCGTGATCCGCGTCGACTACCGCGAGTTCGCCGCGGTGCCGGACATCGACGGCGTCCCTGCCCGCATGATGCTCCTCACCCGGGAGCCCGGCACGAACAGCCTCTTCGTGAACGACATGCGCGGCCCACTGTATCGCGTGAGCCCCGACGGCCGCACGGTCACCCAGTATGTGAACATCGACGACCCCCGGTGGGGGTTCGACGTGCAGTCCCAGGGCCGCGAGCGCGGCTTCCAGAGCTTCGCCTTTCACCCGCAGTTCCACGAGCGCGGCGCGCCCGGCTTCGGAAAGTTCTACACATGGAGCGACGTCACCGACCGCACGCCCCCGGCCGACTTCACTCCCGGCGGCGAGGGCGATGCGCGCGACACCCACGACATGGTGCTCCTGGAATGGACGGCGAGGAACCCCGCAGCCGCGACGTACGACGGCGACGGGCCCCGCGAGCTCCTGCGCGTGCAGCACCCCTACGCCAACCACAACGGCGGCCAGCTCGCGTTCAACCCGCTCGCCGGACCCGGTCACCCCGACTTCGGCATGCTCTACATCGGCAGCGCCGACGGCGGCAGCGGCGGCGATCCGATGAAGCTCGCGCAGAACATGCAGTCCATCTTCGGCAAGATCCTCCGCATCGATCCGCTGGGCCGCAACAGCGCGAACGGCAAGTACGGCATCCCCGCCGACAATCCCTTCGCGTCAGGCGACCGGGCACTCCGGGAAATCTGGGCGTCGGGCATGCGCAACCCGCAGCGCTTCGGCTGGGACTCCGCCAACGGCATCCTCTACGTGGCCGACATCGGGCAGGGCACGGTCGAGGAGCTGAGTCCCGTGCCGAAGGGCGGCAACCTCGGCTGGAACGTGTGGGAGGGAAGCTTCCGCTTCGCCAGCCGCTCCACGGTCGACACCACCGCGAAACGCGGCGATCCTGCGATGACGTATCCGATCGCCGAGTTCGATCACACCGATCCGGTTCTCACGAACCGCGCGGCGGCCACCGGTGTCGTGGTCTATCGCGCCTCGCGCATCCCGCAGCTCCGCAACCGCATCCTCTTCGGCGACATGCCGAGCGGTGAGGTGTTCCACATTTCGGCCGATGACACGACGGCGCGCGGACAGGATCACATCCGTCGCGTCCTGTTCAACGATCAGGGCGAAGCGAAGACGCTGCTCCAGCTCATCCGGCAGAAGAACACGCAACAGGGGAAGGAGCCCGCCGCCCGCGCGGACCTGCGCTTCGGGACCGGGCCCGACGATCAGGTCTTCCTCCTCAACAAGGCGGACGGGGTGATCCGGCTGCTCGTGGCGCCGAATGACAACAGCAGCCGGTAACCGCCGTGGGTTGTCCTCCCGAAGGAGCGTTCGCCCGTTGTCACCCCGAGGAGCGCTCCCCCGTTGTCATCCCGAAGGAGCGTCAGCGACTGAGGGATCTGCTCGCCTTGCCTCGTGGCCAGCCCCAGGCACACCGAGAGCAGTTCCCTCGTCGCTTCGCTCCTCGGGATGACAGGCCGGTCGACCGCTACGGCTCCCGGCAGATCGGACACATTGCCATCTCCGGCTCGCGCCCGCGCACCACGGTCACCGGCCCCAGCACGACCAGCTTCTTCTCGACGGTATCGTTGACCGCGACCGTCAACGTCAGGTGGCTCCCCTCCACGACCCCCGCGAACTGCGCCGGAAGCGACGGCCCGATCTGCACCGGATACGCACGCAGGACGTAGCTCCCCGACACGCTGAACCGACCCTCCTGATCCAGCGCGATGGGCGCGGCGAAATCGCCCTTCGTGCAGTTGATGTGCACGTGCACGTTGGTCTCGTCCACGACCACCGCGGCCCGGACGCCGCCCCATGTGCCGATGACCAGTCCGTCGTGCACCGGGCCGAACAGGCCGCTTGGCGGATTGCCGCACTTCACGACCAGAAACGGCGCAAGGACGCTCGCGAGCCCGACCCGAAACAGTGGGCGCGGCCGGAGCGGACCGAGGCGGTTGAGCAGGCGAGCGCGCAGACGGGGGCGCATATCCCTAGTTCCGGGAGTTGGCAGAGAGACGTACCCCTGCGACACCCGCGGGGTCGGCGCGCCCTGATCAGAACCGCTGGAGGTCCCGGGCGATTACCACCGGACCGTCGTACCCGGCTCGGCGGATACCCTCCAGGAGCTCGGCTTCGGTCCCGCCCAGCAGGAGCACGTGCGACAGCACCAGCAGCCCGGGCCGCGCCGCCGCCGCCATCCGGCCCACCTCGACGTCGCTGATGTGAAACTCGCGCAGATATCGCGGCCACAACTCGCCCCCCGGCCGGGGCTCGGGCGCGGCACGTGTCTCGGGATAGATCTCCACGACCAGCACATCCACGCCTGACGAGGCGCGCGCCAGCGCGTCGCTCGCGCGCGTGTCACCCGAGATCACCACGCTCCGGCGCGGCGTGTCGATGCGAAAGGCGAACGCCTGCTCCCAGCTCCCGTGCGGCACCGGAATCGCCGTCACTTTCACGCCGCCGCTGTCGAAGACCACGCCCGGACCGATCTCGCGCGTGTCCACGCGATACCCGCCCGGCCGCGCGCGCTCGAGCCCCGTGATACGGACCAGGGTGTCTTCGGCCCATGCGGCCAGGAAGTGATCGGTCATCCGGCGGAGCCCGCGGGGTCCGTACAGGCGCATCGGCGCCGACCGCCCCATCACCCACGACGTGAGGATGAGATCGGGCAGGCCTAACGTATGGTCGCTGTGCAGGTGCGTGATGAACGCGGCGGTGACGCCGTCGATCGGGAGTCCCGCCGCCGCGATGCGGCGCATGACCCCGGGCCCGGCATCGAAGAGAAAGACGCGGCTCCCCACGACGACCGCGGTCGCCGGCCCCGCGCGCTCGGGATTCGGCACCGGCGTCCCCGTGCCGAGCGTGACGACGATCGTGCTGTCGCCCGCGGGCATGGGTGGCCCGCCTGGGAAGGACCGCTGCCCGGCCGCCACCTGCCCTCCACCGGCCGCGGCACTCAGCAACCAGCTCCAGCAACCAGCAATCAGCAACCAGCCGAGCCTAGGAATACCTCACCCCGAGTTTGTTCAGCGCCGGCGCCGGGCACCCATTCCACGTCGCACTCGGCCGGTTCCCCATGTACTGGAGATCCTCGACTCCCATCTTGCTCGACCAGAACCCGGACGCGGTGAAGTTGCGGAAGTTGTTGAAGAAGCGGACCCCCGCCTGCATCTCCGGCCGCGCCCGGCGCGGCCACGCGATGTCGTCGAGCATCGCCGTCTGCTGCGCGCGCTCGCACTCGCGAAACGGCTTCCCGAATCGCCCCACGCACTCCGCGTCGAGCCACGCGAGCCCCGACCGCATCCACGTGCGCATGTTGGGACGGTCACCGAGCGTGAAGTCCATGAACTCCGGCACCCCGGCATCCGTCGCGCTCCCCGACTGCTCGTCGCGCGGAATCACGAGGTCCACGAGGATTCGTACCGTACGCCAGTCATCGGGTGAGAAGTACTTCGGCCGGTATTGCTCCCCACGCTGCGCGAGTTCCTCGAGCGTCTTCCTCGTCAGCTCCGACACCCGCTCGAGGTCCACGGCCGTCACCGCAAACTCCGCGAGCGGCGCCGCGGCGAGGTACTTCAGAAAGTCGCGCCTCGTTGAATCCGTCATCTCAGGGGTCTCCGTCAGACAGAAAGAGCATTCAACGCAGAGGCGCAGAGGAACAGCCGCAGAGAACAGACTGTTTGTTCTTGTCTCTGCGCCAGTTCTCTGCGTCCTCTGCGCCTCTGCGTTGAATGCTCTGTCAGTTGCCGATCTCCAGACGCCACACCGAACCTCCACGCGGCACTCACAACTCACCCCCGCGCCGAAGCTCGAGAATGCGCTCGGACGTCCGCATGGCCAGCGCCATGATCGTCCACGTGGGATTCTTGTCCGCCTGCGACACGAACGGCCCGCCGTCCGTGACGAACAGGTTCCTGCAGTCCCACGCCTGGCACCACTGGTTCAACGCCGAGGTCCTGGGATCGCTCCCCATGCGCACCGTGCCCAGCTCGTGGATGATCGCGCCGCCGGTCGCGATCCCGTAGCCGCGCTCGCGCGTGGGCATCTCCGAGAAGACCTGCCCCCCCATCTCTGCCACGAGCGAGCGGAAGGTCTCCTGCATGTGCTTCACCTGGTTGTACTCGTGGTCCGTCCACTGCCAGTGGAAGCGCAGCACCGGGATCCCCCACTTGTCCTTCACCTCGGGATCCAGCTCGCAGTAGCAGTGCTCGTTGGGGATCTGCTCGCCGCGCCCCGAGAAACCGATCGTGGCGCCGTAGTAGCGGCGATAGTCGTTCTTGAGCGGCGCGCCGTACCCGCCGCCGGGCTCGTACCGCTCGATCCCGCCCATGAAGCCGTACGACGGCACGCCCAGCCCGCCCCAGACCTCGATGTGGTAGCCGCGCGGGAAGTCGAGGCGCTTGTTGTCGAGCCACCAGGGCATGTAGATGTGCCCGCCTCCCACGCCGTCGCAGTTGTGCGGCACGTGATCCACGAGCCGCGGAATGAAGCCCGCGACGTCGGTCCCGGTCGTGTCGGTGAGGTACTTCCCCACCGTACCGCTCGCGTTCGCGAGCCCCTGCGGAAACCGCGACGACTTCGAGTTGAGGAGGATCCGCGCCGACTCGCACGCGCTCGCCGCCAGCACCACCACGCGCGCCCGCACGTGCGTGTCCTGTCCCGTGCGCTTGTCGACGTACGACACCCCGGTCGCGAGCCCCTGCGGATTCACCGTGACCTCGCGCGCCATCGCCTGCGTGATGATCCGGAGCCGCCCCGTGCGCTGCGCGGGGAAGAGCAGCACGTTGGGCGACGAGAAGTTCGAGTTCGTGCGGCAGCCGCGGTTGCACTGGCCGCAGTAATGGCACGGCGGCCGCCCGTTGAGCGGCTTCGTGATCACGGAGAGCCGCGCGGGGATGCACCAGATGCCCATCTTGTCACACGCCTGCTTCACGTACAGCTCGTAGCAGCGCGGCCGCGGCGCCGGGTGGAAGTTCCCGTCGGGATGATTCGGCAGGTTCTCCCTGCTGCCGAAGATTCCCACGAGGTCGTCCACGCGGTCGTAGTACGGCTTGAGATCGTCGTACGAGATCGGCCAGTCGTCGCCCAGCCCGTCGATGCTCTTGCGCCTGAAGTCGTCGGGGCCGAAGCGGAGCGAGATGCGCCCCCAGTGATTCGTCCTTCCCCCCAGCATCCGTGCGCGCCACCAGGAGAAGTTCGTCCCCTCGGCCCGGGTGAACGGCTCGTCAGGCAGGTTCCACCCGCCGATGCAGGCATCGAACTCGCCGAACGGCCGGTCCGGCGTCGACCCCCCGCGCCGCGGGGAGTCGTACGGCCACTGCATCATCGCGCTGTCGGCCGTGCTGTTGTCCCACCAGTCCCCGGCCTCGAGCACCACCACCCGCGCCCCGCCGCGCGCGAGCATGTACGCGGCGATCCCGCCGCCGGCGCCCGAGCCCACGATGGCGACGTCGTATTCGGTCGATTGTCGGCGGAGCGTCATGCTGGAATCATCGGTTCGTGGTTACCCGCGTTGCCTGCCTGGGACGCCGAGCAGGCTGGCAGCTGAAAGCTGTCTGGCTGGTCGCTCTCCGTCTGTCGGTCTTCATTGCAGATCTTCAGGAAAGATCCACTGAGAAGCGCGACAGACGGACAGCCGCCAGCGGTCAGTTGTCAGCCATGAGCTATCCGTACCGCTGTTCTATCGCCACTTCATCACACTCAGAATATCCGAAAAATCGTCCGTCCACACCCTCCCTGCGGGCTCCGACGGCAGCGGCGACCAGTTGTCGCGCCGGACCAGCTCCCCCAGCGTCGACGGCCGCTTGGCCAGCACGATCCAGCGACTGCTGTAATACAGCCGCACCCGGTCCTCGTCGCTCGCGTCCTGGTCCCCCACCGCCCCGGGAATCCGCGCATCGTTCGCCAGCGCGATCAGCACCGGCCTGAGATCGAGATACCGGTTACTGATGTGAAACGCAATTGCCCCGTCGTCGCGCAGCTTGCTCAGGTACATCCCCAGCGCCTCGCGCGTGAGCAGGTGCGCGGGGATCGCGTCGGAGCTGAATGCGTCCAGCACGATCAGGTCGAACTCGTTGTCGGGGGCGCGCGCCAGGGACAGCCGCGCATCCCCCAGCTCGATCGCGATCTCCGGCGGACAGTCGCGCAGGTACGTGAAAAGCGACGGGGTCCGGGCGATCCCCGCCACCAGGGGATCGATCTCGTAGAACGTCCACTGTTCCCCCTCCCGCCCGTAGCACGCGATCGTGCCGGCGCCGAGGCCGACCAGCGCCACGCGCCGATCGGGCCGCTCCGTGGCCACCGTGGCGAAGAGGTCGCCCATCGGCCCCTCGCGGTGATAGTACGTGAGCGGCTCCAGCCGCCGTGACGACTGGCGGCTCTGTCCCCCGTGCGTCGTCGTGCCGTGCTGCAGCACGTGGTACTCCAGGATCCGCCGCACCTTGTACACCCCGAAGAAGCTGCGGCGCTCCAGCAGCACGCTGTCGTCCATCGACGCGTTGAGCCGCACCGCCGCGATGATCGCACCCGCACCTAACGCGAGCCGAAGCGGCCGCCGCCAGAACAGCAGCACCAACACGGCCGCGATGCTGAGCAGCAGCGCCGAGCCGTGCGCGAACCACTGGTCCGGCGGCTTGGGCAGCTGGTACGCCCCCCACACGCCCGCCAGTACCAGCCCCGGCAGCGCGATGTCCAGCATCAGGGACTTGTGGGAGTAATCCCGCGTGAGGCTGGGCCGGAGACCCAGGGCGATGATCAGCGCGAACGGGTACTCGATCAGCGAGTTGTACAGGAGCGGCGCCACGATCACGTTGAACGCGCCCCCCAGCACTCCGCCGAACGACATCCACAGGTAGAACTCCGTGAGGTACGCCGCTCTCGGCCGGCTGTCGGCCAGCTCGCGGTGACAGACCATCGCCATGCCGAAGAACGCGAGCAGATGCCAGAAGGCCAGCGGCACGATGCGCGTGCCCGCACCCAGGCTGAGCAGGACCACCAGCACGAGCCCCAGCACGAGCTGCGCGTGCAGCATCACCTTTCGCGGCAGCGGCGGGCGCCGCGCAAAGACCAGCACGAACGTGAGCAGGTACAACGCGAGCGGCACCACCCACAGGAACGGCATCGACGCGATGTCGGTGCTGAGGTACGTCGTCACACCGATCAGGAGGCTCGCCGGCGCGAACGACAACAGCACCCAGCGCAGCCGCCACTGCGCGTTGGGCTCGATCGTGGGATCCTCCGCGCTCCACTCCGGACGCTCCAGGAGGGTCTCCACCGCCTGCGGATTCTCCTCGACCAGATAGCGCATCGATCCGCGCAGCGCCCCGGGCCGCCGCAGTCGCACCTCACCCGCAGGAGACGTGGTGAGCAGCGTCGCGTCGGTGGTCGGCTCACCTGACACGGGTGGCGACAGCCCCGCATCCGCCCTCTCGTCAGGCGTCGCGTCAGGCGCCGCGCCGTCCGTGACGCTCGCCGCGGCGCCCGGAGTGGCCGCCGGAGTGGCGGCCGGGGCCGCCCTCGATGCACCGCCCGCCGCAGCCGCTGGCTCGGGCAACACGGCCGACCACACCGGCCCCGCCGATTCGTCCACCCGCCGCTTCAGGAGGTACGCCCCGACCGCACAGACCGCGATCAGCCCGAGCAGCACATAGTAGAACTCGAGCCAGGTGACGCTCTGCTCCGACACCCGGAGGCGGGGCTCGATCAGGAACGGATATGCGAGCAGCGCAGTGAAGCTGCCGAGGTTGCTCGCCGCGTACAGGAAGTACGGATTGCCCGCCGACGGATGCCGCGTGGTCGCGAACCAGCGCTGCATGAGCGGTGCCCCCGCCGACAGCAGGAAGAACGGGAGGCCCAGCGAAACGGCCAGGAGGCCGAGCAACCAGGGAATCGGCAGCGCTCCAGCCGGCGGCGTCGCCCACGACGCCGGGATCCGGATCGGGAGCACCAGCAGCGAGACCGCCAGCAGGCCGAGGTGCACGCTGGCCTGTACCCTGGGCGTGAACCAGCGGGAGGTCAGGTGCGCGTACAGATACCCGCCCAGCAGGGCCGTCTGGAAAAAGAGGAGGCACGTGTTCCAGACGGCCGGCGTCCCGCCCAGGAGCGGCAGCACCATCTTCGTGAACATGGGCTGCACCGCGAAGAGGAGTGCCGCGTTCAGGAAGATCGCGAGCGCGAAGGTCATCACCAGGAGGGCGGCCTGTGCCCCTCGCAGGGGAGGCGGACCGGCGGCGTTCGCTGGCATGGATGACACCGGCGGACTCGTCGGTTGCTGAGCGGGATCCGCCGCCATGAGCTGCTCTTCGGGCATCGCGCGAATGTGATGCGCGGTATCCCCCGCGTCCATCCATATTTCCATGTCGAATGCCCGGTTACGCCGGTGCGACCCGACCCGCATCATCCCGGTCATCCCGCGGCCTGCGCCTCTCATCACGGGAGCATGGCGGGGGCCCCGAGCCGCGGTGACGTTGCGGGGTCGTCGGTGGCGGGTCGGCCCTCCCCGCTCGCCGCGCGTAACCGGTTGCACGCGGATGTAACCGGGTGCCGCGAGCACCCGTATCGATCCTGATATTGTCCGTTCTCACCTCTGTTTGGACTCACCTCCAACCACACCCAGAGCGTGATCGCATGAGCTCACGACGAGATTTCCTCAAGCAGGGGGGCGCGGCCGCCGGAGCGATCGCACTCGGCGGTGCCCTGCGCCAGGCGGAGGCGATGCTGCCGCCCGAGTTCTCTGCCTCCCCCGCCGCGCCGCAGCAGGCGCCCGCCATGGACGCCGCCACCCGGGAGCTGCTGATGGAAGCCCTGAACGCGGCCAGGAGCGCGGGCGCCTCCTACGCCGACGCTCGCGTCGGCCGCTACCTCCAGCAGTTCATCCAGACCCGCGAGCAGCAGATCCAGACCGTGGCCGACACGGACTCCATTGGCTGTGGCGTGCGGGCGCTGGTCGACGGCACCTGGGGCTTTGCCGCCACGCGTGAGATGACGAAGGCCTCGGTGGCGGCCGCCGCCCGCGAGGCCGCGGCGATCGCGAAGGCGAATCGCGTGGCGCGGGATCGCGCCGTGCAGCTCGCCCCCGCCCCCGCGGTGCCCGACGCCGCCTGGAAGAACGACTACCAGATCGATCCCTGGACGGTACCGCTCGAGGAGAAAGTCGATCTCCTGCTCAAGGCCAACGCCGAAGGCATGAAGGCCGCGAACGTGAAGTACGTCTTCAGCGGCATGTTCTTCCGGAAGATGGAGCGTAATTACGCCAACACCGACGGCACGGTCACGGCACAGACCATCATTCAGAGCTGGGTGCCGATGCAGTTCACGGCCGTGGCACCCGACTTCTCCGATTTCCAGAACCGCGGCAACATGTCGGCGCCCGTCGGGCGCGGCTGGGAATACGTCACGAGCCTCGACATCGTCGCGAACGCGACGCGCTGGGGCGAGGAGGCGAGCGAGAAGCTCAAGGCCAAGCCGGTCGAGGTCGGACGCTACGATCTGGTGCTGCACCCGTCGCATCTCTGGCTCACGATCCACGAGTCGATCGCGCACCCCACGGAGCTCGATCGCGTCATGGGCTACGAGGCCAACTACGCGGGCACCAGCTTCGCGGCGCCGCCGGAGCAGTTCCTGGGCAAGTTCAAGTACGGGCCCGAGTTCATGAACGTGCAGGGGGATCGCTCGCAGGCGGGAACGCTCGCGCGCATCGGCTACGACGACGAGGGCGTGCAGCCTGACGAGTTCCTCATCATCAGGAACGGCATGCTGAACGATTACCAGACCACGCGCGAGCAGGCCTCGTGGCTCAAGTGGTGGTACGACTCGCAGCAGCGCCCCACGCGCTCGCACGGCTGCTCGTACGCCGACAACTGGTCCAGCGTGCAGTTCCTCCGCATGCCTAACGTGTCGCTCATGCCCGGCGAGCGCGAGGTGTCGTACGAGGACATCATCGCCGACACGCCACGCGGGATCGCCATCGTGGGCGACGGCTCCTTCTCGATCGACCAGCAGCGATACAACGCCCAGTTCGGCGGGCAGCTCTTCTACGAGATCCGTGATGGGAAGATCACGGGCATGCTCAAGGATGTCGCCTACCAGATGCGCACGCCGGACTTCTGGAATGCGATGGACCTGATCGGCGGCCGGGGCAGCTACGAGATCTGGGGCTCGTTCTTCGACGGCAAGGGCCAGCCGGGACAGGTGAACGCCGTGAGCCACGGCTCCGTGCCGGCACGGTTCCGCAACATCAACGTCATCAATACCGGGAGGAAGGCATGAACCGGTCGCGTCATTCGGGCGGCAACGGCGCGTCGGGCGTGGCTGACGCGCCGCGCCGCCTCATCGAACGCGCGGAGGCCGCCAATCGCTCCATGCAGGCCGGCGGCATCCTCTCGCGCGAAGAAGCCCAGGCCCTCATCGAGCGCGTCAAGGGCATGTCGAAGGCCGAGGCCATCAAGGTCTCGATCTTCGGCGGCAACCAGACCAACGTGCGCTTCGCCGACAACCAGATGTCGACGGCAGGCAGTTCCAGCGACTTCAACATCCAGGTCGAGAGCTGGTTCGGAAACAAGCACGCCGTCGTGGTCACCAACAACACCACCGAGGAGGCGCTGCGCCGGACCGTCGACCAGTCCGAGCGCCTCGCGAAGCTCTCGCCGGACGACCCGGAGAACATGCCCGGGTTGGGTCCGCAGAACTTCCGCGCCGTCGACGCATGGTTCCCCTCGGTGGCCGACATGACCGCGGAGCAGCGCGCGAAGATCGCGCTCACGGCCCTGGAGCCCGCGCGCGCGGCGGGTGACCTCAGGGCCGCGGGATTCCTGATCAATGGCGCGAACTGCACGGCCATCGGCAACGACAAGGGGCTCTTCGCCTACCATCGCTCCACCAACTCGAACTACACGCTCACCGTCCGGACCACGGACGGTACCGGCTCCGGGTGGGCCGGCGCCGAGCATAACGACGCCGCCCAGGTCGACTTCGAGAGCGTGAGCCGCCGCGCCATCGAGAAGGCGCGGCTCTCGCGCAATCCCGTCGCGGTGGAGCCGGGCCGCTACACGGTCATCCTCGAGCCGCAGGCCGTGGGTGACCTGGCGCAGCTCATCGGTTTCTACGCCAATGCCCGCTCGACCGACGAGGGACGCAGCCCCTTCGTGAAGGAAGGCGGCGGCAACAAGATCGGCGAGAAGATCGTGGACGAGCGGATCAGCATCTACGCCGACCCGCACGACCCGATGGTCCGCGCCCAGCCCTTCGACTTCGACGGACTCCCGCTCTCCCGGCAGGTCTTCGTGGAGAACGGGGTGCTCAAGACGCTGTACTACTCCCGCTTCTGGGCTCAGAAGAAGGGCGTACAGCCCACGGGCGCGCCCACGTCGTTCCTGATGAGCGGCGGCGACGCGTCGATCGACGACATGATCCGCAACACCGAGCGTGGCATCCTCGTGACGCGCCTCTGGTACCTGCGCGAGGTCGACCCCCGGACCATTCTCTACACGGGTCTCACCCGCGACGGCACGTTCCTGGTCGAGAACGGCCGGATCGCGCGCGCGGTGAAGAACTTCCGCTTCAACGACTCGCCGCTCTTCATGCTGAACAACCTCGAGGCGATCGGCCGCCCCGTCCGCCTTGCCGGGACCGAAGCGGGGGGCGCGGTGATCGTCCCGCCCCTCAAGGTCCGGGACTTCAACTTCACCAGCCTCTCCGACGCCGTGTAGCCCAAACCTAAAATTGGGGTCAGAGTCGAATTTCGCATGCGAAATTCGACTCTGACCCCAATTTTCTACCCGCGGAAGACGGGCGTCAGATGCTCTTGGCAGGAACGCGTCGCCGGGCCAGCATTCGCGGATGCCTCCCCGAGCGATTCCGTGCCCCGCCCCCGCCCCCGCCCATGTGCTCTTCAGCGACGTCGATGGCACCTTGATGGACGAGCGTGAGCGCCTCGCCATCGGGCCGCGCGACATGGCCGCCGCTGCCCCGAAGGTCGAAGTCGTGCTCACGTCCAGCCGCACGATCGCGGAGCTGCTGCCGATCCAGGCGCGGCTCGGGCTCGTGGCTCCGCTGATCGCGGAGAACGGCACGATCATCGCCCTGCCGTCGGGATGGCGGGGCTCCCGCGTGGGCAGGTTGCGCAGGATCGCGGAGACCGATTGGCGCGTGGTCACGCTCGGCGCCACCGGGGGCCGGCTGCGTCCGATCGTGCGGCGCTGCGCCGCGCGCGCCGGAGTCACTCTCGTCGAGCAGCGGGACACGCTGCCTGATCGGGGGCGTGCCGTGGGACGCACGCACAGCATCCTCGCACGTGACAGCGGCGACGCGGCGCGGGACGCCCGGTTCCAGCGGCTCCTCCAGACGCGTGGACTCGAGGCCACACATTCCGGCCGCTGGCTTGCGATCACGAGGGGCGCGGACAAGGCTTCCGGGGCCCGCTTCCTCCTTGCCCTCGCAGCCCGCCGGGGTGCACCATTCGCTCTGGCGGCTGCCGTGGGCAACGCCGAGAACGACATCACACTGCTGGCCGCGGTCGAGCGGCCGTTCGTCATCCGGAATCCGCGCCGCGGTCACGACCCGGCGCTCGCTTCGCTTCCACGGGCGCACCTGCTCGAGGCCGTCGGCATCGCGGGCTGGCCCGAGGCACTGGCCCATACGCTCACCGGGTTCAGGAGGACCTGATGTTCCGATCACAGAGCCCGGTCTGGACCATCACGGTGCTGACCATCCCGAAGCGGGAAGAGTACCTCGCGAACCTGCTTGACTCTCTCGGCTCGCTGAAGTGGCGCCAGCCGTGGGAGCTGCTGGTCGTCTACAACTGGGACACGCCCGAGGAGCCGTACGCCGTCGAGCGGCGTATCAAGAAGATGGGCCGGAAGCTGCCCGTCACGGTCCACTTCAACACCCAGCAGTCCTCGATCATCGGCGGGCGGATGCAGCAGCTCGCGCTCTGCAAGTCGCCGCTCATCTGCTTCCTCGACGACGACCTCACGATCCACGGCGACGCCTTCGGGGTGATCGAGGAGACCCTGCGCGAAGTGCCGTTAGGTATCGTGGGACTGCCGTCCCTCGTCGGCGACACCCGGAAGCTCTTCAAGCCCCGCAAGGCGACCCCCCACGTCGATGCCCACGGCTTGCGCTTCATGACCATCCAGGGGATGCTCATCGCCGGGTACCGGAAGCTCTTCCGCGACATCGGCGGCTTCAATCCGCGGCGTGCCTTCTGGGGGGAATGGACCGAGTTCAACCTGCGCATGTGGCGCAGCGGCTTCCCGACGGCCTACGCGAGGGAAGGTGCCTATCTGCGCCACTGGCACGATGCGCCCGAGTCTCCCACGCGGAACAAGGCGGGTCGCGAGGACCACGTGCTCTGGGGCCTCCTCTGCACGGCGCTGGAGTACGACGCGGGCGACTGCCGCCCTGATACCGAGAGCTTCTGGAAGCTCGTGGAAAACCGTTACCTCGCCTATTCCTTCGGTGTGAATGCCACACCGCGCGAGCTCCTCGCCTCCGTGATCCGCCTGGTCCCGCGCCTCGCCGTCGAGTGGCCGCACATCACCGCCTTCCGCGAACAGACGCGGAAGCACCCATTTCAGCTCGCTCCCTTCCACGCCCTCAACGAGGGCGACGTCGAGGCGGTGCTCGCCTACGCCGAGCGGCACATCGGCCCGTACCGCGACCAGATCTGGAAGCCCCGACGGCGCTCGCGCAACTGGATCACGCGCGCCGCAGACTCGCTGACGACGCGGCAGCGAGCGGCATCCTGATCGCAGCGTAGCCGTTCCCGGAATACGCGGCGCTCACGAGCGACTCCCACGCGCCTTCACGCGGGCCCGGGAAGGTCCGCGGCGGCACGCGTGAACGCGGAGCGGCTCAATCGGCCCGTTCGAGCGCCGCGGCGTGCCACTCGAGCTCGCGCGGCAGATAGCAGTGCATCCCCACCGACACGTACCCCGCCTCGCGCAGCTCCCGCCGATACCACGCCGGTGCACGCGTATACTCGCGCGCGAAATCACCGGTCGCGTCGTCCGCGCGCGTGAAGATCTCGAAGTACGCCACGCCCGCGAGCAGGCCGCGGATCGACCGCACCCCCGCCCGGAACTCGTCGGCCGCGAGATAGTTCAGCACCCCGAGGCACAGCACGAGATCGAACTCCCCCGGGAGCCCGAGTCGGTGCAGCGACCCGAACGTACCGAGCCGGATGTTCCGCCGCCGGCCCCACCGCTTCACGGCCCAGTCGCTCCCATCCACACCATAGTACTTCGCCGCGGGGCGCAGCCGCTTCAGCACCGGAGCCCAGTTCCCCTCGCCGGCTCCCACGTCGAGGACTCTGCGAACCGGACGCTCCAGAAGGTACTCCGCCGCCGACACCACGAACGCGAGTTGCCGCCGCATGTCGAGCGGTGACTTCACGCGGTGTTTCGGATGGCGATACCACTTGTCGAAGTACGCCTTGTCGTAGTGCGCGAGCGAGCGATGCATGAAGGCGCCTGAAGGCGAGGCGTCGAGGGACGCGTCCGGGATCGAGTCCAACTCCCGGCGCGAACCTATCGAGCGCCACGCGGACTTTGAAGGCCATCCGGCACCCCGCCATCTTCCCCGGGCCGCGAGGTATATTCGTGGCCCGGGCCCGCACCCCAATCGGAGGAGTCATGCGTCGTATCCTGCCCATCGTCGGCTGCACGCTCGGCCTGATCGGTGTTCTGCCCGCTACGGCATCGGCGCAGCGGCTGCGTGACCGCATCTCCGAGCTCTTCATCTTCGGCCCGGGGCAGGATCCGCTGTTCCTTGCGGGATCGGCCACGTCTTCGAACCCCATGGACATCCAGGTGCACGGCCGCCACTACCTCCCGTCCGCGGCCGCCGAGAACGGGTCGGTGATCGCGTTCGTCACGGGCGCCCTGGCCTCGCGCGTGGCCAACGTGCCCATCGGCGCCACGACGAGCGGCGAAACGTTCCGATTCGAGGGCGGTGTCCCGATCAGCACCTCCACCTCGGCCGGTCCCATCTTCGCCGAACGCGCGCAGACGCTCGGGCGCGGCCGGATCCTCGCCGGGATCAACCAGACCAACCTCTCCTTCACCTCACTCCGCGGCGTGCCGCTCGGCTCCCTGCGGCTCGTCTTCACGCACGAGAACGTCGATTTCCCCGGCTGCAGCGAACAGCAGCAGGCCGACTGCTCGCAGATGGGCGTGCCCGTCCTCGAGAACGACATCATGCAGTTCGACCTGGCGCTCGACATCAACGTCGCCGTGACCTCGTTCTTCGTCACGTACGGGCTCAACGATCACGTCGACGTCGGCGTGGTGCTGCCGCTCATGCGCAACTCGATCACCGGCGAGAGCCGTGCGGAGATCCTGCCGTTCGGCGGTACCACCGCCACCCATTTCTTCGCCGGCACGACGGCCAACCCCGTGCTCCAGGCCAGTCGCACCACGTCGGGATCGGCCTTCGGCATCGGCGACGTGGCCGTGCGCGTGAAGCTCAACGCCCGCCAGACAGCGACCGGAGGCGTGGGGCTGCTGCTCGACGCGCGCCTGCCGACCGGCGACGAGAACGACCTGCTGGGTGCCGGCAGCTTCTCGGGACGAGTGCTCGGGATCCTGTCGTCCACCTTCGGCGCGTTCTCGCCCCACGTCAACGCCGGCTACCTCTATTCCGCGGGCGAGAACCGGAACGACCTCGTGCTGCTCACCGTGGGATTCGACCACCTTCTCGCCCGCGGCGTCACCCTCGCCGTCGACGCGGCCGGCGAGTTCCAGGTCGGCGAGAGCCGCCTCTTGCTTCCGGGGCCGGTCGTCTACGATTCACCCTTCCGTCGCACGATCACCCCCACCTCGATCCCCGACATCCGCGACGACGTCGTGAACGGCTCCTTCGGCTTCAAGTTCACCCTGCCGAACCGCCTGACGATCGTGACCAACGCGCTCTTCCCGCTCAACGACGGCGGTCTCCGCGCGCGGCTCACCTACACGCTGGGGCTGGAGTACTCGTACTAGGCCAGGAGTGGGGAGAGACAGGGGGAAACCTCGAGGGGTCGTGTCGCCGCAGCGACCGACCCCTCAGTCCTTTCCTGTCTCCGGTCTTCTCGCTCCTCTCTCCTCACCGCGTCGAAACAATCCTCCACCGTGTCCCGTCACGCCGGAACGTGGCGGTGAAGGCCACGGGCTGCGTCTGCGGCTTGCCCGCCGCGTCCACATACTCGTACGAGCCCGTCACTCGGGCCGTGGCCGACGTCCCGTCTCCCTGCGGCGCCGTGGCCGTGAGGCGCGCATTGACCGAGCGCACCGACTGGAAAAACTGCTGGAACCCGCGCTGCTGCGCCTCGGTGATCGTCGGGTACACGGCGCGAATCGCCGAAAGGTCGCGTGCCTCGATCGCGCGCGCGTATTCCGCGATCACCGCCGCGATCACGGCGGCGAGCGGCGGCGCTTCGGCCTCCAGCTTCGGCGCGGGCGCGGGCGCCGATGACACCGGCGAGGACGTGGGCGGCGCCGGTACCACCGGCGGTGCGGTGACCCGGGCGGCCGCGCTGTCCCGCGTCCGCTCAGCCGCGGCGCGCGTGGACTCCTGGGCCGCCAACGCCGCCTGGCGAAGATCCCGCTCCACACTCGTCCAGATCGTGATCGCCGAAGTCATCGACGCGACCGCCATCGCGTACCGGCGATCTCCCCGCAGTCGCTGCCCCTGCGCGAGCTGTGCGTCACCCGCGGCGAGCTGCGCATCGGTGGCGCCCGCACGCGTGGCCGCCGCGCGGGCCTGCATCGCCGCCCGCTGGACCGAATCCACGGTCTGCGCTTCCCGTTCCGCGTTCGCCGTGGACACCTCGCGCCCTGGCCGCGGGGGCACGGCGCCGGGCGCATCCTGCCTTGGCGCGGGCGTCGCCGTGTCTTTCGCCTCGCCGGCGGCGGGAGGCGCCGCCGCAATCTGCGGGGTCGCACCCATCGTCGCGGGAGCGGCCACTGTGGTCGAGTCCACGGTTCCGGGCCTCGCGTCGCCGCCACGGCGCGACGCAACCAGCCAGGTTCCTCCGATCAGCCCCACGGCAAGCACCACGGCCGCCGCCAGCACGCGCGGGGTACTCCAGGCGCGCCCCAGCCCCGCCCGGGCCCGCCGCGCCGCATGCTCGGCCGTGACCGACGCGATCGTCGCGCCGAGCGACAACGACGACTCCTTCGACCCGCCGATCTTCGCCCGCAGCGCCGTCAGCTCGTTCGCCATCTCCTGCGCGGTCTGGTAGCGATCCGCAGCCTCCTTGGCGAGCGCCCGCCGCACGATGGGATCGAACCCCGGCGGCAGCTCGGGGGCCACGATCGCGAGCGGCGGCGGATCCTCCGACATCACCTTGAACAACACGTTGTGCAGCGAGTCCGCGCCGAACGCCTTGCGATGGCTCAGCAGCTCGTACAGCACGGCGCCGACCGAGAAGATGTCCGTCGCCGGGGACACCTTCTGGCCCGTTACCTGCTCCGGTGCCATGTAGTTCGGCGTTCCCACCATCACGCCCGTAGCCGTCATCTTCGCCGACTCCAGGTGGGCCACGCCGAAGTCCATGATCTTTGCGCGCCCGTCCTCCGAGACCCGGATGTTCGCCGGCTTGATGTCACGGTGCACGACGCCGCGCTTGTGTGCGTAGCTCAGCCCCACGAGGACGTCGATCGCGATGCCGAGCCGCTGGTCCACCGTCATGGGCACGTGTCTCTCGAGCATCTCCTCGAGATCGATGCCGTCGACGAATTCCATCGCGATGAAGAGATGGCCGTCGAACTCGCCGAAGTCGTAGATCGTCACCACGTTCGGATGCTGCAGCGACCCCGCCGCCTGCGCCTCGCGCATGAACCGGTCGCGCAGGGTCCCGTCGCGGGCGATCGCGTCGCTCATGACCTTGATGGCCACGCTGCGGTTGAGCACGGGATCGAGCGCTCGGTACACCGTGCCCATGGCTCCCTCGCCCACGAGCTCGATGACCTGGTATTTCCCTATCGTGCTGACCGGCGTCTTCGCCATCACGCCGCCTTGGGCGGTTTGGGAGGAGGCGGGCGCGGGAGACTCCCGCTCGGCCCGTGGCCGTAAAAAACCGCAGAACCGTAATACTGGTTCCCCATTGCCCCTTCGGGCAACCGCTCCAGCGCCAGCCTGCCCCTCTTTGGCGTCCGACTTCCGGGGCAGCCTCCGGTCCTACGGCTTGGACCTCCGGTCAGACCACAGGATCGACCCGACCATGTAGAGCCCCAGCACACCCGCGATCGCGAAGCTGGCGACCCCCAGCGTGGGGAGATGTGGCAGCAGCATGGCTCCGGCCACGATCAACGCGGCCAGCACCAGGCCGCTGAACACGCGGTTCGCCACCTTCTGAAGTCCCTCCACCAGCACCTGGATCTGCGGCAGCTCGAACCGGGCGGCGAACTCGTTGTTCGCGAGCCGCCGCGTGATCTGGTCCACGCGATGCGGCAGCGCGCTCAGCACGTCCGCGCTCTCGCTCACGATCCGGTACAGCTGCCGCGGGTTGAGCCGGTTCCGGGCCGAATGGGCCGCGATCTCCCGCAGGTAGTCCCGGATCGACACGGACGGCTCGAATGCGGGATCCAGCGCGCGTGTCACGAGACCCAGGTGCGCCATCGCCTTTGCGAGCAGGGTGAGTTCCGCGGGGAGTCGCAGGCCGCGCTGGTACGAGACGTTGATCAACTGCGTGAGGAGGGCGCCTGCCTCCAGCTCGGCCACGTCCGCTCCGTACACCTGTCCGACGATCTGATTGACCTCGCGGACGTACGTCGCGCGGTTGAAATCAGCCAGGGGTTCACCGAGCTCGATCAGCGCGTCGGCGACGTCGTCGCCCCGGTTGTCGGCCAGCCCGAAGAGCAGTCGCACGCAGAGCTCGCGCGCGCGGGGCGCAAGATGCGCCGTCATGCCGAAGTCGATGAGGGCGAGCTTGACGGTGCCGCGCGCGGCGAGGGGCGCCTCGCGGAGCGCCTCGCGTTCGGCACGGGCGAGCCGCGTGTCGGCCGTCGGCGGCGCGTCCGCGCTTCCGTACGTCACGATCTCGGACGGCGTGGCCGGATTGGGAATGGTGGGAAGCACCACGAACACGTTTCCGGGGTGCGGGTCCGCGTGAAAGTGACCCTCGAGCGCGATCTGCTTCAGGTAGGCGCGCGTGAGCTCGTCGGCGAGCGGGCGGAGGTCCAGCTCGGTGCGCGACACCGGCGGGATCTCGTCGATACGGAGGCCACGGATGCGCTCCGCAGTGAGCACGCGCTCGGTCGTGTAGTCGTCGATCACGCGGGGCGCGAGGAGACGCGGGAACTCCGCGAGCGACCGGCGGAAGTGCGCGGCGTTCCGCGCCTCGACGCGGTAGTCCAGCTCCTCCGTCAGGGATCGCTCGAGCTCGCGCACGATGCCGAGCAGGTCCACGCGCCGTCCCGCGGACGTGTGCGCGGTGAGGAAGCCGGCGAGCTCGCGGAAGAAGGCCACGTCCTCGGCGAGCACCGCCCGGATCTTCGGCCGCTGCACCTTGACGACCACGTCCCGTCCGTCCCGCAGCGTGGCCGCGTGCGCCTGCCCGAGGCTCGCGGTGCCTAACGGCTTCTCCGCGAAGTGGGAGAAGAGCTTGCTGAGCCGCGCGCCGAGCTCCGACTCGATCGTCTCCACGACGTCGGTGAAGGGCATCGGGTCCACGTCGTCCTGGAGCTTCTCGAGCTCGCGGACGTACTCGGGCGGGAGGAGGTCCGCGCGCGTGGCGAGCACCTGCCCGAGCTTGATGTACGCGGGCCCCAGTTCGACCAGGCGTTCCCGGAAGGCCGCGGCCGTCTCCGGCGACGCCTCACGCTTCGGGCCGCCATGCGCGCCGTTCCCGCCGGCGGACTCGCCATCCGCGAGCGCCTGCAGTCCCTGCTCG
>DATIGO010000413.1:0-9956 GCA_035454665.1 Gemmatimonadaceae bacterium | reverse complement strand
GGCCTCGCGCGAGCGACGGGACAGCGGCGCCTTCTACACGCCGCACGCCCTCGTCGTCCGCACGACGGACGCCGCGCTGGACCTCGTGCTCGCCGGCGCCGAGGTGGCGGACGCCACGCGCGATGGCGTGCTGGCGGCTCGACCTCCCCGTGATGAGGAAGCCGGGCGGATCCGCGATGCCATGAAACAGATACGAGTGCTGGACCCGGCTTGTGGGTCGGGTGCCTTTCTCGTCCATGTGCTCGAGCGGATCGGCGGAGTGTTACAGACGTGTGGGGACGACCGCCCTCTCGCCGCGATCCGCCGCCATGTGCTGACCCGGTCGATCTTCGGCGTGGACATCAATCCGATGGCCGTCTGGCTCTGCGAGCTGCGGCTCTGGCTCGCCGTGGTGCTCGATGACGGCACCGATGATCCCCTGCGTGTCGCGCCGCTGCCCAACCTGGATCACAACATCCGGTGCGGCGACTCGCTGGCTGGTGGCGACTTCGCGGAAACGGTCGCCCCGCGTGCGGGCCGTCTGCGCGGTCTCCGGTCGCGCTATGCCCGCGCGACGGGCCCGCGCAAGCGGAGTCTCGCCCGCGCGCTCGATCGCGAGGAGCGGACGCACCTGAGAGCGTGGCTCGAGGCGCAGCTCGCCCGGCTCATGGAGCAGCGCCGGGCGCTCGTGCAGGCCGCGCGCGGGCGTGACCTGTTCGGAGCACGCCGTGGGCCGGTGGCCGGTGAGCGGGAGGCCTTGCGGGCGCTGCGCACGCGCGTGCGGGAGACGCGGGCGCGACTGCTGGCGCTCGAGCGCGGTGGTGCCACGCCCTTCGCCTTCGCGGCGCACTTCCCCGACGTGGCGCAGGACGGCGGATTCGATCTCGTGATCGGCAACCCGCCGTGGGTGCGCGTGCACCGGATCCCGCCGGCCACTCGCGAGCGGTGGCGGCGTGAGTTCCGCGTCTTCCGTGGTGCCGCCTGGGAGGCGGGGGTTCGCGCTGCGCGCGCCGGCCGCGGCTTCGGCGCACAGATCGATGTCGCGGCGCTGTTCGTCGAGCGCGGCCTCGCGCTGGCTCGTCCGGGCGGCATCCTGTCGCTCCTGGTGCCGGCCAAGCTCTGGCGATCGCTGGCTGGCGGCGGTGTGCGCCGGCTCCTGCTGGATGACGCCGCACTGCGGACCCTCGAGGACTGGAGCGAGGCGCCGCCAGCCTTCGACGCGGCCACCTATCCGTCGCTGATCGTGGCCCAGCGAGTCTCCGAGCGCGGTGCTGGACAACGCGCCGAACCGACGCTGCGCGTGCACCGGGGGCGCATGTCGATCGGCTGGCGAGCGCCGTGCCGGGCGCTCGTGCTGGACGAATCGCCGGGCGCCCCCTGGCTCACACTCCCCCCCGACGCGCGCGCCGCATTCGACCGTCTCGCGCGCGACGGCGTGGCGCTCGCGGAGAGCGGACTCGGTCATCCCACCCTGGGTGTGAAGTGCGGTTGCAACGACGCCTTTCTGGCGAAACAGGTCGCCGCGCGCGCCCGGAGCATCGTGATCACCGACGGGTCGCGGGACGGCGAGGTGGAGGCGGACTGGGTTCGCCCCGTGCTCCGGGGCGAAGCAGTGCGTCCGTGGCGCCGGGCGGAGAGCGCGGAGCGGCTCGTCTACCCGTGCGACGACGCCGGCCGCGCCCTGATGGTGCTCCCGGCCGGGGTGCGCGCCTGGCTCGTGCCCTCGCGGTCGCGGCTCGTGCAGCGCTCCGACGTGCACGGAGGACGCGCCTGGTGGTCGCTCTTCCGCACCGAGTCGGCGGTGAACGACCGCCCGCGCGTGGTGTGGGCCGATCTGGGCCGGGCGCCGCAGGCGCTCGTCCTTTCCGCCGGCGATCGGACGGTGGCGCTCAACTCGTGCTACGTGCTGCGCACCAGGGATCTCACCGACGCGCTGGCACTGGCCGCGCTCCTGAACTCCTCGCTGGCGGCGGCGTGGCTCGGAGCCCTCGCGGAGCCGGCCCGCGGCGGATACCGGCGGTTCCTCGCGTGGACCATGGCGCGGCTGCCGGTGCCTGACGACTGGGCCAGGGCACGAGAGATCCTCGCACCCCTCGGCGCACGCGGGTGGCACGGCGACCCACCAGCGCGTGCAGAGCTTCTGGAGGCCACCCTCGATGCGTTTCGCTGCCGGCTGCGGTCGATGTCGGCCCTGTTGAGCTGGACGTGCCGTTGACCGGTGGATGGGCGTGGATGCCGCGGAGGCGGTGAAGGCGCTGATCGCCGAGTCGTGGCTCGGTGGTCGCGAGGTGGCTCCTGCGCTCGGGGAGGTGACGCTGGCACCGCATCAGCGTGAGGCCGTGGCTCGCGTTCTCGACCTGCTCGACGAATATGGAGGCGCCCTGCTCGCCGACGAGACGGGAATGGGCAAGACGTACGTCGCGCTCGCCGTGGCGCGGACCGTCGATTCCTTCCTGGTTGTCGCCCCCGCGTCGCTCCGTGAGACCTGGCGCGGCGCGTTCGCGCGCGCCGGGGTCAGCGGCGGCCTGCTCACCTTCGAGTCGTTGAGCCGCGCCGCTGCCGCGGCGGACGCCGTCGTGTCGCTCGTGATCGTGGACGAGGCGCACCACATCCGCAATCCACGCACGCGCCGATACACCGCCCTGGCTCGCCTCACCTGGGGCTCGCGCGTCCTCCTCCTCACGGCAACACCCATCCACAACCGCCCGCGCGATCTCCGGAGCCAGCTCGGGCTCTTCCTCGGGACGCGTGCTCGAACCTCGGATGCCGCAGCGCTGGCCCGACTGGTGGTGCGCCGGACGCACGCCCGCCTGACACGGAGCGAGCGGCTGCCTCTGGTGGAACCCCCGCGCTGGCTCTCCACGCCGCATGCCCCCGCGGTGCTGCGAGCGACATTCGAGCTCCCACCCGCCGTGCCGCCCGCGGGTGGCGGTGAGGCGCATGCCCTGCTCCGCCTGGGGCTCCTGCGCGCGTGGACCTCGTCGGCTGCCGCGTTGCGAGCCGCACTCGTCCGGCGACTGCGCCAGGCCGCCGCGCTCACGTCCGCCCTCGACGCGGGCCGCTTCCCGAGCCGCGGAGCCCTCGGCGCCTGGACGGTGATCGATGACGCGCTGCAGCTCGCCTTCCCCGAGCTCGTGGCCGATCTCACGCCGCATGGCGACGCCGAGCGGCTTCGCGCCGCGATCTCGGCGCACGTCGAAGGTGTGCGCCGGATCCAGGACGCGGTGCGTCACGCCGGCGATCCCGATGACGCCAGAGCGCAGCACTTGCGCGACCTCCGCCGCCGCCATCGGGGGGAGTGCATCGTGGCCTTCACACACTTCGTCGAAACCGCGCGGGGGCTCTTCCGGAGGCTCGCCGGCGACGGCGCCGTGGCGCTGGTGACGGCGCAGGGCGCGCGCATCGCGTCGGGTGCGGTTCGGCGCGCCGTCATCCTGGACCAACTCGCGCCCGGGGGAGCCCATCGCGGCGATCCGCGCCTCCCGGTCTCGCTCCTCCTCGCCACCGACGTCCTGAGCGAGGGGCTCAACCTGCAACAGGCGAGCGTGCTCGTGCACCTCGATCTCCCCTGGACGGCGGCCCGGCTCGAGCAGCGCCTGGGACGCGTGAGGCGAATGGGCTCGCCGCACGCGCGCGTGCACGTGTACGCCATCGGTCCGCCGCCGCAGGCGCGCGAGCTCAGCGCGGTCGTGCGCGCCGTGCAGCGCAAGCTGCGTCTGGTGACGTCGCTCGCGGGCGTCCCCGACGCGACCCTCCTCGACTGCGCGTTCGGCGCGGGCGCGCGCCGGTGCGCGCCCGGAACGGGCGACCTGACCGGCGCGGTCGAGCGACTCCGGGCGGCGCTGGAAGAGTGGCGGTCCCCGGCCTCCGCCGTCACGGCGCGGAACGTCACGCCGGTCGCCGTGCGACGCGCTCTGCCCGGTGCGATGCCTGGCGAGTGGGAGGCGCTCGCGCTGGTATCGATCGGCACGCGTCACCGGCTCGTCGTCGTGGAACCGCGGGGCGTCTCCGCGCACCCGCAACGGCTCCTCGACCTCGTGCGCGCGGAGCGCGAGTCCACCGCCGCTCCGGAGGAGTCCCAAGCGGCGCGCGGTGCCGTGCGGGACGCGCGGACGGCGGTCGACGCCTGGCTCGCGGAGCGGCGCGGAACGCTCGCGGTCGACGCCGTGCTCGACACGCCGTCGCCCGCGCACGCGGCGGTGTTGCGATGGCTCGACCACTGCCTGGCGCGTGCGCGCCGGCACGAGCGACCCGACGCGGCGCTGCTGATCGCCGGCTGCCGGAGCCTCGTGCTCGGCGCGCGTGGTGCCGGAGCAGAGGAGTTCCTGGCGCACTGGCTGCAATCGACGTCGCGCGCCCCCGCCGATATCGAGACGCTGAGCGCAGCGCTCGCGGCGCGTTCGCCCCACCAGCGCACCGCGTGCCGCGCTCCTCCCGCGCTGCGGGCGCTGCTCGTGCTCGTCCGCACGGGAGAAGGGGGGTGACGGCGCGCAGCCCCGCGGCCGGGCCAGCGGCGCTACGGCGCCGAGGCCCGCGGCGCGTCTCCCGGACCGTCCAGCGACCGCTGCACCGGCGCCTCCGCGTCGGCCGCGATCATCACGGGCAGGTCCAGCACGAAGCAGGCACCGGCGCGCTCCATACTCGTCACGTACAGGTCGCCGCCGTTGGCGCGCGCGATCTCGCGCGAGATCGACAGCCCGAGTCCCACGCCGTGCGCCTTGGTCGTGAACATCGGCTCGAAGATGCGGTCCACGTCGGTCTCTCCGATCCCCGGGCCGGTGTCCCGTATCTCGATCCGCAGATGCCCGCCCGCGACCGACGTCAGGACGGTCAGCACTCCACCCGTTTCCTGCATCGCGTGCACGGCATTCGTCACGAGGTTCCAGACGATCTGCCTGACGTGATCCCGATCGAGTACCACCCGCGGCAGCGGTGACGCGTAGCGCCGTTCGATCCGGATCTTCGCTGGGACCGCGGCGTGCGCCAGCACGTCGTCGAGCAGCGCCGCCACATCGACGCTCGAACGCACCGGCGCCCCGGACCGCGCACGGTCCAGCAGATCGGAGATGATGCGCTCCGAGAGACGGATCTGCTCACGCAGCAGGCGTGCGTACTCCTTGAGCTTCGGCGAGGCGTCGGGGAGCCCGTCCAGGAGCAGTACCACGGTGCTCATCACGCCTAACGGGTTCCTCAGCTCGTGGCCCACGGCACCCGACAGCCGGCCGAGCGTCGCGAACCGCTCGCTCCGCCGGAGCTCCTCGTCGACCTCGCGCAGCCGCCGCACGGCGTCGGTCAACTCGCCGGTGCGCGTATCGATCTCCGACTCGAGCCGATCCTGCACGGCACGCACGCTGGCAGCCATCGTGCCGAACGCCCGCGCCAGGCGGCCGATCTCGTCGTGGCGTTCGGTGGCCACGAGCTCGACCCGGCGCTCGCCACGCGCCACGGCCTCCGACGCCGCCGTCAGCTCGGCGAGCGGGCTGGTGATCCGGCGGCTCACGCGCAATCCGAGCAGAATGCACGCGAGCGCGATCAGCGTGCCGGCGACCGTGAATGGGGCGATCAGGGCCCGCGCCGGCGCCAGCGCGACGTCTTCGGGGACCTCCACGGCGTACAACCAGGGCGTATCCCGCACACGTCCGGCGAAGCTCAGCCACCGGATGCCGTCCCGCGTGTATCGCAGCGAGTCCTGGTCCGCGGGATATCGCACGATGCCGGAATCGCTCCACATCCTGCCGTCCTGGTTGCCGATCAGGAGCGCCGCCTGGGCGCCGAGCAGATTCGTGGCGATGCGGCTGTTCGCAGCGCCCGTTCCGAGACGGCGCGTCACCCGGATGTGCCCGATCCGGGCGCCCGCCGCGCGCACCGCGATCCCCGACTGAAAGATCAGGACGCCCGGGCGCCCCACGATGGGGCCGATCGCCCCGTCGTCCGGAAATTCGAACGTCCGCGCGTCGTCCGGAGGCTCCAGCGGCGCGGGCGTGGCGTACCGCACGTTGCCGTCCGCGGCCAGGAGCTCGACGACCGTGGCCGTGCCCGGCGTGCCGACAAGGCCCCGGACGGTTTCCACCGCGCTCTCCGGCAGCGGCCCGGTTGGGCGGCGCAACGCCGTGACGATGGCACTGTCACGCGCGGCCGACCGGAGCTGGTCGAGCTGAGTGAGTACGCCCAGCTCCGTGATGGTCCTGATCTGCGTCAGTGCGCTTCGGAGCCGCGCATACGTCGCCTCGAGCGCGGATGTCCTGGCCGCGCGGTAGGCGAAGAGGCCGAACGCGCCCACGGCGAGAACGGCCGTCATGGCAAGCAGCCACGAGAGCTTCCACCGAAGAGAAAGCCGGCTGAACCGCGTGCGCACGGTGACCTGGGGTTATCCCTCGCGGGCCGAGAGGAATCGTACCGTTCGCCACTCGGGGGGTCAAACCTGGGCGCCTCGGGCCTGTCCCGCGCCTCGGACGCCGCCGGCCCCTCGCACGGCCTGCTGGCGGCACCAGACGGCGGCTCCTCCCGTACGGGGGTATGGCCGGGGCCCTTCCGCGCGCGCGAAAGAGGGCCCCTCTTTCAAACCTTTCGGTCGGCCCAACCATCCGATTCCACGAGCGTTGAGGGCTTGGGGCCAGGGGGCTGACCAACGCATGACGGTGCCGATCATCGACAACGATTCACTGCAGGAGCAGCGCACCGCGGCCGACGTTGCCCATGCCGTGTCGGGCGACCGCAAGGCGTTCGAACGCCTGTACCGGGCCCATGTGAACCGGGTCTTCGCGCTCTGCGTGCGAATGACGGGAGATCGTGGGCAGGCCGAGGAGCTGACGCAGGACGTCTTTGTGCGGGCGTGGCAGAAGCTCTCGCTCTTTCGCGGCGAGAGCGCCTTCACCACCTGGCTGCACCGGCTCACCGTGAACGTGGTCCTGAACGCCCGCAAGTCCGAGGGACGTCAGCGCCGGCGGTTCGGCGCGGGCACAGATGACGAAGGGGATGACTACCAGATGGCGGCGCCGCGTACACAGCCCGGCATCGCCATCGATCTGGAGGCGGCGATCGCACTCCTGCCGCCGGGAGCACGACGGGTGTTCGTTCTGCACGATGTCGAGGGATACAAGCACGAGGAGATCGCCGGGATGCTCGACATCACCTCGGGCGGCAGCAAGGCACAATTGCACCGCGCGCGCATGCTGCTGCGGGAGGCGTTGAACCGATGACCATGATGAAGACTCCGACTCCTATGAATTGCGAAGGCGTGGATGCGCACCTGGCCGCCTGGCTCGAGGGAGATCTTCCCCGCGAGACGCGCGAGGCCCTGGAGTCGCATCTGAGCGAGTGCCTGCGCTGCGCGGCGCTGGTGCGGGATCTTGGCGCCATCCGCCGCGACGCGGCCGAACTGCCGGTGCTCGAGCCGTCGCGCGATCTGTGGGAGGGAATCGCGGCCCGGATCGAGACGCCGGTGTACCAGCTCGCCCCGTCGCCGGATCGTCTGACGCGCCGCCGGCAGTTCGTGCGACAGGGGCTGATCGCCGCTGGTCTCGTTGCGGTGACGGCTGGTGTGACGCATACGCTGACGCTGCGCACCGTGACCGGTAACGCCGCTCCGGTGGCGGCCGTCTTCCCGATCGATTCGGCGCGGCCGCGGGTGGTCGTGACCGACACCACCGCTCCGTCGCCTTCCGGCGCGGCGGAGACCCCTGCGCTGGCGGGTGCGGCCCCGGCGGCGCGCAGCGTGCTGGGGAGCGCCACGCCCGCCTCGAACAGCGCGACCACCATGGCCTACGACCGCGAGATCATGCAGCTCCGGCTCCTGGTCAATCAGCGGCGCACGGAGCTCGACCCCGTGACGGTCGCGGTGGTCGAGAACAGCCTGACGCAGATCGACCGCGCCATCCTCGATGCACGGAACGCGCTCGCCCGCGATCCGGCCAGCCGTTTCCTGACGGAGCAGCTCAATCGGGCGCTCGAGAAGAAACTCGGCGTCCTGCGGACGGCGGCGCTGCTGCCGGCCCGCATCTGAGACGACCCATACAATGAACAGAACCTCGGTTTCCTTCGTCGCCGTCGCGACGTTCCTGGGCACGGCCCTCGCGCTTCCGGCTCAGTCCGGTCAGTCGGCTCCGCCGCGCGAGCTCCGCGAGCTGGGGCGCGCGATGGAACAGGTCGGAAAGATCGTCGAGAAGTCGGTGGAGAAGTCGATCGATCAGGCGCTGCGCGCCGTGGAGCACTCGGTGCGACATCTGGACCGGGAGCTCGAGCGTGAGTTCGGCCGGCCGAGCGGGCAGCAGGGCGCCCGGCGGCAGGGACAGCAGAGCGCCACGAGCATCGACACGACCGTGGCCTTCCCGCGCGATGGCGTGGTGGATCTCTCGAGCATGTCGGGCGACATCGTCCTCACGGGATGGGACCGGAGCGAGGCGCGCATCCGCGCCAGCAGCGAGCGGGGCCAGCTCCAGTGGCGGGTGACGGCCACCCGCATCACGATCGAATCGGAGGGGTACCGGGGCCGCAGCGACGAGACCCGCTACGAGCTCACGGTGCCCCGGGGCGTGCGCGTGGTCATGCGCAGCCAGTCGGGCGACCTCTCCGCCCGGGGCACCCGGGGACCCGTCGACGCGCACAGTTCCAGCGGCGACATCGAGGTCGTCGACGCCGCCGATCGCATCGAGCTGGGCAGCCTCTCCGGCGACATCACCGCCTCGCAGTTGCGGGGCGAAGTCGACGTGACGTCGCTCAACGGCATCATCGAGCTCGCCGACATCGAGGGGCGATCGGTCGACGTCGAATCCACGAGCAGCGACATCGTGCTCGCGAACGTCCGCTCGCGCGACGTCTCCGCGTCCACCGTGAACGGCGAGGTGGAATACCGCGGCACGATCGAAGCGGGCGGGCAGTACGAGTTTCATTCGCACTCCGGCACCATCACGCTGACCATCCCCGCCAACGCGAGCGCGCGGTTCGGCATCGAGACCTTCAGCGGCGAGCTCGACTCGGACTTTCCCGTCACGCTGCAGCCCGACCGCAGCGGCCGGCAGGGCCGCCGGCTCGAGTTCGTCCTCGGGAACGGCGGCGCCACCGTGATCGCCGAAACCTTCAGCGGCGACGTCGAGATCCGCCGCGACACGCGCCGTTAGGCACGCAACCAGGAGACCATCCCGTGAATCGTCCGTTCGCCTTCGCGCTCGCGCTGTGCGCCGCCGTCCCCGCTTCGCTGGCGGGTGCGCAGGAGCGCTCGTCCGACCGTGAGTTCCGCTGGGAGGGCACGGTGCCGTCCGGCCGCTGGCTCTACGTCCGCAACCTGAACGGCGGCATCCGCGTGGACCGGGCTACCGGCAACCGCGTCGAGATCGTCGCGGAGAAGTCGTGGCGGCGCGGCAATCCCGAGGACGTCCGCTTCGAGGTCACGCAGGTGGGCTCGGGGAGTCAGGACGTGCTCGTCTGCGCCCTCTGGTACGACAACAGCGAGTGCGACGAGCGGGGCTACCGCACCCGCGGCGACGGCTTCCGGCGCAACCGGAACAACGACGTGTCGGTCGAGTTCATCGTGCGGGTGCCGGCCGGTGTGCGGCTCGGCGTGAGCACGGTCAACGGCGGGCTGATCATCCGCGGCGCCACGGCGGAGGTGGAGGCCGCGACCGTGAACGGCGGCATCGAGGCCGAGTCCTCGGGCGGGCCGGTGAACGCGAACACGACCAACGGCGACATCGAGGTCCGCATGGGTGCGTCGGGGAGCGGGGACCTCTCGTTCGAGACCACGAACGGCTCCGTCGAGGTCTACCTCCCGGACCCCCTCGACGCCGAGGTCGACCTGCGCACGGTCAATGGCCGGGTGGGATCGGATTTCCCGCTCACCGTGAGCGGCCGGATCAATCCGCGGAGCATCCGCGCGACCATTGGACGGGGTGGCCGGCGGGTCGAGTTGCGCACGGTCAACGGCAGCGTCGAGCTCCGCAAGTCCTAGACGCGGCAGTCAACGGCGGGCAGAGTCGAAGGGC
>DATIGO010000412.1:0-18401 GCA_035454665.1 Gemmatimonadaceae bacterium | reverse complement strand
GGATGACCACGCCTGGAATGGTCCTGGGCCCCGGCCCTGCTCACGGTCGCGCGCGGCGTGCGCGTCGTTCGCGACGCCGCCGGCCGCCGTCGCGCCCGGCGTCATCTGGATCCTGGGGGAGGGTGATTCCCATGACAGCGAACACTCCGATTGGCGGCCGCGTCGCCCGCGGCTTCGAGGAAGTGCGCGTCGAATTCGAGCGCAATTTCGCCGAGCGTGGCGAGATCGGCGCCGCCGTGGCCGCGTACTGGCGCGGCGAGAAGGTCGTAGATCTCTGGGGCGGGCGGCGTACGCCCACCGGTGACGCCCCGTGGAAGGCGGACACGATGGTTCCCGTCATGTCCACCACCAAGGGACTGGCGGCGATGACCCTCGCAATGGCGAATGCGCGCGGTTGGCTCGACTACGAGGCGCCCATCGCTCGCTACTGGCCGGAGTTCGCGCAGCACGGCAAGGCCGGGATCACCGTGCGCCAGCTCCTCGGCCACCAGGCCGGTCTTGTGCTGCTCGACGAGAAGCTGACCGTCGAACGGATGCACGATCTGGACGATCTTGCCCGCCTGCTCGCCAGACAGAAGCCGGCGTGGCCTCCGGGGACGCGTCACGGCTACCACTCGCTCACGCTCGGCCTCTACATGCAGGAGCTCATGCGGCGTGTCGATCCTGCGCATCGCACGATCGGGCGCTTCTTCCGGGATGAGATCGCAGTTCCGCTGGGCCTCGACTTCTACATCGGGCTCCCCCGCGAGATCCCGGATGAGCGCGTGGCCAGGGTGCGGCCGCTCTCCCGGTGGCGCGGTCTGCTCGCGCTGCGCTACACGCCGGTGGCCACGACGATGAGGATCATCCGTCCGGGCTCGCTGCTCCGCCGCTCCCTGGCGGTCCTGGAGGACCTGGACATGAACGACCGCCGCTCGCTGGAGATCGAGGTGCCCGCCGGGAACGGTGTGGGAACCGCGCGCGCGATTGCGCGGGTCTATTCGGCCCTCGCCGAGGGCGGTGCGGAACTCGGCATCACTCCGGAGACCTTCGCTCGGGTCGTAGTTCCGCCCCCGGACCCGCGAGGACCCGACGTGGTGCTGGGCGTGCCGAGCTACTTCTCGCTTGGCTTCCTGCGGCCCGGTCCCGACGTGGGGTTCGGCTCGAGCGCTCGCGCCCTTGGCGCGCCCGGCGCGGGGGGCTCCTTCGGCTTTGCCGATCCCGATGCTCATCTGGGGTACGCGTACGTGATGAACCGGCTGGACTTCTATCTCGAGAACGATCCACGGGAGAGGTCGCTGCGCGATGCCGTGTACCGGGCGATGGCGCGGCTCAGCAGCGGAACTGCTCGTGGCGAGGAGGAAGAAGTTTCCGGGCGCCAGGCAGTCGTGACGGCCGGGTAGCGCGGGTTCGCCCGGCCGCGTGGGCGTGTTCGGCATTGCGGCCCGCGGAAGGCGGCGTTTACTTCACTGCCGCCGTGACGCTTCTGTGCCGTTAGGCACTGAGGAACGCCGGCCAACTCGCGCCTGGGAGATCCTGCGATGGGCATGGAGATGCCGGACGTTCCGGCCGGAAGCGGCAGGCACCCGATCCGGCTCGTCGTCATTTCGGCCAACGACCTCGCCGCCTCCGCGGCCTTCTATTCGCGGGTCTTCGGATGGCAGACGCAGTCGCTCACGAGCGAGCTGACCGCGGTCGTGACTCCCGGCGGGCCGAGCGTCACCCTGCGAGCGAATACGCCGGAGGGCTTTCCGGGCGTCGTGCCGTTCATCGGTGTTCCGGAGGTGGAGGCGGCGTTGCAGCAGGTGGAGGCCGCCGGTGCGTCGACCGAGCGCGCTCCGTGGAGCATCCCGACGGTCGGGACGCTCGCTCGCTTCCGCGATCCCTCGGGAACGATCTACGGGCTCACGAGCGCGATGTCGTCAGGCGCGATGTCGCGCATCCCGGCGCCGCTCGGTGCCAATCCCCGGCCGCCTGCGGGATCACTCTGCTCGCTCGAGATGCATGCGACTGACGGCGTCGCGGCGGGGCGGTTTTTCCGAGACGTGTTCGGATGGGGTGCGAGCGAAACGCTGCCGGGGTACATGGCGTTCGATCCCGGAGCCGGCATCGGCGGCGTGTTTCAGACACACACGTCTTCGCTCCCTGCCGTGGCGTACATCTACGCGGGCAGCGTGGGCGAGAAGATCGAAGAGATCGAGGCGTCAGGCGGGAAGCGGCTGGGCGATCCGATGACGGTTCCGGAGGTCGCCTGCTTCGGGTATTTCACGGATCCGTCCGGCACGAGCATGGGGCTGATCGGCTCCTGACTGGCCGATCCATCGCATCAGGCGTGTGACGCGCGCTTGCGCGCAGCACCGCCACGACGTTGCCGAAACGACATCGATGAGTCCGGCGCGCCGGAGCCAGGTGCGCGCTTGCCGGTCATCCGGCCGCAGTCTACACTTGGCCACCCATGGGAGAAGTGGAACCAGCCGCCCCGCGACGATTCTGGCCACGTGACGTGGCGCTCGTGGCTGCGACGTATGCCCTCGTCGGCGGTGCGCTCACGCTTCTCGGCTGGATCACGGGAACCTACCGGCTCACGGACTGGTTCAGCACAGGCATCTCGATGAAGGCCAACCCCGCCGTGGCAACGATCGCCACGGCCGCGGCGCTCATCTTCTGCCTCCGCGCCGCGCCGCGGTGCCGACTGGCGGCCCGCGCCCTCGGCGTGCTGGTGGCGCTGATCGGATCGCTCACACTCCTGCAGCACCTGACCGGGCTCAACCTTGGCATCGACACGTGGCTGTCCGATGAGCCGCCCGGCATGCGCGCCACGAGCGCGCCCGGCCGCATGGGTCCACCCGCCTCCCTGTCGTTCACGTTGATCGGGTCCGCGCTCGTGCTCACCACGTTCGGCGATCGCGCGCGGCGCGCGGCGATCGTGCTCGCCGGCATCGTCGCGTTCGTGGTGGGCGTGTCGCTGACCGGCTACCTCTTCGGGGCCGACGTTCTGTACGATCTGCCGCGCCTGACCGGGATCTCGGTGCAGATGGCGAGCATCCTGCTCGCGCTCGCCATCGGCCTCTTTGCCGTGGTCCCGCAGCACGGCCTGGTCTCCGTGCTGCAGCGCGACGATGCGGGCGGCCTGCTGGCCCGCCGCCTCCTGATCCCGGTGCTGCTCATTCCCGTGGTCTTCGGATGGCTCGAGATCGTGGGTGAGCGACTGGAGCTGTATGATCCGGCCTTTGGTACCGCGATCTTCGCGCTCATGATGGTGGTGACGATGGCCGCGCTGGTGCTGACCACCGCGCGCCGCGCGAGCCAGTCCGACGCGGAACTGCGCGAGGCGGACCGGCGCAAGGACCGGTTTCTCGCCACGCTCGCGCACGAGCTCCGGAATCCCCTCGCGCCGATCCGCAACTCGCTCGAGATCCTCCGGATCGCGGGAAGTGATGCCGGCCGGCGTGACGTGCTGGTGCGCACCATGGACCGGCAACTGCGCCACATGGTGCGCCTGGTCGATGACCTGCTGGACGTGAGTCGGATCAGCCGCGATCGGATGGAGTTGCGCGTGGAGCGCGTGGAGCTGACGGCGATCCTGCGCGACGCGCTGGATGGCTTTCGGCCGGCGATCGCGGCGGCCCGCCTGGACGTGAGCCAGACGCTGCCGCCGGAGCCCGTGCACGTGCACGGCGATCCTGTGCGTCTCGCGCAGGTCTTCGGCAACCTGCTCAACAATGCGTCGAAGTTCACGGAGCCCGGGGGGCGTATCCGGCTGACGGCTGAGCGCACCGGGAAGGAGGTGGTGGTCTCCGTCAGCGACACGGGTATCGGCATCGAGCCCGAGATGCTCTCCAAGGTGTTCGAGATGTTCACGCAGGCGGAGCGGACGACCGTCCGTGCGGGCGGCGGCCTCGGCATCGGTCTGTCGCTGGCGCGCCGGCTCGTGGAGATGCACGGCGGCTCGCTCACGGCGTCGAGTGACGGAGCAGGCCGCGGCAGCACTTTCGTGGTCAAGCTGCCCGCGCTCGCCGTGGCGTCCGAGCCGGGCGCGGGCGCCACGCCGCTGCTTCCGGTCGACCCGGCACGCACACGGTTGTCCTCCACAGACGGCGCGGACCGTCCCGCGCGGCCGACGGTTCTCGACGCCGGCGGACCCGTCGACCGGTCCGCCGCCGGCCCCGCGCGCTAGCGTCCTTCGACGTTGGCCATGCGCCGCAGTCTCTCCCGCGCATCGGCCACCTTTTCCTGCAGGCGCGGATCGGCGCGCTCCCACAGGGCGATGAATTCCCGGTAGCGCTTCGCGGCGTTCTCGAAGTCACCCTTCGCCTCGTACAGCTCGGCCATGCGCTTGAGCATCAGCGGTTTCTGGCCTGCCTCGAAGCCCTGGCGTCCCATGTAGGGTGTCGCGAGGTACTTCTCCCAGTAGTGCAGCGCGGAGTCCGCAGCCCCCGCACGGCTCCAGGCGTAACCGATGTCGTCCAGCACGCAGATGCTGCAGCTCCCATCGGGCCCGTCGTACGTGGTGTCGGCGCGCCAGAACTCGCGCACCGCGTCCTGATAGCGACCCTCGGCCATCGCAATGACGCCGACCGCGCCGTGGCGCGACGGCTCGCGAATGCGGCGCAGCGTGCTATCAGGGATTTCGGCGTCGTGCTTCGCCAGCAGGGCACGCGCGCGCGAAACCTCGCCTGCGCTCGCATAGAACGAGATGAGGGCCAGGTACGGACGCTGCAGGAACGGCAGCGTCTCGATGTCGTGCGCGCGGAGCGCGGCGTCCATGCGTTGGACAGCGCGCGTGGTGTCATCGAAGAAAATCAGATCGAGCTGCGAGAGTTGCAGTGAATCGAAGAGGTGATTCGGTGGCTGGCCAAGGGATTGCTGCAACGGCCGGATCCGCGCCGAATACCGCATCAGGTCGTCGATGCGTCCACGGAGAACCGAGAGGTTGGCGAGTCCCGCGAGGCCGTTGATACGCACGATGACGTTCTGTTGCTTCGCGAGGCTGTCGTACAGGATCTGCATCGAGTCGATCTGGCCGCGCTGGTAGTACCAGTTCGCCGGCGCAGTCATCGCGAAGGGCGTGCCCGGGTAACGCTCGCGGTACTCCCGCGCGAAACGCTCCGCCTCGTCGATCTTGCCGCCGTTGAACAACGCCCCGATGAGGTTCGTGTAGTTCTGTGACGTGGCGCGGCCACCTTCCACCTGGGCTCTGAACAGGGACTCGGCGCGCGCGAAATCACGCCGTCCGCTCAGAATGTTCCCGAGGTTGTTCGCCGCTCCTGTTTCGGTGGGATCGACCGCGAGGAGGGCCTCGTAGGCGCGAATGGCGCGGCGCCGATCGCGCCCCGGTCCGAGCTGGAAGTACGTGCCTTCGGCCATGAGGCGCTCGCGCTCGGAGAGGCGGTCACGGAAGCGGTATGCCTGGTCGAGGGCGCTGTCCACACGTTCGCGCGCGAAGCCCGCGTTGTTGAGGGCGACGCCGAGCTTGCGCCAGGCCATGGCAAAACCGGTATCGATCCGCACGGCTTCGCGCAGTCGCTCCGCGGCCTCGATGGGATTGCCGCCCATATCGATCGTCTGCGCGGCCTCGGCATAGATCCGGAGCGCCTCGAGCGACGGCGTGGTGACCTGCTCCAGCGGTGGGCTCACGCGGACGTCGCGCAGTGATTCCCCGATCTTGCCGCGCAGCCTGCGTGTGAGGTTGTCGATCGCGCGGAGGATCTCCTCCGGATCGCTTGCCGTTTCCTGGAAGGCGGCGAGCGTCCGGGCCGAGTCGGTCGAGACCAGGCGCAGCGAGAGGATGTAGCCGTTGCCGATGGCCTGGATGGCGCCATCGACGATGGCCTTCACGCCCTCACGCTGGGCGATCTCTCGTGCGAGCTCGAGGTTCAATGGTGTCGTGGGCGGGCGCTGCATGCGCTGGAGGGCGGCGGCGATCGCCACGGGCGGCATGATCGAGACCACACGCGACTGTCCCAGGTTCGTGCGCACGGCCTCCGTGACCAGGGTGCCCAGCGATGAATCGGGTGACGGGAAGGCCGTGACGATGAGGCGGCCGCGATCCTCGAGCTGCCCCGCTGCGAGGAGGGAGCCAGCGGGCCCGATTCCCAGCGCGCGCAGGATCATGAACGCCGCCACGAGCACCACGAAGCCGCCCAGCGCCGCCGCGCCGCCGAGCCAGGCCTTCCGCATCGTGAGCCGCGGAGCGGCCTTGAGTGCCAGCGTCGTCATGGTGTCGGGCGGCGCCGGCGAGCCACCCGGCGTGAGCGCCGGCGTCGTGCTCGCGGCGCGCCCGGCGAGCCGCTGCGCGTACCACGTGAAGAGAACCACGGGGAGCCCCAGCAGCATCACGAGCAGCGCGCCCGGAAAGACCCAGTCGGGAACCCCCAGCGCGATCGTCGAGGCGCGCGCCACGATCGCGACGGCGATGAGGGCGGCCGCATACAGGCCGATCGTTCGGCCCAGCGAAGGGAGCGGTGCAATCGCCGGCAGCACCCCCGTGCTTCCGCTCGCCACTCCGTCGAGTGCCTGGACGATCTCGTTCCCCGACTGCGGCCGCAGCGCGGGCTCCTTTTCGAGGCATCGCATGACGAGCTGCTCGAGCGGAGCGGGAATTCCGGGCCGGAACTGGGACGGGGGCGGCGGCGCCTCCGTGACATGCGCCGCGAGCATCCGCGCCGGGGTCCGATCGTGGAACGGCGTCCGCGCCGTGAGCAGCTCGTACGCCATGCACCCGAGGGCATAGATGTCGGCGCGGTGGTCCACCGCGGGATCGCCCGCGGCCTGCTCGGGTGCCATGTAGGCCGGCGTGCCGAGCGACGTGCCGACCTGGGTGAGCGTGGCGCCTTCGGCGCTGGTTCTCGCGTCGGACAGCGCCTTCGCGATGCCGAAGTCCGTGACCACGGCGGTGCCGTGCGAAAGCAGCACGTTGTCCGGCTTGATGTCGCGGTGCACCACGCCGCGCCCGTGCGCGTACGACAGCGCCTTGGCCACATCGCGCAGCACGCTCGCGACGACGCCGACCGGCAGCGGGCCCTCGGTGGCGAGGCGCGCTCGAAGCGACTCGCCCTCCACGAACGGCATCGTGTAGAAGGGGAGGCCGTCGGTCTCGCCGGCGGCCAGGATCGGCACGATGTTGGCCTGCTGCAACGACGCCGCGAGCTGGATCTCCCGCTCGAACCGCTCGGCGTTCACGCCGGCGGCGCGTTCCGTGGAAAGGACCTTGATGACGACCTTGCGGTTCAGCCGCTTCTCGTTGGCCACGAAGACGCGCGACATCCCCCCGCCACCGAGCTCGCGCTCGATGTCGTACGTCGTGCCGTAGGCCTGCTGGAGATGCTCGCGAAGATCCATTCAGCTCATTCGATCTTGCGAGGCACTACGGTGACGCCGTCGTTGTGGTTACCGCCGATGCGCTTGACGAGGCGATCGAGGTCGAGCCCCAGCGCGCCGGCGATCTGCTCCAGCGCCGCGATCGACGCGCTCACCTTCTGGGTGGCCGCGTTCGCGACTCCCTGTCCGCCGCCGCTGTCCACCACCGTGAGCCGCTCGATCTTCACGTCCTTCATCGCTTCGGCAGTCACGCCCAGCATCGCCGGGAGCTTCTCGGCCAGGAAGACCTGCAGCCCCGTATCGCCCGCCTTCTGGATCTCCGCGTACAGCATGCGCAGCACTTCGGCCTGCGCCTTGCCCTGCTGCAGTATCGGCGCGGCGAGTGCCAGCGCTTCCGATTCCGCGGCGAGGCGCCTTGCCTCGGCGGGCTGCACGACGTCGGCCTGGAGACGCGTCTTCTCCATCTCCACGCGGCGCGCTTCCATCTCGGTGCGGGCCTCGGTTTCCGCCTTGAGGGCCGTGACTTTCGCGACGCGCTCGGTGGTCTCGGCCTCGCGTCCCAGCTCCGCCTGACGAACGCGGAGCTCGTTGCGCGCCTCCGCGATCGTGACGTCGGCCTGCGCGGCGGCGACATCGGCCAGCCGGCGTGCCGTCGCCTGCTGCTGCTTGATCTCGGCCTCGGCCTGTGCCTGGGCCACCTCGGCCAGCTTGTGGGCGTTGGCCTGCTGCTGCTTGATCGCGGCCTCCGCCTCCGCCTCGGCGATCTGTGCGAGCTGCCGCGCCGCGGCCTGGCGCTGCTTGATCTCCGCTTCGTTCTCGGCCTGCGCGACCTCGGAGACCTTGCGCGCCTCGGCCTGCTTCAGCCGCGTCTCGGCGATGGCGGTCGCCTTGGCGATCTCCGCGTCGCGCAGCGCCTCGGCCGTGCGCTTCTCACCGATCGACGTCAGATATCCCACGCGATCGGCGACGTGCTGGATCTTCAGCACGTCGAGCTGGAGGCCGAGCTTCTTGAGATCGTGATCGGCTTCCTCGGAGAGATGCTTGGCGAAGCCCAGGCGATCCTCGTTCACCTCTTCGGGCGTGAGCTTGGCCAGGACGCCACGGAGGTTCCCCGTCAGCGTCTCGCGCGCCAGCGCCTCGATCTGCGAGATGTTCTTGCCCAACAGGCGCTCGACGGCGTTGTTGAAGACGATCTCGGGCGTCGAGGCGATCTTCACGTTCGCCACGGCCTTGACCGTGAGCGGAATGTTCCCCTTCGAGAACGCGTCCTCGACCGACAGCTCGAGCGGCACGGTGGAGAGCGAGAGCCAGTTCACCTGCTCGATGAGGGGGACACGCAGCGAGCGGCCGCCCATCACGGTCCGATAGCCCACTACCGTGCCTTCGTCGGCCACGCGTTTCCGCCCGGTGATCACCGCCGCCATGTTGGGTGGCACCAGCACGATGAGGTTCTTGATGGTGACAATGGCGAGCAGGATGAGCGCCAGAACCACGCCGCCTACGATCACGCCGATCTGCGAAAAGAGATTGTCCAGCATCGTCAGTTCTCCGAGGTTGCGCCGAGGCGCGGAGTCTCCGGGTCATCCAGCGCGGAGTCGTTCGGGGCGACCAGGGCGATCCCCTGTCGCATTTCCACCACCATCACGGCCGACCAGCGTTCCGGATCGCGCGCATCCGCGTCGAACGGCCTGGCGAGCAACTCCTGCTCACGCTGGCCCCGGGCCACGAGGATCTTCCCGGTGCCCGAGGCCGATAGCGGGATCGTAACCTGCCCCGTTGCGCCGATCCAGCTCGAGTCCCCGAGGGGCTCACCGGACTCCGTCTTCTTCAGCCAGCCGAACGCGAGGCTGCTGATGGCACCGCCGAGCACACCGAGGGTCGTGGCGACGAGGGCCGTGAGGAGCCCGCGCCCACCCTGCCACATCCAGTTGAGCAGCACGCCCGAGACGCCGAACGCGAACAGGAAATAGGTGGCGTTGCGGAGCGAGAGGATCTTGAAGCCCTGCACATCGTGATGCCCGGCATCGTGGTCGATGCCGTCACCATGGACGTCGCCCCCATGGTCCGTATCCGCGAACAGCGAGAAGAGGAACATCCCGCCGCCGACGACGAGCGCGAACCAGTACAGACCGGTCATGGGCGTGTGGCTTGGGGGAGTAGCGATCTAATAATCGCGTGGCGGATGGGTCGCATCCAGAGTCGCGGTCGTCGGGCTGGGAGGGGGACCCGGCTCTCGTGAGTGATGCGCCGCGAGCGCACCGGCGCGAATTGCGGTTGTGGAGCCGGCGCCTCGCCGCCCGTCGCGCCGCCACGGCAGGGTCCTATCTGTTGGTCAGTAAGGGTTTACGGCGAGGGATCGAGAGAGCGGGAGCGCCCCGCCCCTCACGTGCCGCGGGAGCGTAAATTGCGGATTCTCGGTGGACCGCCGTACGTCGCCGGGTGTGCTTCAGAACCCGACGATGATCCGATCTCGCATCCCGCGCGGTTGGCGCGGTCCGATCGCCAGCTTCTGTCGCCATGACCACCCTGCATGCCCAAACCGCCGCCGAGCTGGTCTCGCTGGCGGATCTCCACGCGGCCGCCACGACGCTGCGTGGCGTCGCCGTGCGGACGCCGCTGCTGCCGTCCGCCGCGCTTTCCGACGAGCTGGGCGCGCCGGTGTGGCTCAAGCCGGAGATGCTGCAGCGGGGCGGGGCCTTCAAGTTCCGCGGGGCGTACACGTACCTCTCCCGCCTCACGCCCGAGGCGCGCGCGCGTGGGGTGATCGCCCCCAGCTCGGGGAACCACGCGCAGGCGGTGGCGCTGGCGGCGCAGCTCTTCGGCGTGCCGGCGACGGTGGTCATGCCCACCACGGTGACCACGCCCAAGCGGGCCGGCGCGGAGCGCCTGGGCGCCACGGTGGTGCTCGCCGGGACCACGACGAAAGACCGGATGGATCGCGCCCTTGCGCTGGTGGCGGAGCAGGGCCTCACGCTGGTCCCGCCCTTCGACGACCCCACGATCATCGCGGGGCAGGGCACGATCGGCCTGGAGATCGTCGAGGACCTTCCCGACGTGCAGACGGTGCTCGTCCCGGTGGGCGGAGGTGGGTTGAGCGCCGGCGTGGCGACGGCGGTGAAGCGGTCGTTGCCGCGGGCGCGGATCGTGGGCGTGGAGCCCGCGGGATCGCCCAAGCTCTCGCGCGCTCGTCAGGCGGGTCATCCCGTCACCCTCGACCACACGGACAGCATCGCCGACGGCCTGCTCTCCATCCGCATCGGCACGATCCCGTTCGCGCATCACGAGGCCTTCCTCGACGACGTGGTGACGGTGGAGGACGATGCCATCCGGGACGCGATGCGCTTCCTGCTGGACCGCGCCAAGCTGGTGGCGGAGCCGAGCGGGGCGATCACGGTGGCAGCGCTGCGTACGGGGGCCGTGCGGGCAGCTGGCGACACGGTGGCGGTGCTCAGCGGCGGCAACGTCGAGTGGCCGGGTCTCCTGCAGCTCCTCGATGGCTAGGACGCACGTACTGATCGCCGACGACGATCCGGCGCTCGTCCGCACGATGTCGTGGGTCCTGAAGGAGCAGGGCTACGACGTCACCGTGACATACGACGCCAGCCGCGTGGTGCCGCTCATGGCGGAGCGCGCGCCGGACGTCGTGCTGCTGGACGTGGTCTTCCCCGACGCGGACGGCGCGGCGGTGCTGGAGCGGATCAAGGCCGACGACCGCTGGCGCGACATTCCGGTGCTGATGATCTCGTCGCTCCCGCCCGAGGAGGCGGCGGTGCGGACGCTGGGCCTGGGGGCGGCCGACTACGTGCGCAAGCCGTTCCGGGTGCGCGAGCTTCTGGCCCGCATCCAGGCGCAGCTCCGCATGCGCGCCATCCTGCGCTCGGCGCACGAGTCGCTGCGCGAGACGCGCGAGGCGCTGACGCGGATTCAGGAGGAGGCGGAGCATCGCCGGCAGCTCGTCGACATCCTGCACGACGTGACCGACGAGCTGTCGGGGGATGAAATCTATCACCTCCTGGCGCGGCGCGTGGCGCGGGCGCTCGACCTCACGCACTGCAGCGTGATCCTGGCGCGGGAGGGTGCGCCGCCACGCGTGGTGGCGACCGCGTTCGAGACGGGGAAGAGCGATTTCGTGCTCGAGCTCGCGCGCTACCCGGAGCTCCGCGCGGCGCTCGAGACGGGACGCCCGGTCCTCGTGGAGAACGTGGCCATGAGCCCGCTGTACGACGAGGTGCGCCGCACCTGGGCGGCGCACGGGACGCGGGTGTCGACGCGCTCGGTGATCGCGGTGCCGTTCGCGCTCGAGGCCGACCAGGCCGGCGTGTTCTTCCTGCGGCGCAGTGTGCACGAGGCCCCGCTGGGTCCCGCCGACGTGGAGTTCGCCGAGACGGTGATCCGTGCCGCGGTGACCGCGGTGCAGCGGGCCCGGCTCATCGAGTCGACCATCGCCGACAACCGGCGCCTCGAGCAGCTCGCGCTGACGGACCCGCTCACGAAGGTCCTGAACCGCCGGGCGCTCGATGACCGGCTGCTGTCGGAGATGGAGCGTGTGCGCCGCTACAACACGACCGTGTCGGTGCTGCTGATCGACATCGATCACTTCAAGAAGATCAACGACACGTACGGCCACCTGACGGGAGACGAGGCGCTCGTGGAGGTGGCGGCCCTGCTCCAGCGCGTCGTGCGCGCGGTGGACGTGGTCGCGCGCTACGGGGGCGAGGAGTTCGTCGTGGTGCTTCCCGAGACGGGTCCCACGGGGGCGGCGGCGTTTGCGGAGCGCCTCCGCGAGCTGTTCGAGTCGCACGCCTTCGCGCAGTCCCGGGGGGTGACCGTGCGCCTGACGACGAGCATCGGCGTGTCGTCGTTCCCCGGCTTCGGGATCGAGTCGGTGGACGATCTCTTCGCGGCGGCCGACCAGGCCCTGTACCGGGCGAAGTCCGAGGGGCGGAACCGCGTCCGGGCCTGAGGAGTCCGACGGCCGGGGACGGCCGGCGGAGACTCACGGGCCGGCGCGGCTGCCTAACGACCCATCCGCCGCAGCTCGACCATCAGGCAGCGATCCTGCACCACGTCGATGCCGGCGCGGGCGAGCGCTTCCGCCACCACGTCATTGCGGATGCCGGACTGCATCCAGACCGCGCCCGGTTTCGCCGCGAGCATGTCGTCCAGGTGCTGCGGCACGTGCTCCGGCCGTCGGAAGACGTCCACGAGGTCGATGTGGCCGGGGACGTCGACCAGGCGCCGGAAGACCGGCTGCCCGAGGATCACCGTCACCTCGGGATAGTAGACCGGCACCGGGATCACCTCGAGGCCGGCGCCGGCCACGTACTCCGGCACGAAGAACGCCGGACGGTCGGCACGCGTCTCCGGCTTCATGCCCAGGACGGCGACGCGACGCGTGCGCTCGAGCAGGGCGCGGATGGCGTCAGGCGTCTCGAGCAGATGGCGCCGCCAGTCCGCGGCCTCGGTGCCGTGTGGCATGCAGAAGTATCGTGGGGGCGCCTGGTCTGACCAAGGGCGCGCGGGCGTTCTGTTTCGTCCAGGCGCGGCTAGATTGTCTGGCCAATCCCCCCAACCACCTTCGGGCTCATCGATGCGCATGCTGGTACTTGGCGCGGGTCTGCAGGGCACGGCGTGCGCCTTCGACCTGCTGCAGCGGACGGACGTCACCGCCGTGCGCCTGGCCGGCCTCCCGATCGAGCACCTTCCGCCGTTCCTCAGCGATTACTCCGCGCCCAGGCTCCTTCCCACGCCCCTCGACGTCCGCGACCACGACGCGGTGCGCGCCCTCATGCGCGAGTCGGACGCCGTGCTCTGCGCCCTGCCGTACTACTTCAACCTGGAGATGACCCGCCTCGCGATCGAGGCCGGCGTGCACTTCTGCGATCTGGGCGGCAACACGGAGATCGTCTCGGAGCAGAAGGCCCTGGACGCGGAGGCGCGCGCGCGGCGCGTGAGCGTCATTCCCGACTGCGGCGTGGCACCCGGCATGGTGAACATCCTCGCGCAGCACGGCATCGAGCAGCTCGACCGCGTGGAGGCGGTACGCATCTTCGTGGGTGGACTGCCCCGGCATCCGGAGCCGCCGCTCAACTACCAGGTCGTGTACTCGCTCGAGGGCGTGGTGGACTACTACACGACACTTTCGTGGATCCTCCGAGACGGCCGGCGGACGCAGATCCCGGCACTTTCGGAGGTCGAGCCGGTGGTCTTTCCCGAGCCCCTCGGTCCGCTCGAGGCGTTCCACACGGCGGGCGGGCTCTCGACCATGGCGTTCCGGTACGAGGGAAAGATCCCGACCATGGAGTACAAGACGTTGCGCTACCCGGGGCATGCGGCGCTCGTGTCGGCGCTCCGCGATCTCGGCTTCTTCGACATCGAGCCGGTGCAGGTGAAGGGACATCGTGTCGTGCCGCGCGACGTCGCCATCGCCGTCCTCGGAGAGCGCCTGACGAAGCCGGGAAGCCCGGACATCGTGGCGCTGCGCGTGGTCGTGACGGGGGAGCGCCGGGGGGCGCCCGCCGAAGTGTCGTGGGAGCTGATCGATCAGTACGATGCGGCGCGCGGCATCAGCGCCATGATGCGCACGACCGGGTTCTCGCTCGCCATCACGGGGTGGATGCAGGTGAAGCGGCTCGTGACCGGGGCCGGCGTGCGGACGCCTGACGAGGCCGTGCCGGCGCTGCCGTACGTCGCGGAGCTGGCGAAGCGGGACGTCGTGCTGCGGGCGAGCGAGCGCTGACGAGCGGGACCCGCGGCCTCACCCGCGGGGTGCCGCCCGTCAGCGCGCGAAGGCCGCGAGGGTGGCGCCCATCGCGTCGATCGAGGCGCGGGCGTTGAAGCGGTCCCGGCCGTTGTACAGGAACGCGAACGCCAGCACCTCGCCGTCGCGCGAGGCGACGTAGCCGCTCAGGCCCACGACCTCGTTCGTGGTGCCGGTCTTCGCATGCAGGTTCCCGTGAGCCGGCGTCCCCCGCATGCGCAGGCGGAGCGTCTCCTGGCGCCCGGCGATCGGGAGGGACTCGTGAAACTCGCGCGACCAGGGCGCGCCGTGCGCGAAGGACAGCAGCTGCACCATCGCGCGCGGCGTGACGCGGTCGAGCGTGGAGAGGCCGCTGCCGTCGGCGGCGAAGACGTCGCCGGGATCGGCCCCCACGCGCAGCAGCAGGAAATCGCGCAACAGCGCGTTGGCCATCTCCGCTGACCCGACGCCCGATGGGTCACCGAGACGCCCGACGTTGCGGAAGATCAACTCCGCGAAATGATTCACGCTCTCGCGGTTCATGACGTTCGCGAGCTCCCACAGCGGAGGGGATGGGAGCGACGCCACGGGGAGCGCTCCCTCGGGCGTGCCGCTCAGCCGCACCTCGCCCTCCACCGCCACACCCGCCTCGGCCAGCGCGCGGGCGAACGCATTCGTGGCAAAGCTCGACGGATCGTTCACGACCACCACGTACACGCGGGGCTCCGACGTGGCGCCGATCCAGCCGCGCACGTTGATGACACCTTGCGCGGCCAGGGCCACGGTGAGCCGCGAGCTCCGGGTGCCCGCCCGGGTACTGGTGGCGTTCGCGATGCGATACGCGCCATCGGCGGCCGGCTCCAGCCGCACCGTACCGGCGGCACCCGCCCGGCCCGGCGTCACGACGACGTAGAGGAGGTTCTCGTTGAGGGAGAGCGCCGAGACGGGGGCCGCGTAGCTCGCATGCAGGTACCGTGTGAGCCAGCCGTCGGGCACCGGCTTCGCCTCGAACGCGCCGTCGTCGCCGACGATGTTGCCGCGCACGCGCCGGATGCCGGCCGAGGCCACCTGCCGTGCGAGGGATCGCATCGGCGCATTCGCGTCGCCCTCGAAGAAGCGGCGTGACAGGCTGGGGTCTCCGCCGCCGCGCAGCACCAGATCGCCGTGGAGCGTGCCAGCAGGATCGACCTCGCCGGTGCGGAACACGTTCGTGCTGAAGCGGTGATTCGCTCCCAGGCGCTCGAACGCCAGCGCCGTGGTGAAAAGCTTGAGCGTCGACGCCGGAACGAGGCTCCCGCCCGCGTTCTCCGCGAAGAGCGTATCGCCGCGCGTGAGCGAGACGACCATCGCGCCCCAGGTGCCATTCCGCACGCGCGCGTTCATGAGCTCCGCGAGATCGCTGGCGAGCGAGTCCGTTCCCGTGGGCGTCGTGTGGCGCAGCGGACCGGACGCGGCGCGCGCGGCCGTGGGCGTCGAGCGGGCCGCCGGGCGTGAACCGCCGCCCCCGCCGGGAGCTCCCGACTGCCCGCGCGCCGTCGCAGCCGTGAGCGCCAGCACCGCGACGGCGAGCCCCGCCGAGCACGGCAGGGCGCGCATCGATAGGCAGGACAGCCCGGAACGCAAGGCTACGGCGGACGCTGAGCTCATCTGGGCAAAGTAGGCTCGTCCACAGGAGGACGAAAGTGATGAGAGCGTGCAACGGGTCGTAACGCCACGGAGTTGTGCCGGACTGCAGCGTGCGCGCGCGCACGGCTCAGCGGTGTCGTGGCGGCACCCTTCTCGCTCCCGCGCGGCACCGGGGCGCAGCCGGCGGGGTACGGCACAGGCCACACATGGCCACACCCAGGAGGCGGGAATGGCTCGACTGCACGCGGCGGAGCGTGATTTCGCGCAGCAACCCATGTCGGCGCGGGAGCTGGCCGAGCGGAACCGGGCGCACGGGACGGTCCGGGAGGGTGTCGTTGCCGGGGTGATCGGTGCGACGGCGGTGGCGCTCTACTTCCTGGTCGTCGACGCGCTCGCCGGTCGCCTGCTGTACACACCGTCGGTGCTGGGGGGCGCGATCACCGACATCCTGTGGCCTGCGGAAAGCCCGTCGCCCCTGCAGAACGTGCTGCTGTTCACGATCATCCACTATCTCGCCTTCGCGGCGTTGGGCGTGGCGGCGACGGCGATGGTGCACGGATCCGCGCGCCAGCCGCCGATGCTCGCGGGGCTCATGATGCTCTTCGTGGCGTTCGAGGTGGCGTTCTACGGCTTCACGTACCTCCTCTCGCTCTGGACGCCGCTGCAGGAGATCTCCTGGTATCACGCCGGCATCGCGAACCTCATCGCCGCGTTTCTCATGGGACGCTATCTGTTGCGGCGGCATCCGGAGATCCCCGAGCGGCTGGATCAGGTACTGCAGGGGAAGTAACGCCGCGCGCGTTCGATAACGGCAACGGCAGCCGGGCATCGCCGGAGCTCGTGCGCTGTCGGCCGTCTGCGCCGCGCGCGGCGGCCGCTGGCTGATGGCGGATGCCCGAGGGCGCTCCCGCCGCCGTTCTTCGCGGGGTGACACCACCGCACAAAGCAGAGCGCCGGCCCCCCTGGGAGCCGGCGCTCTCTCGACGGCGCGGCGCTCAGCCCGTCGTCGTCCCCGCTCCGAACTTCGCCAGCAGGAAGAGCAGGCCGATCAACGTCGCGATCGCGATGACGAGCGGGCCGGTGAAGAGCGCCTTGAAGAGGCGGTGGTCGTAACGCAGGTGCATGTAGAAGAGGACCACGATCGCGAACTTCGCCGCCGACATCACGAGGAGCATCGGCACGAAGTACGGAGAGGCCACGAGGGAGGGGATGTAGTAGGCCCAGACCTCGAGGATCGTGATGACCGTGAGGATGAGACCGACCTTCCAGTAGACGCTCCAGGTGGGGTGCTCGTGCTCGTGGTCGGGATTGCCGTGGCCGGCCTGCGCATCGTGCGCCGCGTGATCCGACTGCTCGTGTGCCATGTCGACTCCGCCTACTGAATCAGGTAGATGAGAGTGAAGATCGCGATCCACACCACGTCGACGAAGTGCCAGTACAGGGCGGCGATGTCGACCCAGAGCGCATCCTTCGGTTGCAGGCCACGCTTCATGTCGATGGCGAGCAGCGTACCCAGCCAGATCACGCCGGCCGTTACGTGGGCACCGTGGAAGCCCGTGAGCGTGAAGAACGTGGAGCCGAACAGGTTACGCCTGATGGTGAGCCCCTCGTGCACGAACGACGTGAACTCGTAGGCCTGGAAGCCGAGGAAGGTGGCGCCCATGAGACACGTCACGAAGAGCCAGAGCTTCGACGACGCCAGCGCGCGCGTCCACGCCCCTGCGTTGGGCGGCAGCGGCTTGCCGCGGTTCTCCACCGCGGCGAGCGCCAGCACCATCGACAGCGAGGAGCAGAGCAGCACGAACGTCGAGATCGACGTGATCGGGATGTCGAGGATCCCGTGGTACTGCGTCCCCGTGTTCGGGTCGGTCCACGGCTGGTGTGGGAACGGCCCGACGACGCTCTTCCCCTTGTAGATCAGATACGTGGAGATGAGCGAGGCGAACAGCATGCACTCGGACCCGATGAAGGTCCAGATCGCAATCTTGCGATTGTCGAGCCCGGTGCTGGTGTAGTGGTGGCTGTGAGCGTGGCTCTCAGCGGCGGCGGTGGCGGACAAGTCCGGTCTCCGAATTCAGGGCGGTGACGAGTGACGCGTGTGGTGCGACGAGGGGGCGGGTTCGGGTCCCGTCACTCGTCACCCGTCACGCGTCACTGTTCTAATGATGCGCTTCCAAAGGCGTCGTGAGCCACGCATACAGCGACCCCACGAACACGATCGCGCCGATGGCGATGAGCGCGAAGGCCAGCGTCTGCATCCCGGCGTACAGGAAGGGCAGGGAACCCATCAGGACGAGGATGCCGAACGCGACCCAGAGCGGCTTGATCGTGGGCGTGGGCATCGGGATGCCCAGCTCCGCCGCCGTGCGCCGCTCCTTCTCGATGTGCATGGGCGCCACGTCGGGCTCGTGCACTCCGCTCGCCGTGACGTGCTCGCCGGTGCGGTGCTTCGCGGTGTCCCACCCTTCCTGCGTGTGCGGGACTCCCGCCATGCGCTCGGGGTGCGTGAGATCCCACATGGGGTAGCGCGACGTCACCATCGGGATCTGCGCGAAGTTGTATTCGGGCGGGGGCGACGGAATCGACCACTCGAGCGTGGGCGCGTCCCACGGGTTGTCCCCCGCGATCTCTCCGTGCTTCTTCGAGCGGAAGAAGTTCCAGGTGAAGATCGCGAAGGCGGGGACGAAGAGGAACGCCCCGATCGACGACATGAGGTTGAACGCGTCCCAGCCCTGTG
>DATIGO010000411.1:0-6165 GCA_035454665.1 Gemmatimonadaceae bacterium | reverse complement strand
GGCGGCGGCCTCGACGTATTCCTCCAGATCGATCAGCAGGAGCGCCGAAAAGGCCCGCGCCTCCGCCGACACGGGGTTCACCTCGAGGCTCCGTCGCAGGTACTCCGTGGCGTCGCCCTGGTCGTCGAAGTGGCGGACCTTCGCCATGGTCAGGAGTCCGCGCGCATGGCGCGGATTCACGGCGAGCACTTCCTCGATGGTCGTCAGCGCGTCGCCCGAGGCGTACTTCTCCAGGAACATCTCCGCCAGCATCACGCGCCGCTCCAGCCCCAGCGAATCGGCCCGGATCGCCTCGTCGAAGGCCCGCAGGGCATCCTTGAACAACTGCGGATTGTCGCGGCCGAGGTAACGGCAGGCGACGGCAACGGCCGTCAGCTCGTCGGCCGTGAGCCGGCCGCGCCGGGTGTTGTAGACGTCGATGAAGCGGTCGAACTCCTGCATCGCACCGTCCACCTCACCCCGGTCGAAGCGGAGGATCGCCAGGTTCACCGCGGCCACGAGCGAGTCAGGGGCGCGGCCCGCGATGGACCGGCGGAACGAGGCCTCCGCCTCTGCGAGCCGCCCGCGCTCGCGCTGGATCTCACCCTGCAGGTTCGCCAGCGCCGCATCGTTCGGGCGCGCGCGGGAGAACGCGTCCGCGGCCGCCTCGGCCTCGGCGTACTTGCCCGTCGAGCGCAGAGCCGAAGCAAGGATCCGCGCGTGCTCCGCGTTACCCGAGTCCCGGCGGATGACCGAGCGCGCCATCTCGATCGCGCGGTCGTACTGGCCCGCCCGCAGCGCCTCGGCGGGCGTGGCCTGAGTGCCGGTCGAAGGCCTCGCGTCCTGGGCGCACGCCGCGGGCGCCGCCAGCATGAGCGTGGCGGTCACGAGGACGCGGAGGCTGAGTGAGCAGGTCACGGCTTCCTCACTTCGAGTGCACGAAGCGCGCGCGTGGTTTCCGCCAGCTTCAGCAGCAGCGCCTCGAGCTGCTTCTCGTACTCGGCCTCGGGCATCGACGACTTCACCACGCGCAGGGAGTCGATCTGCTGCTGAAGCTGGCGCTGCGTGGCGAGCAGGGCGGCCGCCCGCGGATCCGACGCGACGCCGGCGGGGAGTCCGCCGGCCGCGCCGAGGAAAAACCCGCGGGCGCGGCGCCCGTCGGGGCCGTCGGCCGCCGGGTCGGCCCGGCCCACACCGTCGCCATCGTCATCCAGCATCGCGTGTTCCGTCTGCAGCCGGTTGCTCTGCTCGTACGCGCGAGTCACTTCGCGCCGCGCGTAGGTGAAGGCCTCGAGCAGCGACACACGCCCATCCTTGTCGGTATCGGCACCTTCTTTCGCATAAGCCGCCACGAAGTGTTCGCCGAAGAGGGTTTCGTTGCGCTCGAAGCCGGACTTGGTCGCGGTGACGACCACGCGATTCGGTCCGGAGAGCGTCTTGATGAAGTCGCCGCTCGCGCTCGCGGCGTTCACGAAGGCGACCGACTGGCGCGACAGACGATCGAGCAGCTTCGCGAAGTCCGCGTCGGTGAGGTCGGCACCGGGGGCGTTGAAACGCGAGACCTCGTTGTCGGCACTCCCGTGGCCGATGAGCAGGATGAGGACCTGATCGTCAGGGCCGGCCCGGCCGGCAATCCGCTCGATCGCCTGCGTGACGCCCTCGCGGTTCGAGCGGCCGGTGATGGCGCGGGGTTCGCGTGAGGGGTCCTCGGCCAGGTACAGGATGAGCGAATCCGGGATGCCCGCACCGGTGGCGGCCGCGCGGAGCGCCATGACCTGCGCATGGAACGCCGTGGCGAAACGCGGCTCACCGCTGGCTCCGGTGATGAAGAGGACGTGGGTCTGCGGGACGGCCTGTGCGGGCGACGCCTGGGGGGTCCCCCCCAGTAACAACGCTGCACCCGCAACCGCCGCGATGCGCAACCATTCGATTGCCGGTGACATCGTTCTCACGCCAACCCCCGGCGCCGTCGGAAGAGCCACTCCGCGCTCACGAGCCCCACGAGCAGGAGAAAGATCACCGGCATGTCCCAGAGATCCATGCGCTCGATCACCGTCGCACCGCTGGAGGTGTACACGATGTCCTCGGACACGCGCTGGGCCTCGGCGGCGGGGTAGTACTTGCCCCCGGTCTCCTCCGCGAACTGGCGCAACACCGCGGGACGCATCTGGGCGCCGAAATACTCCGCCGTCGGTTCGGCCACGCGCACGAACGCCGGCTCGCCGACGAGGGTGTCCCGCCCCAGGATCGACGTCATCCGCACCTCGTGGACACCGTTCTCACCGGGGACCAGAGTCGCCTTGTACTCTCCGTCGCGGTCCGTGGCCCACTCGAACGGGATCTCGGAGCGGTCGCCGTTCGGCGCGATCACCTCCGCACGCACGGCGGCGCCGTTGGCGCGGATGTGGGCGCTGTCGCTGACCGTGGCGCGGAGGGGGATCCCCTCGTCGATGGCTCCTTCGTCGACCGCGAGCACATCGAGCCGGTCGGGCACATCGCTCACGAGCCAACGCAGGAGCTGGCGCCAGAAGGTCTCGTGCGAGAGATCCTCCACGGTCACCTTCGCCTCCATCTGCCAGAGCCAGGAGTCCTGGACCGCGAAGGTGATGGCCTTGCCGCGTCCGAACGGCTGGAAGACGAGGAGGGGACGCGGGCGCCGCTCGCCCTCGGCGCTCCCGTTGAGCAGCACGGTGGCGCCGGGCTTGGGCCGGCCGATCTCGTTGACCATGGTGAGCGCCGGCACCTGGCTCCACATCGCCGCCGTGGCCGAGTCGTTAGGTGCGAGCTGGGTCGCGGGGTGCAGGGCGCCGGCCGCGGTCGGCTCGACCGCGACCCACACCGCGCCCGAGTCCGGCGCCCCCGACGACGGGCCCAGATTGACGGGCAGCGCTTCGGCCAGCGGGGTTCCGGCGTATCCGCCCTCCGACAGGGCACGACGGCCCCCTAGCGCCAGCAGTCCGCCTCCACGCACGCTCACGAAGTCCGCGAGCATGCGGAGCTGGTCGACCGTGAAGAAGCTCGCCTCGATGCTCCCCAGCACCACTGCCCGGTAGCCGAACAGCTCCTCGCGCGTCCGCGGGAATCCCGCCGCCAGCTCGAGGCTGTCGTCCACGCTCATACGCAGGAACTTGTCCTTTGCGGAACGCAGCAGCGTCACGAGCTGCAGGTTCTCATCCTGCTCGATGGCGCGGCGGATGAACTTGAGCTCGAACCGCGGCTCCCCCTCGAGGTACAGGATCTTCTCGCGGCGATCCCGCACGACGACGACCGTCGAGCGCTCGTTGTTCTCACGAATCTGCTCGTCGGGCTGCTCCGGCACCCGCACGCGCAGGAGGCGTGCGCCGCGCTCGCTGGTGGGGACGCGGATACGGACCACCTGGGCCTCGCCGTCGCGCGGCAGCGTGATCTGCCGCGAGCCGACGATACGCCCGGAGTCCTCCACGATCACGGGCAGCGACGTGCCCCCGTAGCCGCGCTGCGTGACGACCACCTCCACCAGCAGCGACGCGTCGCGCAGCGTCGAACGGGGCACGTCGATCCGGGATACCTCGATGTCGCGCGCGAATCGCTCCGAGCCGACCCCGATCCCGTACACGGGAATGCGCCGGGCGCGCAGCGCGAGCAACTGCTCGAGCATCGGCGTGGCACCGGGCATCTGCGCCGTGTTGTCGGCGCCGTCCGAGACCACGATGATGCCCGCCACGGGAGCACCGGCCAGCTCCTCCTCGGCGCGCAGCACCGCCGTCGCCAGGTGTGTGCGAGTCCCGTTGAGCTGCAGCCCGCTCAGGTCGTTCGCGCGCCCTCCGGCGCCCGAGGTCCGGAAGAACCGGAGCTGAAATCGCTCGGAGAGCGCCCGGAACAGCGCGCTGTCCGGGCCGCCGAACAGCTGCAGGGCGAAGTCTCCACGCGGCCGCCCGTCCTGGTCGGGGATCCGCATGCTGCGCGAATCGTCGACCACGACCCCGACGACGTTCCGCTGCGGGATCGCCTCGGACACCACGAGGACCGGACGGGCGAGACAGAACGCCACGACGGCGAGGAGGCCACCCCGGAGGGCCGCCAGGGTCCAGCGGTCGCGGGAGCTCAGCGCCAGGCGCGAACGCTGATAGAGCCAGACCCCCAGAGCGACCAGCGCCAGGGCGACCGGCACGAGCACCATCGCCGGGATCGGCCAGCCGAAACCGAAGTCCCCGCGTTCGAAGACGATGGGGCGGTACTTGAAGAGGAGCTCGATCAGTGCGTCCAACGCCGCTCCGGGGGTTTCACGAGGTCACCCGTCTCACCGGACGCGCATCCGGTTTCCGGGCCCGAAAGGCCGACCAGCCGAAAATCCACATGTGTACGTACGATGCGCAACGTGCTTCCGCTGGCCTCCCGCCACCAAACGCGCGCGCGCCGCGCCAAACCGACCTTGCACGCGACGAACCGCCGCGGCCGCCGGCCCCGCCTCGAGGCGTGTGAAACGCACCGGCCGCCCGGTGCACTCCCGGCCGCCGGGAAAGCCGGGCGGGCGTGCGTGGGGCGGCCGATCGTGATCCGGCGCGGCCCGCTCCGGGCCGCGGATCAGGGGCCGTTAGGCGACGTACGTCTGCGGATGCTTGTCGAGTTGGGCCTCGGGGCAGGTCTTCGCGTAGGCGGCCGTCGCGAGCTTCAGCGCGAGCAGGGCGGACGCCTCGAAGTCGTACTCGAGCGCGAGTTCCCTGAGCTTGTGCAGCTTGTGGGAACCCAGCTGCTTCGAGCTCTCGTCGCAGTTGCGATGCCGGCGCTCGTACTCGCGACAGGCATGCCAGAGCGCATTCGCCTTTTGACACCAGTCCTCATCGCGATGTGATGCCTCTGCCGTGACAGTCTGCTCGTACGCGCGGGCGCTCTCGAACAGAAGCTCGTCGCACAGGCAAGCTACCCGAAGGGCCGCCTGCTGTTCCGCATCGTGCGTCCCCACCTCGACCACCCGCGAGAACCGCTCGCGCTGCCGGATGCACTCGGCCGCCGCGCGAAAGAGACGGTCCGCCGCGCCGCGCGCCGATTCCGCAAAGGTCCGTTCGGGTTCCTCGGTCTTCACTGCTCTCCGGGTGCCGTTTCGTGCCGCGCGCGACTTCTGCCGTTGCATGGATGGGAGGGTTGGCGCCGGGCCTGCCTGCAACCTGAGGCCGCCGAGCGGGGGGACAGGATGATTACCACCGGTGCCCCGGGGGGCGGAAGGGGGCGGTGCGCCGACCGGGCCCGGCCAGCCAAGGTGACGATCCACGTCCCCCAAAGTCTCAATAGATGCCGTCCTCCTGATTCCGACTTCGTCGTCAATCCTTCCTCGTTCCACCCCGGCATGTCCCTCCACGGCACCGCGGACGAACTCGAGCTGCTCATCCGGTCGCGCTACGGGCTGATCGTGATCCAGTCCTGGGAGGACGACCGGATCGAGGAAGCGCTGCGACAGGTCGCCACCCGCCTCTCCCTCCACTACTTCCGCTGGCGTCGCACCAAGGGTGTGGCCCGTGGCGGTGGTCTCAGCGATCCCTTCGCCGACCACACCGCGACGCCGGAGGAGGCGCTGGCACACTGCGAGCGGGAAGGTGCCGGCATCTATCATTTCCCGGGACTCGGCGAGTACCTGCACGACTCCGTCATCGGCTGGCGGCTCCGCGATGTCGTGGACCGCTTCGAGACGCGGCGCGGCGCGCTGATCGTCAGCGGCTCCGACGTGCGGCTCCCGGAGCACCTCCGCCCACACGCCGTCTTCGTGCGTTTCCCCGCGCCGGGCTACGACGAGTACCGGGCGCTGTTCGAGCGCGTCGTGCGCGAGCACCAGGCGCGGATGCCCATCCGCGTGGAGCTGAGCGCGGAGGAACGCGCGCGTCTCCTGCACAACCTCACGGGCCTCACCCTCACCGAGTCGGAGCGGATCCTCACCCGCATCCTCATCGAGGACGGCGCGCTCACGCCGGACGACATCGCGCGCGTGGGCACGGCGAAGCGCAAGGTCGTCGAACAGGAGGGACTGCTCGAGTACTGGAGCGTCGACGAGGGACTGGCCTCCGTCGCCGGCATGGACGGACTCAAGACCTGGCTCGAGAAGCGACGCGCCGCCGTCGACGACCCGGACGGCGCGGCGCGATTCGGACTCCCCTTCCCCAAGGGGATGATGCTCCTGGGCGTGCCGGGGTGCGGGAAGAGTCTCTGCGCCAAGGC
>DATIGO010000410.1:0-8484 GCA_035454665.1 Gemmatimonadaceae bacterium | reverse complement strand
CCGGACCGCGCGCCGGACTTCGGCCCGCGCGAGCTGCATCCCACGGCCGGCGCCTCCGCGGTCGGAGCGCGCCCGTTCCTCGTGGCGTACAACGTCTACCTGGGCCCGGCGTCGAATCTCTCCGCGGCGCGCGAGGTCGCTGCCGCGGTCCGACACTCGTCAGGCGGCCTCCGGTACGTGAAGGCCCTCGCCCTCGAGGTCGAGGGCCAGGCGCAGGTCTCGATGAACCTCGTCGACCTCGAAGGCACGCCGCTGCACCGCGCCTACGAGGTCGTGCGGCTCGAGGCAGCGGCGCACGGCGTCGCGCCCACGTGGAGCGAGATCGTGGGGCTGGTGCCCGAACGGGCGCTCCTCGACGCCGGGGCCCGGCACGTCCAGTTGCGCGGCTTCACGCCCGCCATGTTGCTCGAGAAGCGCGTGCGTGACGCCATCGCGGGCGGGGAGAGCACCGGCGCCTTCGTCGCCTCCGTGGCGGCGCCAACGCCGGCGCCGGGTGGCGGCTCCGTCGCCGCGCACGTCGGCGCGCTGGCCGCGGCGCTCGCGCAGATGGTGGCGGGACTCACGGTGGGGCGGAAGAAGTACGCGGCGGTCGACGCGGAGATGCGGGCGCTGGCCCTGCGGGCCTCGGCGCTGGTGAACGAGCTCACGACGCTCGTGGCGCGCGATGCGCGTGCCTACCAGGCCGTCACGCTGGCCTACAAGCTGCCGAAGGAACCCGCCGACGCCGCCGCGCGCCGCAGCGCGGCCGTGGACGACGCGCTGGTGGGCGCCGCCGAAGTCCCCCTCGAAACCGCCCGCGCCTGCGCCGCCGTGGCGGAGCTGGCAGCCACCGTCGCGCGACAGGGGAACGTGAACGCGGTCTCCGATGCCGGCGTGGCCGCACTGCTCGCCGAAGCCGCCTGCCGCGGCGCAGCCTACAACGTCCGGATCAACGTGTCGTCGATGTCGGATCGTGCGCGCGGTGCGCCTCTGGCGAGGGATGCGCAGGAACTCGTTGCGCGGACCGCCCGGCACGCGAAGGAAACCACGGATGCGGTCGAGGCGCAGCTCGAGAGATGAGGAACCTGGGAGGACAGGGAGGGACGGACTCGGTTCCACCGCCACCTCGTCGCCCGGGAGGCGCTCGGCACGCCTGACTCCGGTCCTTCCCGCGTCAGGCGGCTCGCGTGAGCACGAGCGGTCCCGTGTCGGTAATCGCGACGGTGTGCTCGAAATGAGCCGACCGCGACCCGTCGGCCGTGACGACCGTCCAGCGGTCCCGGAGCGTCCGCGTCGCGGCACCGCCCACGTTCACCATCGGCTCGATGGCGATCGTGAGGCCCGGCAGGAGCTTGGCGCCGCGCTTGGGCGTCCCGAAATTCGGCACCTGCGGATCGCCGTGGGGCTTCGAGCCCACGTAGTGACCGACCAGGTCGGCGGCCGTCGAGTACCCCGCCTCCGCGACGACCGCCTCGATCGCCGCGCCGATGTCACCGATGTGATTCCCGACCCGAGCCGCCTCGATCCCCGCCTGGAGCGCGCGGCGCGTCACGTCGATGAGGCGCGCCGACTCCTCGTCGACCCGACCCACCGGCACCGTGACCGCCGAGTCCGTGAAGTACCCCTCGTACTTCACGCCCACATCGAGCTTCACCAGGTCGCCTTCCTGCAGCACGCGCTTCGGTGACGGAATCCCGTGGACGATCTCGTCATTGATCGACGTGCAGACGCTGGCGGGAAAGCCGTACAACCCCTTGAACGCGGGCGTGGCGCCCGGATGCGAGCGGATGAACTGCTCCGCCACGGCGTCCAGTTCCTTCGTGGAGACGCCAGGGCGGACATGGCCCCGCAGGAGATCGAGCGTGGCCGCCAGAATCCGGCCGCCCTGCGCCATGATGTCGAGCTCGCGCCGTGACTTGAGGGTGATCATTGGCCTTTCCCATCCCCGAGCGACCCCATGACGCGCGTGAGCACCTGATCCGTGGTGCCCACCGCATCGACGTGTACGACGCGCAAGCCGTGGGTGCGATACCAGTCGATCACCGGCGCGGTCTGCCGCGCGTAGACGGCGAGCCGATTGCGCACCGCGTCGGGCTCGTCGTCCTTCCGCCGCACGAGACGTCCGCCGCATTTCTCGCACCGCTCGCCGGGATCGCGTCCCGTGTACGGCGTCTGGCACGTGTCGCAGACGGTGCGGCCGCTGAGCCGCCGCACGAGCTCCTCGTCGGGCACGTCGAAGATCACGACGGCATCCAGCGATCGGTCCAGCTCCGCCAGGACGCGTTGCAGCCCTTCGGCCTGGGGTACGGTGCGCACGACGCCGTCGAGGATCGCGCCATTCGCCGCCACGGGCGAAGCGAGCGCGTCCTTCATGATACCGAGGATCACGCCGTCCGGAACGAGGTCGCCGCGGTCCATCGCGGCCTTCGCGGCGAGCCCCTGCGGGGTCCCCGCCTTCACCGCCGACCGGAGCACGTCACCCGTTGCGATCTTGGGAATGCCCGCGCGCCCGGCGATCAGATCGCCCTGCGTGCCCTTCCCCGCACCTGGCGGTCCCAGCAGAACGATGATCATGTCGTGCGGACCGGAAACCGGCGGGCCAGGGCCGGAGGCGCGACGGACTCGTCACTCGTCACGGTCGCCTGCCACTGTCGCGCTCAGAATCCGCCCGTGCCCTGCCGTCCCCGGAACCGCACGCGGCCCTTCTTCATGAAGCCATCGTACTTCCGGAGCAGGAGGTGCTGCTGCATCTGCGCCATGGTGTCCAGCGCCACGCCGACCACGATCAGGAGCGACGTGCCGCCGAACTGGAAGGGCACGTTGATCCACTCGATGATGATCATCGGCATGAGGGCGATGACCGTGAGGAAGATCGCGCCCGGCAGGGTGATGCGGCTGACAACGAAATCGATGTACTCCGCGGTCTTCGAGCCCGGCTTCACCCCCGGGATGAAGCCGCCCTGCTTGCGCAGGTTCTCCGCCAGGTCGATCGGATTGAAGATGATCGACGTGTAGAAGTACGTGAAGAACAGGATCAGCACGGCCGAAGACACCATGTACAGCCAGGTACCCGGCATGAAGAGCTCGGCCATGCGCTGGGCCGCGGGGTTCTGGCTGAACTGCGCGACGGCTCCCGGCACGACGATGACCGATTGCGCGAAGATGATCGGCATCACGCCCGCCGAGTTGATCCGCAGCGGGATGAAGTTGCGAGCCGCCTCGCGCATGCGGCCGCGGCCCATGGTCCGCTGTGGTATCTGGATCAGCACCCGTCTGGCCGCCAGCGTGATCCCCACGACGCCTGCCACGACCGCGACCATCACCAGGCCGAGGACGAGGAGTGAGAAGAGCCCGATGGCGCCCGTGCTCACGAACTGGAAGGTCTGGATGATGCCCGGCCAGAAGCCGACCACGATGGAGAAGTAGATCATCAGGCTGGCCCCGTTGCCGAGGCCGCGCTCGGTGATCTGTTCACCCAGCCACATCACGAAGATCGCGCCCGCCGTCAGGAAGAGCGCCATCTGGAGCTTGAACCAGAAGCCCGGCGTGGCGACGGCGCCCTGGAGCGATTCGGTGAAGATCGCGAAGCCCCACGCCTGTACGAGCGCGAGGAGCACCGTCCCGTACCGGGTCCACTGCGCGAGGCGTTTCCGGCCATCCTCGTCCTTCTGCATCTTCTCGATCGTGGGTACCACGGCGCCCGCGATCTGCACGAAGATGGAGGCCGAGATGTAGGGCATGATGCCCAGCGCGAAGACCGTGGCGCGCGAGAGCTGCCCACCGACGAACATGTTGTACAGCCCGAGGAGCCCACCGCTGCCCTGACTCTCGAAGAACGCCGTGATCGCGTTGACGTCGATGCCGGGCGCGGTCACCACCGAGCCGAGCCGGTAGATCGCCAGGCAGAGGAAGGTGAACTTGATCTTGTCCCACAGCTCCGGCGTCTTGTAGATGTTCGCCAGAGCGGCGGCGGGATTGCCCTGTGCCATTTACTCCTCGATGCGGCCACCGGCCGCGACGATCTTCGCGCGGGCCCCGGCGCTCAGCTTCACGCCTCGCACCGTGACCGCCTGCGTCAATTCGCCATTGGCCAGAATTTTCGCTGGTCCTTTCCGGGGATTGACGAGCCCGGCCTGCACCAGCGCCTCCGCGGTCACTTCGGCCCCGGCTGGCAGCGCGGCCAGTTCGTCGAGCGTAACCACCTGCGCCTCGACGCGGAAGGGATTGGTGAACCCGCGCTTGGGAACGCGCCGGGTGAGCGGCATCTGGCCGCCCTCGAAATGCGGCTTGCCGCCGCCCGGCCCACCGTGCCCCGCGCGCGCCATGCTGCCCTTGTGGCCCTTTCCCGCCGTCTTGCCCTGGCCCGAGCCGGGCCCGCGCCCCAGGCGCTTGCGGTCGCGATGCGACTTCGGCGCCGGCGTCAGGTTGTGCAGTCCGATCTTCTCCACCTTGGACACGCGGTCACTCCTCCACGCGCGTCACCGTGACCAGGTGGCGCACCTTGTTGATCTGTCCCCGGAGCGCGGCCGAATCCTGCTGGATGACCGAGTCCTGGTGATGGCGAAGTCCCAGCGAACGGAGCGTGAGCCGCAGCGTCTTCGGGTGGCCGATCCCGCTACGCACCTGCGTGATCCTCACCTTGCCGTCCGTGGGGGCTTCCTGCTTCGGCGTCACCCGGGGGCCGCGGGTGGGATGCCAGACGAAAGTGCGAGCCATCAGACGGCCTCCTTGATCCGGGCGCGCGACCGGTACGGGATCGTCGACACCTCGACGCCGCGCTCACGGGCCACCTGGTCCACCGTGGTCAGCTTGCGCAATCCATCAAAGGTAGCACGGACGAGATTGTGCGGGTTGGTCGACCCGAGACTCTTCGTGAGGATGTCGGCGATACCGGCACACTCCAGCACGGCACGCACGGCACCACCGGCGATCACGCCGGCGCCTGGCGCGGCGGGCTTCATGAAGACGCGCCCCGCGCCGTGGTGGCCGGTGATCTCGTGCGGGATGGTGGAGCCGGTGAGGGGGACGTCGACCATGTGGCGGCGCGCCCCTTCGACGGCCTTGCGGACCGCCTCGGAGACTTCGTTGGCCTTGCCGGTGGAGTAGCCCACGCGTCCCTTCCCGTCGCCAACCGCCACGAGGGCATTGAACGAGAAGCGCCGGCCACCCTTGACGACCTTGGCGACGCGATTGATGGCGATGACGTTCTCGACGAGATCCGAGCCCTCTCGCGCGCCGCCATCCTGCGCCCGCGGCCCGCGGCCGCCCCCCTCTCGCCCACCGCCTTCCCGGCCGCCGCGACCGCCACCCTCTCCGCCGCCTCGGCCGCGTCCCCCGCCTCCGCCACCACGACCACCGCCACGACCGCCGCGACCCCCGCGGCCTCCCCGGCCGCGTGGTGGGGCTGCGCTCTCAGGGGCGCCGGTACCGTCCGTCTGCTGTTTCTCTGCCATGTCAGAACTCCAATCCGCCCTCTCGGGCGCCGTCGGCCAGCGCCTTCACCCGGCCGTGGTAGCGGTATCCCGCGCGGTCGAAGACGATCTTCGACACCCCCGATTCCTTCGCGCGCGCTGCCACGCGCTTCCCGACCTCGGAGGCGCGCTGGGTCTTGGTGCCCTCGAGTCCCTGGTCGGTGACCGTGAGCAGCGTGCGGCGCGTGCGATCGTCGACGAGCTGCGCGGTGATGTGCTTCAGTGAACGAAAGACCACGAGGCGCGGGCGCTCGCCGGTTCCCGCAAGATGCTTGCGCACCCGCAGGTGGCGGCGCATCCGGCGCTCGGCGTTGCTCCTCGGAATTCCAATCGACATTTACTTGCCTCCGGCCTTGCCGGCCTTTCGCCGGATCTTCTCGCCGGCGTACTTGACGCCCTTCCCCTTGTACGGCTCCGGCTTCCGCAACGACCGGATCTCCGCGGCCACCTGGCCCACGATCTCCTTGTCGGTCCCGTCGACCAGCACCTGCGTCGGCTGCGGCGCGGTCAGCTTGACTCCCGCCGGTGCCCGATACTCGATCGTGTGCGAGTAGCCCAGCGAGAACAGCAGGCCGTACGGCTTCGGTTCGGCCTTGTAGCCCACGCCGGTGATCTCGAGCTGTTTCTGATAGCCCTTCGTCACGCCCTCGATCATGTTGGCGAGGAGCGCGCGCGAGAGGCCGTGCAGGGCCCGGTGCTGCGGCTCGTCCGACGGCCGCGACACCGTGACCACGCCGTTGTCGAGTGCGAACGTCATGTCCGGATGAAAGCGGCGCGTGAGCTCGCCCTTCGGTCCCTTCACGCTCACGCGACTCCCGTCGATCGTGACGGTGACGCCACCGGGCACGGGTACTGGTTTCCTGCCGATACGCGACATCCGTCCTCCTACCAGACCACGGCGAGCAACTCGCCGCCCGTGTGCGTGCGCCGCGCCTGCGCGTCGGACATGACGCCGTGCGACGTGCTGAGAATCGCCATGCCGAGGCCGTTGCGGACGCGCGGAATCTCCGAGACCGAGACGTACTTCCGGAGTCCGGGCGCCGAGACGCGCCGGAGCTCCCGGATCACGGGCTCGCCACCGGCATAGCGCAGGATCACGCGCAGGATGCGGTGGCCGTTCTCCGTGTCGAGGACGCGGAAGTCCTGAATGAAATTGTGCTCCTTCAGGATGCGCGCGATCTCGATCTTGAGCTTCGACGCCGGCATGTCGACGCGGCGGTGCTTCGATCCGCAGGCATTGCGGATCCGCGTCAGCATGTCGGCGATGGGGTCAGTCATTGTCATGTCGTGTTCCTTCTCCTCTCGTATCCCCGACGGACGTGGAGGACTGCATCAGAGACGGGTGACGGGTGACGCGTGGACAAGGCCCAGGGCCTCGTCACGTGTCACGCCTCACCAACTGGCTTTCCGGACACCCGGCAGCAAGCCATTCAACGCCATGTCGCGCAGCGCAATGCGCGACAAGCCGAAGTAGCCCTCGAAGCCCCGCGGCCGGCCGCTCATCGAGCAGCGGTTCCGGATGCGGATGCGCGCCGAGTTCCGCGGCAGCTTGCGCAGTCTGGCATACGCTCGCGCCCGCGCCTCGGGCGTGGTCTTCGGGTTCTTGACGAGCGCGACCAGCTCGCGCCGCTTCGCGGCGTACTTCGTCGCGAGCTTCTTGCGCTTCTCGTTGCGTACGACTGACGATGTCTTGGCCATGCTACCGTGTGGTGGAAGATCTTCGTGATCGCCGGTCCCTGTTCCCTATCGCCGTTCCTTCTCGTCACCCCGGAACGGCATCCCGAGCTCGCGCAGCAGCACGAGGGCCCGGTCGTCACGTCCGGCGGTGGTCACGATGGTGATGTCCATCCCGTGGATCTGCTCGACCATGTCGTAGTTGATCTCCGGGAAGATCATCTGCTCCTTGATGCCGACCGAGTAGTTCCCGCGACCGTCGAACGAGCGCGTGCTGAGGCCACGGAAGTCGCGGATGCGCGGCACCGCGGTGCTGATGAACCGGTCCAGGAACTCCCACATCCGCGCGCCGCGCAGCGTGACCGACGCGCCGATTTCCTGTCCCTGCCGCAGGCCGAAGTTGGAGATCGACTTGCGCGCGCGTTTCCGCACCGGGCGCTGTCCGGTGATGATCGAGAGCTCTTCCACGACGGTGTCCAGCATCTTCGGCTGCTTGATGGCCTCTCCGAGGCCCACGTTCAGCACGATCTTCTGGATCGAGGGTGCCTGGTGCGCGTTGGTGAGGCCGAACTGCTGCATGAGCCGGGGCTTCACGGTCGCGCGGTAGTGTTCGCGCAGGCGCGGAGGCGGCACGGGGAGGTCGCGGCCCGGGTGCGGGCCCTTGGCGAGCATCGACTTGCGCTCGCCTTCCCGCTTTCCCTTGCCGCCACCACCGCCGGCCCCGCCGGCACCGCCCTTCTTGTCGTCCTTCGCCTTGGTCGCCATGTCCTCTTCTCGCCGGTAACCTCTGGCCGCTGGCTCGTGGCCGCCGGCCTATCTGTTGCGCGGAATCGCGTCGCCGCTCTTCACGCTGATGCGCTCCTTGGTCCCGTCCGCGTCGATCCGATGCCGGATGCGCGTCGGCTTGCCTTCCTTCGGATCGAGGAGCATCACGTTGGAGTGATGGATCGGCGCGGGCATCTCCAGGATCTCGCTCTTCTCCTCGGCGCGGCGCGCCTTGCGGTGCCGCTTCACGATGTTGATGCCCTCCACCGTGATGCGGCCCGTCTTGGGGTAGACGTGCAGCACCTTCCCCTCGCGGCCCTTCTCCTCCCCCCGCATCACGCGAACGGTATCGCCCTTCGTGATGGGCATGCTCACCCGTTCCACGTTCCGGCGATGGCGCGTCGCGTAGCGGCCGCGCTCCGACTTTCGATACCTCAGTCTGCGCATGCTACAGCACCTCGGGGGCGAGCGAGACGATCTTCATGTACCGCTTCTCGCGCAGTTCGCGCGCCACGGGACCGAAGATACGCGTTGCCTTGGGCTCGCCCTGTTCGTTGATGATGACCACCGCGTTCTCGTCGAAGCGGATGTAGCT
>DATIGO010000409.1:0-8571 GCA_035454665.1 Gemmatimonadaceae bacterium | reverse complement strand
AGCGTGTGGCGGTGAAGACGTCGGCGGTATGGTAGGAAAAGCGTCTCGTCACGCGCGTTATCTCCAGAGCGAGGGGTGAAGCACGGGCTGCCGTTCGGATCCGAAGCAGGTCCAGCCGATCCAGTCCACGAATCGATTCGGCGGCAGGGTGATGGTGTCGGCCCGTACCGCGGCGAGGGCCGATGCGTCCGAGAAGTCGCGAAGATACGCGACCTGGCGCCCCCCGTCGCGCTGCCGCGGAGCGTCGCTCGTCACCACACTGTCGCGGACCAGGCCAACCGCCTGTTCATACGCCGCAACCTCCGCGTACGCGTTCCAGGTGGGATCGGTCGAGAGCATCCAGACGCGCGGGCGGCCTCGCAAGGCGTCGAGCTCCCTGAAATAGGGCCGGGGATCTCCGTTGTAGCAGCGACCCCGTATGAGACGCCCCGCCATCGGCTGAGCGCCCGGCCAGTACCAGTCGAACGGTTTCGCCACCGAGTGGTGAACGTACAGCACGTCCTCCGGGCGGATCACCGCCGCGACCGCGCGTACCAGCGGTCGGGCATTGTCGAACCACTGGGGAGGCGACGCCGCGGCAATCGCCCGCCCCGCGGGGAGCAGGAGCGCGATCAGCGCCGCAACGGCGACCCAGGCCGGCGCTCGCCCGCGCAGCAGCCGCAGCCCCTGCTCCGCGCCGTGCGCCATCGCCAGCAGGATGATCGGCAGCAGGTAGAGCGTGACCCGCCCACCGATAGGGTACCGATGTGCCATGGTCAGCCCGACGGCGAAGGCGACTGGCGCTGCGAGCAGGACCGCCGGGCGAGGCCGCCGCCGTGCCAGCGCCACCGCCCCGACGAACAGCAGCAACGCGTACACCTTCGGAAGGTGACGCTGCCAGTCGGAGGAGATGGGAGCCAGGACCCATCGCCGAATCGTCTGCCACACCCACTGCACGCTCTCGAGCGGGGAAAGCGGCCACGGAGCGTAGGTGTACTCCCAGAACCGGTTCATGTACGCCGCGAGGGGCGCGGGTGTGAGCAGCAGGGTCCACCCGGCGACGAGCGCGGCCGCCACCGCCCAGGGTATCACCAGCGGCACGAGGCGGCGCGCGCGAGCGCGCGAGCGCACGACCAGTGCGTCCGCGATCAGGACCGCTCCCAGGGCGGCGGCCACGAATGCCGCCGTCAGCGAGAAGAGAATCAGGAGGCCGCTGCCGATGCCGAGTCGCCATCCCAGCCGCGACTCGGGATGCAGCGCGCGCAGTGCAATCAGCAGGAGCGCGAGTGCCGTGGCCGTGTCGCTCGCGTACTGCTTGAGCTGAGTGCCGTAGAAGAGAAAGTCCCAGGATGCGGCAAGCCACGCGACGGCCAGCGCCGGGCCGAGTCCCGAACTGACGCGCCGGCCGAGGGCCGCGAGCAGGACCAGGCTGGTCAGGCTGGCAACGAGCGGAACGAGGCGCAACGCGTACTCGGAGCCCCCCAGTCCCCGCAGCACCCCCCACTGCAGCGCCAGCCACCCGGGTGGTGCCATCTGCGCGTAGTCCAGTGGCGCGGACAAGAGTCCGGCCAGCGAACGGTCCCGCAGATTCAGCGCTATCGCGGCTTCATCGGTGTGGAGCGAGAGGTTGGCCAGGTACTGCGCCAACAGCAGCCCCGCACCGATGAAGATGGCGCCAAGCGTGGCCCAATCGTGCCAGGGCTCCGAGGACGGCCGAGTCGGAGTCGGCTCGGTGCTCGCCGCCGGCGATCGTGGCGACAGCGCCTACTCCGCCGCCATGAACGGATACCGGTAGTCTCCCGGCGGCACGAACGTCTCCTTGATCGCCCTGGGGCTCACCCACCGCATCAGGTTCCACTTCGAGCCCGCCTTGTCGTTCGTCCCACTCGCGCGCGCACCGCCGAACGGCTGCTGACCCACCACGGCGCCCGTGGGCTTGTCGTTCACGTAGAAGTTGCCCGCAGCGTTGCGGAGCTCGATCATCGCCTCGCGCACAGCGTTCCGGTCGCGCGAGAAGACGGCTCCGGTGAGGGCGTACGGAGAGGTGCGGTCCACCGTGCGGAGGGTCTCGACCCACTGATCGTCGTCGTACACCCAGGCCGTCACCACGGGGCCGAAGATCTCCTCGCAGAGGAGCCGGTAGTCCGGCGTGGGCGCCTCGATCAGGGTGGGCTCGATGAAGTACCCCAGGTCGCCCTTCGTCCCGCCGCCCGCGATGATACGCGCGTTCTGCTTCGCGTCCGCGAGATACTCGCTGATCTTGTCGAACGCCTTCTGGTCGATCACGGCGCCCATGAAGTTCCGGAAGTCGCGCACGTCGCCCATCCGGATGTCCTCCATGATCGCGACCGTGCGGTCCCGAACCTCGTCCCACATCGAGCGCGGAATGTACACACGACTCGCCGCCGAGCATTTCTGCCCCTGGTACTCGAACCCGCCACGCGCGATCGCGACGGCCACCGTCTGCGGATCGGCGGAGGGATGTGCCACGATGAAGTCCTTGCCGCCCGTCTCCCCCACGATCCGGGGATACGACTTGTAGCGTGACATGTTCGCGCCGATCGTCTTCCACATGCTGTTGAAGACGGCGGTGCTGCCCGTGAAGTGCACGCCGGCGAGGTCGCGGTGCGAGAGCAGTCCGTCACTGATCATCGCGGCGTCGCCCGGGACGAAGTTGATGACGCCCGGCGGGAGACCGGCTTCCTGCAGCAGCTTCATCACGTAGTAGCCCGAGAGCATCGCCGAGGAGGCGGGCTTCCAGACGACGGTATTCCCCATCATGGCCGGTGACGAGGGCAGGTTCCCGCCGATCGCCGTGAAGTTGAACGGCGTCACCGCGTAGACGAATCCCTCGAGCGGGCGGTAGTCGAGCATGTTCCACATGCCCGGGCTCGAGGTGGGCTGGTCGGCGTAGATCTCCTGCGCGTACGACACGTTGAAGCGCCAGAAGTCGATCAGCTCGCACGCCGAGTCGATCTCGGCCTGGAACGCCGTCTTCGACTGTCCCAGCATGGTGGCGGCGTTCAGTGTGTCGCGCCACGTGGTGGCGAGGAGCTCGGCCGCGCGCAGGAAGACCGCGACGCGATCCTCCCAGGGCCAGCGCGCCCATTCGCGTTGCGCCTCGCGCGCCGCGGCGACGGCCATCTCGACGTGTTTCGGCGAGGCCTTGTGCCAGTCGGCGAGCACGTGCGCGTGCGCATGCGGCATGACCGCGTGCGCGATCTCGCCCGTCCGGTACTCCTGGCCGCCGATGATGATGGGAATCTCCACCCGCTCGGTGGCCATGGCGTGGAGCCGGGCTTTCAGTGCCACGCGGTCGGGAGCGCCCGCCGCGTAGGAGCGGACCGGTTCGTTGACCGGGCGCGGGACGGATCTGATGCCATTGAAGCCGACCAGGCCGGCGGCTGGCACGGCGTCGGCGGGCGGAGACGACTGGGGGGCGCGAGCGCTGCGCTCGGCGACGGGTGCGCTCATCGGAATCCTCATGGGACAACGGGTGATCGAGGCAAAATAGCCCGGCCCATGAGGGGCGCCAACGGCGTCCGCGGACATCGGCACCGGGAAGTACGGATTCCGCCCGACCCGATGCCAGTACTGGCATCGGGACACACAGTCGTGTCGTCCCGGTGTGGTCGCGCTCGCCACGTGTCCCTGCTAGCTTCAAGGGCACGCGCCTCGCGAGGCCCGCGGAAGCCGCCGTGCCCCTCCGGCGCCGCCTCCAGCCCACTCTCCGCAGCACCATGTCCGGGTCCATCTTCGCCGCGTCGTTGCGGTCCATACCGCTGGCGCTGACGATCTTCCGCATCTGCTCCGCCCCCGTCCTCGTGGTCCTCGCCGCCATGGGCCGCGAGCGGTATTTCCTCGGCCTCGCCGTGGCCGCGCTCCTGAGCGACGTCCTCGACGGCGCCATCGCGCGCCGACTCGGCGCCGCGTCGGAGACGGGACGCCTGCTCGACAGCTGGGCCGACCTCCTCATCGCGCTCGTCGCATTCGTCGGGGCCACGCTCCTCTGGCCCGACACGATGCGCCAGGAGGCCCTGTATTTCGCTCTCGTGCTCGCGGCCCTCGTCGCACCTAACGCCTACGCCCTCGTGCGCTTCCGCCGCCTCCTCGGCTATCACACCGTGTCGGCCAAGTCGTCCGGCGTCCTCCTCAGTGTGGGTGCCGTCCTGATGTTCATGGGCATCACCCCGATGCTCTTCCGAGTGGCCGCGATCGTCGAGGTCCTGGTCGCCGCCGAGTACGTCGCGATCTCGTGCCTGATCCCGGGGTGGACGGGAGAGGTGAAGTCGATCGTGCACGCGATGCAGCTCCGGAGAGCCGCGACGGCCGGCTGACGAGAGTGGCTCCGGGTTCTGCCCCCCGCGCGTCCATGCTGCTGTTTGGCTCTCATCCCTCAGACGCCGGCGGCATCGACATGGCCGTCCGGCGTGCTGCCGCCGCGGGCCTGCGCGCGGTGCAGGTCTTCAGCGCGAAACCGCAGTTCTACAACGAAAAGATCCGCATCAGGGCGGATCGGGTGGGGCGCTTCACCACCGCGCTGCGCGAGACCGGGCTCGAGGCGCGGCACGTGCTCGTGCACGCCGCCTACGTACTGAACACCGCCTCGCCCGAGCCGCCAAAGGCGGCGCGCTCGAGGGAAGCGCTCGCGCGCGAGCTCGAACGTACCGCCTCGCTGGGGGCTTTCGCCTGCTGCTTTCATCCGGGCTCTGCCGGTACCGGCGACGTCGCCGCGGCCATCGAGCGGGTCGCGGAGGCGATCGTGCATGCGGTGGAGACCGTCCCCGGATCCGCGCGCGTGCTGGTCGAGAACACCGCGGGGGCCGGACACACCGTGGGTCGCAGCGCGGACGAGGTGGCGGCGATCCTCGCGCACGTCCCGAGTGCCCTGCGCGAGCGCACCGGGTATGGTCTCGACACGTGTCACCTGTTCGCCAGCGGGCACGAGATCGTGGCATCGGAGCAGGCCATGCGGGACGTCCTCGATCGCTTCGAGGAGCAGTGCGGGGAGAAGCCTGCGTTCTTTCACCTGAACGACTCCGAGTTCGCCTTCGGCTCCAACCGTGACCGCCATGCCCTGATCGGTGAAGGGCAGATCGGCGAGCCGCCGTTTCGCTGGCTGCTGGCCGATGCACGCGCGCTCGGCGTCCCGCTCATCCTGGAGACCCCTTCGGCGAATCCCCCCCCAGCGGATGACGACGCCGCTCCGGACGAGAACGACGTCCGCATGCGGGAGCTGCTCGAGCGCCTCGCGCCGCGGTGAAGGGTTCGACGTCACCCGACCCCCCACCCGGGGAGGGACCCTTCGCCCCTCGGCTTGCCATCATCTCCGGAAGTATTTAGATAGTTGGCTAATCATACAAGTCTATCATGCGTCTCCGCTCATGCCGCTCCTGGACTGCCGCCTGCGGCATCCTCGTGGCGTTCGCTTCCGTCGCCACGCCCTCGATCCACGCGCAGGAGAGCGAGGCGTTCGTGCTCCTGCTTGCCTCGGGCGATACCATCTCGGTCGAGCGCTTCACCAGAACCGGCGCGCGGCTCGACGGGGAGCTCCTCATGACGTCGGCCGGCGCGCGGTTCACGTACACCGCCACGCTCGCTCCCGATGCCACCGTCCCGCGTCTCGAGAACGCGCTCCGCCCAGCCGCGGCCGACCGCAGGGCGCCCCCGTCGCAGTCGGCGGTGATCACGTTCCAGGGCGACAGTGCGATCGTCGTGGTCGCGCAGGGCGATCGGTCGGTCACGCAACGCCTCGGCAGCCGGAGGGGTGCGCTTCCCTTCATCAATCCTTCCTTCGCTCTGGTGGAGCAGCTCGTGCGACGCGCCTTCGCGATCGGAGGCGACAGCGTGAGCCTGCCGATCTTCCTCGTGCAGGGGGGCCAGACGCTGCCCGTCACCATCCGGCGCATCACCAGAGACTCCGTCGTGGTGGATCTCGCGGGCGGCGCACCGGCCCGTCTCTCCGTCGGCACCGCAGGGGAGATCACCGGCGGCGCGGTTCCCGCGCAGGGGCTCCGTATCGTCCGCGTGCGAGGGCTCCCCGAAGCGGCGATGCACAGCGAGCCTGTCGTCTACGACGCTCCGGCCGGGGCGCCATACACGGCCGAGGAGGTACGCGTCCCGACGGCGGACGGCTTCGTCCTCGCGGGGACGCTCACGCTCCCGCGCGGCGCAGACCGTCCTGTGCCCGCCTTGGTGACGATCACCGGGAGCGGGCTGCAGGATCGCGACGGGCGCATCCCGCTCGTGAGGGACTACGCACTGTTCCGGCAGATCACCGATACGCTCTCGCGCCACGGCGTCGCCGTGCTGCGTATGGACGATCGCGGATTCGGCGCGAGCGGCGGGGACGCGTCCCGGGCTACCAGCGCGGACTTCGCCGACGACATCCGGGCGGGGCTGCGGTACCTGCGCACCCGAGGGGAGATCGACGGTGCGCGCCTGGGACTCATCGGGCACAGCGAGGGCGGGATCATCGCGCCGATGATCGCGGCGCGCGATTCATCCCTCAGGGGGATCGTGCTGATGGCGGCACCCGGGTGGAGCGGCCGCCGGGTGATAGAGTCGCAGAACCGGTATCTGCTCGAGAGCTCGCCGCAGCTGTCGGCGCGGCAGCGGGACTCTCTGCTGCAGCTCTCGATGCGCATGGTCGACTCGGCCGGGGCGTCGACACCCTGGCTGGGCTATTTCCAGTCGTACGACCCCCTCGCTACGGCGCGACGGGTCCGCGTGCCGGTGCTCATCCTTCACGGCGCGACCGACCGGCAGGTGACGGCTGAGCAGGCTGAGGAACTCGCTCGCGCCATGCTCGCGGGCGGGAATCCCGACGTGACCGTACGCGTCTTCGAGAGCACGAACCACCTCTTCCTCCGGGATTCCGTCGGGAACTGGGCGCAGTACGGCTCCCTTCCGGAGCGCACCGTGCGCCCCGTCGTGCTCGGCACCTTGCTGGAGTGGGTGTCGTCGCGCTTCCGCTGACGTCTTGCCGAGGGCATCGAACGCCACACGAACGCGCCGGCGGCACCTGGATTCGCGCGGGCTTACGGCGTGGTTTTCCCTGGGCGAGGTCCGCGGTTTCACTCTGCGTCACTGGGGAAATCGCGAATCTCCCTATTGCGCGGTGACACCGCCTCCTTACTTTTTTCGCGTCGGATTCGTGCCGCTCCCAGAGAGAAACGCCTCGAACACCAGCCAGGAGACCCGATGGCCGCGAAGAAGAAGGCCGCGAAGAGGGGTGCAAAGAAGGGCGCAAAGAAGTCTGCGAAGAGGGCTCCCGCGAAGAAGAAGCGGGCTCCGAACCCGGCGTTCATGAAGCCGATGACGCCTGACGCCGCGCTGGCGGCCGTGATCGGCCCCAAGGCGCGCCCGCGGTCCCAGGTCGCGAAGTCGATGTGGGACTACATCAAGAAGAACAAGCTGCAGGACAGCAAGAACCGCCGGATGATCAACGCCGACGACAAGCTCCGCCCGGTGTTCAACGGCAAGAGCCAGGTCTCGATGTTCGACATGACCAAGCTGGTGAACAAGCACATGTCGTAAGGCGGCGGCGTCCGCCATGGCTCGTGATGAGGGGCGCGCTCTACCGGGGCGCGCCCCTCGTCGTCGGAACACCGCTCCGGCCGTACCGTAGTTAACTTCACGCCTCGGGCCGCATCGGGAGGCGTGGCGGCCCGGATCCTCCCGTTTGACCTCCGCCTGCGATCAGACTTCAGCCCTCACCGCACGCGTGGCTACCGCGAAGAAGCGCGCCAAACCGGAGCAGAAGCCGAAGAACCCCGTCGCCGAGGTTCGTGCAGGGAAGGGCGGCGGCAAGCGTGCGTCGCGCCCGCTCTGGGAGAACGTGAAGGGGATCCTGGGCGCGGTACTGATCTTTCTCTTCCTGCGCACGTTCCTGATCGAGGCGTACCGGATCCCCTCGGGGAGCATGATCCCGGCGCTCCTGGTCGGGGACTGGCTCTTCGTGAACAAGCTCGTCTACGGTCCGCACGTCCCGTTCACGAACTGGCATCTCCCGGGCTATCAGGAGCCGGAGCGCTTCGAGATCGCGGTCTTCGTGTCGCCGCTACAGATCGATCAACCCCAGGATCCCACGCCCACGCTCGTGAAACGGATCGTGGGCATGCCGGGGGACACCCTGCACATGCGGGACGCGAAGCTCTTCATCAACGGCGCGCCGCAGGAGGATCCCTACGGGGCGCAGTCGGTGCCCGGCGACCCTGATGAAGTGAACCCCCTGTACGACTGGCAGCACCGGATCGCGCTGCAGAACACCCGCTTCGGCTCGGCACCGCGGCAGCCCACGCACGACAACTGGGGTCCGCTGCGGATTCCGGATGGGCACTATTTCATGATGGGCGACAACCGGTACGAGTCCAAGGACAGTCGCTACTGGGGTGTCGTTCCGCGAGACAACATTCGCGGGCGGCCGATGTTCGTGTACTACTCCTGGGAGCGCGAGAGCCATCGACCGCTGCCGTTCATCACCGCGATCCGGTGGGGGAGGATCTTTCATCGGATCAGGTAGGAGGGGGTGGTGGATTGGAGGGCTGGTTGCTGGTTGCTGAGGGCTGGAGCTGGTTGCTGAGTGGCGCA
>DATIGO010000408.1:0-9074 GCA_035454665.1 Gemmatimonadaceae bacterium | reverse complement strand
AGGGCTCGCCCGTTCCTGGCGGCCGACGTAACGGATGATCAGCGCATTCCCCGCCGAAGCGCGCAGCCGCGGCGCCACGTAGGTCCACGCCCCCATGTTCTTCGGCTCCTCCTGGGCCCAGACCACCTCCACCACGTTCGGATACTGGTCCACCGCACGCGAAACCTCCTCGTGCGGCCAGGGATACAGTTCCTCAACGCGCACGAAGGCCACGTGCGACGGCCGTCCCTCGGCCGCGAGCTCGTAGTAGAGCTTTCCCGTGCAGAAGACGAGGCGCATGACCTCTTCGCGGTTCCGCACGACAGGGTCGTCGATCACGCGCTGGAACGTCCCCACCGTGAGCTCGTCGAGCCGCGCCGCTGCGGCGCCGAGGCGCAGCATCGACTTCGGCGTCATCATCACGAGCGGCCGGCGCACGCGGTCCTTTGCCTGGCGCCGCAGCAGGTGGAAGTACTGCCCCGCGGAGGTCGGATACGCCACCCGCATGTTCCCCTCGGCGCAGAGTTGCAGGAACCGCTCGAGGCGCGCGCTCGAGTGCTCGGGGCCCTGCCCCTCGTACCCGTGCGGCAGCAGCAGCACGACCGACGAGTCCTGCCCCCACTTCGCGGTATCGGCCGCGATGAACTGGTCGATCACCGGCTGCGCCATGTTCGCGAAGTCGCCGAACTGCGCCTCCCAGAGCACCAGTGCCTGGGGCGACGCGGTGCTGAAGCCGTACTCGAAGGCGAGGACGGCCAGTTCGGTGAGCGGGCTGTTGTAGACCTCGAACCGACCCGTCGCGTTCGGGAGGTGCTGCAGCGGCACGTACCTGGCTCCGTTCTCGACGTCGTGCAGCACCGCGTGCCGGTGCGAGAAGGTGCCTCGTTCGGTGTCCTGTCCCGTGAGGCGCACGTCGATTCCCTCGGCGAGGAGGCTCGCGAAGGCCAGCGCTTCCGCGTGGCCCCAGTCGATCCCGCCCTCGGCGCCCATCGCGTCGCGGCGCCGCTCGAGCTGCTTGGCGAGACGCGGGTGGACGTGCAGCGACTCGGGCCACGCCAGCAGCCGTTCATTCAGGGCGACGAGCAGGTCGGCTCGCACCGCGGTCTCGATGGCGACGTGGTGTTCGGACGGCGCCGGCGGCTCCGCGCTCGTATCCGGCTCCCGGTGCGCATGCGCGGCATCGAGGTGAGCCATCGCTTCGCGCTCCTCCGCGTCCACCTCCTCCTGCGTCACGACACCCTCGCTCACGAGCTTGCGCGCCAGGATCTGGCGCGGTGTCTCGTGCGCGCGGATCGCCTGGTACAGGCGCGGCTGGGTGAACGAGGGCTCGTCCCCCTCGTTGTGTCCCCAGCGCCGGTACCCGACGACGTCGATGAGAAAATCCTTTCCGAACTGCTCGCGGTAGGCGATGCCGAGCCGGACCGCCGCGATGCAGGCTTCCGCGTCGTCCGCATTGACATGCACGATCGGCACCTCGAAGCCCTTGGCGAGATCGCTCGCGTAGTACGTCGACCGGGCGTCGGACGGGTCCGTGGTGAAGCCCACCTGATTGTTGCAGATGATGTGCAGCGTGCCGCCCACGCGATACCCGCGCAGGGCCTCCAGATTGAACGTCTCGGCCACCACGCCTTCGGCGGGAAAGGCGGCGTCGCCGTGTACGAGGATCGGGAGCACGGCCGTCTCGTCGCGGTCGACTCCGGGGAGCGCATAACGGCGCTGCTTCGCGCGCGCGAGCCCCTCGAGCACCGGATTCACGACCTCGAGATGGCTCGGGTTCGGGACGAGCGTCAGGCCCACGTGCCGTCCGTCCGGATACGATCGCTCCGACTCGAAGCCCAGGTGGTACTTCACGTCGCCCGTCTCGCTTTCGGCGAGATCGGCGTGCTTGCCATCGAACTCGTCGAAGATCACGCCATATGGCTTGCCGAGGATGTGCGCGAGCACGTTGATCCGGCCGCGGTGCGCCATCCCGATCACCACCTCGCGCGTGCCCCCCAGCGACGCGTCATGGATCGCGATGTCGAGCATCGGCACGAGCGCGTCGGTCCCCTCGATCGAGAAGCGCTTCACGTTCACGTACGCCCGGTGAATGAAGCGCTCGAGCGCGTCGACCTCGGTCAGCCGGCGGAGGAGCATTCGCTTCTCGTCGGGCGTCAGGAAGCGCCGCAGCTCCTCCTGCTCGACAGTACGCCGGAACCACTGGCGCTCGCGCTCGTTCTCGAGGTGATCGAACTCGAAGCCGATGTTCGACGTGTACAGATGCCGCAGCCGGGCCGCGACGTCAGCCGCGGTTCCCACGTCGAAGCCCAGCGCCTGGGCCGGGATCAGCTCGAGGTCCTCCTCCGAGATGCCATGGAACTCCGGGGCCAGCTCGGCCGCGCCCGTCGGCGCGGTGCCGAGGGGATCGAGCTGCACGGCGAAATGGCCGTAGATGCGGATGGCGTCGAGCAGCGCCGCGGCGCCCGCGACGCGGCGCAGATACGCCAGGTTCGCCGCGACGGTCGTCCCGCCGGAGGGGCCCTGCAGCGCTTCCGCCAGCCGGAAGAACTGGCGCCAGGACTCCTCCACGGAGTTCGGATCCCGACGGTACTGCTCGTGCAGCTCGGAGACGAGTGCGTCGTTGTACACGCCCGAGATGGACGGGTTGGTCATGTCCTGAGATTCGTTGGCCTGACGAGGGGGGGCATGTCGCAATCTATCCAGGGTCGGTAACGCAAAGTCGGTGAACCCCACAGGACGCAGGGGACACAACAGAGGAGAACAGCGCTAACCCACGAGCATCCTCACGTGTCGGGCGTGCCGTTCCTGCACGTCCTCCGTGTCCTCCGTCTCCTCTGTCGTGAGTGCCTTGCCGTTCAGGGGATTAACGGAATCTAAAGCGGGGACTCGCTGACCGGTCGCCCCGAGACGATCCCCACGAGGAAGTGCACCCGGATACCGCCATTGGTGGTGCGCAGTCGCTCGAGCAGGGGGACGCGAAGCTGCGCGTCGAGGCGGTGGTCGGTAGAGAGAATGCCTACGTGCCACCCGGCGAAGCGCTCCCGCAGCACGTCCCCGAGGTCGGCATAGAGCTGACGGAGCTCCTCGCGCTGACCGAGTCGAACGCCGTAGGGAGGGTTCGTGACCATCCAGCCGGGGGAGCCAGTGGGGGGGATGGCCTCGGTCACCTCGGCGAGCCGGAACTCGACGTCGCTGGCGACCCCGGCCCTCTCTGCGTTCTCGGCCGAGACGCGCATCGCCCAGCGGCCGCGGTCGCTCCCGACCACGGCCACACCCGCCGATGGGCGTTCGGTCTCGAGGGCCCGGGCCTTCACCCGATCCCAGATCGCCGGTTCGAACTCGGGCCACTCCGCGAAGCGGAACGATCGGTGCTTCCCCGGCGCGATTCGGCGCGCCATGAGCGCGGCCTCGATCGGGATCGTTCCCGAGCCACAGAAGGGGTCGACCAGCGGGGTCTTCTGATCCCACCCTGCGGCCAGGACGAGCGCGGCACCGAGCGTCTCCCGGAGCGGCGCCTCGGTCACGGCTGTCCGGTAGCCCCGCTGGTGCAGGTGCGCCCCCGAGGCGTCGGCACTGATGGTGCACTGGTCTCGCTCGAGGCGCACAATGAACAGCTGTCCCGCGCCGGTGTCATCATCAGGGGGATCGCGACCGATGGGTGTCTTGGCTGCGGTCGCGCTCGCGAGCGTGGCGCCGGTGCGTTGCTCGATGCCGGCCAGCAGGCGTTCGGCGACGCCGTCGCTGTGGTAGAGCCGGGACTTCCGGCAGGTGACGCGAAGCCGGACGCGCCCGGCTTCCGGGACGATGCGTTCCCAGGGGACGCGCCGGCCCCGTCGCTCGAGCTCCGCGAACGAGGTGGCGCGGAAGGTAGCGAGACGGATGATGACGCGGCTTGCCGCACGGAGGTGAAGGTTGGCGGCGTACAGCAGCTCATGGCCGGCGGGGAACTCCACGCCGCCTTCGATGACGCGAGTGCCGCGGGCGCGCAGAGCCTTGAGCTCAGCCGCGACCACGGGTTCGAGGCCGGGTGCGGCGATGGCGAAGGCGTCGAACGCCGTCGGAACGGACACGCAGGAATTGTAACGTCTATCGCAGGGAGGGACCTTGAAGGCACTTGTGGGGCGAAGGATGCGGATGATCCGCGTGATGGCACTGACGGCGATTCCCTCCGGAACCGTCGCCGGCTGCGGAGCGGGAGCGACCGCCGTCGCGGGAGAGACGGCGAACCTGACGGAACCGCCCGGCATCCGGATCGAGGCGCTGGGCGGCATCGCCGCGCTGCGGCAGGTCGTCTTCGTGGACAGCGCGTCGGGAGCCGCGTACTACACGTTGGGCCCGATGTGCCCGCCGGCGAGCCAGTGCCCCGTCTCCGACTCGGCCAACGGCGAAGTGGCGCGCGCCTCGGTCGACGGCTATTTCGGCCTGGCGGCGGCCCCGGCGTTCCGTGCGCTCCGGGCCGATTACGGGCCCACACCGTACGGCGCCGACATGCGCGAGTACGTGGTGACGATCTTCGCGAACGACCGGATGCGGACGATCCGCGCGGACGACGGGTCGATGCCGTCACTGCTGTCGGAGTTCGTGAACACCGTGATGGCCGGCGTGCAGGCGGCGGCGGGCCGTTAGGCGTCCCGACTCCGGTCGTCCATGAGCGCGAGGAGGTCGGGATCGACCTCCTCGCGCCCGTTCCCCCGGGTGGCGTGGGACACGGCGCCGAACACCAGCACCGATGAGACGAGCGCCAATGCCGCCGCCGTGACTCCCGCGGGGAACCGAAAGACGCCGGTGTATGCCAGGGTCTCCAGCCCCAGCGTGACGACCATGCCGGTCACGATGGAGGCGATCGCTCCGGCCCGCGTGGCGCCCGGCCAGTTCAGGCCGATCGCGAGCGATGGCACGATCGTCGAGGCGAAGAGTCCCCAGCCGAAGATCCCGAGGAAGGCCACGAGCGTCTGCGAGCCGGTGGCGACCATCGCCGCCGTCACGGCGATGAGCACCGTTCCCGCGCGCCCCCATGGCAGTTCGTTCCGGAGGCGCGTGCCGAGCGCGATGGGCACATCGTGCGTGAGGGCCGCCGCACCGACGCTCAGGAACGAGTTCACGGTGCTCATGATCGCCGCCGCGACGCCGGAGAAGGCCAGTGCCGCGAGCAGCGGGGGCGTGTACCCCAGCAGGAAGGTCGGCGTGGCATCGTCGGGGCGGGCGAGGGCCGGAAGCTCTCCACGCGCCACGAGGGCCTTGACCACCAGGCCCACGCCGATGAACAGGAGCTGCGCAAGCACCATCGACGCCGTCATGACGACCGGATACCACCGGAGCCGCCGCGGATCGCGGATCATGTAGAATTTGTGCACGACGTGCGGCTGCCCCAGCGTGCCGAGCCCGAAGACGAAGAAGAGGCTGAGAGCCGCGAGCGGGGTGAACTTCCCCCAGGGCGACAGGAATTCCGGGTCGGCCGCGAGAATCGCGTGGGAGATCCCGTCGAGCCCGCCGCCCGTGCCGAGCACGAAGAGAAAGACCAGGGACGAGACCACCAGCATGACGCCGCCCTGGAACAGGTCGGCGTAGACGCCCGCGAGGATGCCGCCCGCGGCCGAGTAGGCCAGCGTGATCAGCATGCCGATCCAGATCCCGGGCACCCGCCCGCTCCCGAAGATGCCGTCGACCACGATGCCTAACGCCATGACGTTGGTCGCCAGGTAGCCCACGACGGCAATCACGATCGCGACCCCCGCGAGACCCTGCGCCGCGGGCGAGCGGTAGCGCACCCCGATCGCATCGGGCACCGTGATCACCCCGCGCAGCTCCGCCAGGGCGCGGAGCCGCGTCCCCAGGACCCAGGCGCTCATCGTGGCCGTCACCGAGAGCGGGAGCACGATGAAGACCGCCCCGAAGCCGAAGTTGTAGATGAAGCCCGGACCGCCGATGAACGAGAACCCCGAGATGGTCGCGGCCATCGAAGCGATCGCCACGGTCCAGAGCCCGAGGCGCCGTCCCGCCACGTAGAAGTCGCTCACGGAGCGCGTGCGCCGGCTGGCCCAGAGGCCGATGCTGCCCACGACGCCGAAGTACACGAGCGCCGTCCCCACGATCAGTGGCGTCACCCGCGTCGGCAGCAACGCCTCCTGCGGGATCGTCACGAGCGATCGCTGCCGCGGCGATCACCGGCCGCGTGCTCGCCCGTCTCGCGCGTGGCGAACGCCCACGCGTAGACCAGCGGCAGCGCCACGAGCGGGACGACGCCCGCGCCATACAGCACGATCGCAGCGCGCGCCGGGAGCCCCAGCACGAGCGTCGCGCCGGGCGCTTCGGCGGGGGGAAGCGCGAGCGCCGACCCGAAGGCGCCGAGCAACGCCACGAACGTTCCCCAGAGCGCGATGCGCACCACGCGGCCCACGCGCCCTCGGCGCGGCGCGCCCAGCGCCATCGTGGCCGGCATCAGCACCGCGAGCCCGACGGCCAGGAGCCAGGCCCCGGCGTGCGCGATTCGCGGTCCCCCGAAGGCACACGCGTAGCCGGCGGCGATCAAGGCCGTCGCCCCCATGACGAGACGGAGCGGTGTCGGAGACCGCGTGTCGCTCACGCTGATGGAACGGGAAGGAAGAGGAGCCGGTGGATCAGGCCGAGGAGGCCGATCGCGCGCGTGCGATCACCTGCCGCTTCCGCCGGCTCTCGAGCGCGGCCCGCGCGCGCCAGGCGAACAACGCGAGGAAGAGGATGGCGAAGATGAGCGGGTCGGTGATGTCGCGCTTCACCGCCATCCAGTAGTGGATCGTCCCGAGCACCGCGGAAACATAGACGAGGCGGTGCAGCGCGTTCCAGCGGCGATTGCCGAGTCGCCGGATCCATCCTTTCGTCGACGTGATGGCCAGCGGTACGAGGAGCAGGAAGCCCAGCATGCCCAGCGTGATGTACGTGCGGTCGGTGACGTCCTCCACGAGGGCGCCCCAGTTCAGCTCCACGTCCAGCACGAAGTAGATCGTGAGGTGCAGGCAGATGTACAGGAAGGCAAAGAGCCCGAAGATGCGGCGGTACCGGATGAGCCACCCCCACCCCGTGATCTTCATGGCGGGGGTGACGGAGAGCGTGAGCGCGAGGAAGCGCAGGTTCCAGTCCCCGGTGAAGTGCTCCATGCGCTCGATGGGGTTCGAGCCGAGGTGCCGCGTGCCGGCGAGGAGGTCGGAGGCGAAGCCCCAGGCGAGCCACGCGGCGGGGAGGCATCCGGCGGCGATGACCACCCAGGGGAGCCAGCGCGGCGGTTTGATGTGGCGCGCGGTGGAACGATGACGCACATCCTGCGGCGCGGCCGTATTTTCCCCAGCGGGGGGGGCCCCCCGCGGCGCCACCGCCCGCGCTCCCTCCATCATCAGTAGTACTTCCGGAGATCCATCCCGGAGTACAGCCCCGCCACGCGATCCGCGTACCCGTTGAACATCAGCGTCGGCTGCCGCCGCAACCGGCCGATCGGACGCTCCGTGGCCTGGCTCCACCGCGGATGATCCACCTCGGGATTCACGTTCCCGTAGAAGCCGTACTCGTGCGGCGCCGCCACGTTCCACGCCGTGCGCGGCTCGGTTTCCGTGAAGCGGATCTTCACGATCGACTTGCACCCCTTGAAGCCGTATTTCCACGGCACCACGTGCCGGAGCGGCGCACCGTTCTGGTTAGGCAGCGTGCGCCCGTACACCCCCGTCACGAACAGCGCGAGCGGATGCAACGCCTCGTCCAGCCGCAGGCCCTCCACGTACGGCCACTCGAGAACCGGGAACAACTGCCCCGGCATCTGCCTCGGATCGTGGAGCGTCGTGAACTCCAGATACTTCGCGGAGGGCAACGGCTCCACGCGCCGGATCAGGTCGGCCATCGGAAAGCCCTGCCACGGCACGACCATCGACCACGCCTCCACACAGCGATGCCGGTAGATCCGGTCCTCGAGCCTGTGCGGCTTGATGAAATCCTCGAGCTGGTAGTCGGCCGGACGCTTCACCAGCCCCTCGACCCGCACGGTCCAGGGACGCGTGCGGAAGTTCCTCGCGTTCGCCGCGGGATCTTCCTTCCCGGTCCCGAACTCGTAGAAGTTGTTGTACCCCGTCACGTCCTGCCACGACGTGACCGACGGGCGCAGCTCCTCGCCGATCGTGACCGGGTCGCGGAATCCATCCGGTGCCCCGCCCTGCTGGCCGCGCCGCGCGGAGTCGAGCGCCCGCGCGACCGTTGGCAGACCGAAGCTGGCCGTGGCCAGACCGATCAGTCCAGCCGCGCGGAGAAACTCACGCCGGTTGTGATAGTCGCGCTCCTCGGTGATCTCCGACGAGCGAATCGCGTGCGGCGGGGTGACGCGGATCAGCATCGCGGCTCCTTGGTGCTGCTCAGTCGTGGCGGTTCTCGGTGCCGTGGCACGAGCGGGTGCGCGACCGGGGGGCCGGCCTCACGCTCGCTAAAGGTATCGCCCGGACCGGGAAGTGGTTCCCGATGTCGGCCCGTCCCCGAGGCGCGGATTCAGGAGCCCGGTGGCCCCGGCTTCCCGCCTAACGCCCTTCCGCGCAGCCGGTCTCGCCCGCGATCCCCGCCCCGCCGGCGAGCGAGGCACCCACGTCGTCGGATCGCCCGGCGAGCGCGCGCCACAGGATCGCGTCGCGCACCTCGCGCGTGAGCGCTTCGGCCACGGCCGGATCCCACGGCGGTCCCTGCAGCGCGCGCAGCGGGCCCGCATGCGACGACGGATAGCGCCGCACGAGCGCGCTCCACTGCCGGATCGCCCCACGCGCGCGCGCCTCGGCGGTGAGCCGAACGACCTCACGCGCCGCCGCGGCATCGACACTGCGCTCGAGGACCGTGGGCAGGAGGCACGCCCACGCAGCGGAAGTCACCGGCATCGCGCGAAGCCTGGCCCCGACGACATCGGGGGCCCACAGCGAGAACGACGAGGACGCCCGCACGTCGGCACGACCGATCGGCGCCTCGAGCACGTGGCGCACGGCCTCGTGCACCGAGGCCTTGCGCTCCGAACCGAAGTGTCCGTTGAACCATATCCGGACTCCGTCGGGAATCGACGTCATCCCATCCAGGGCGCGCAGCGTCGCGCGGCCCCCCCC
>DATIGO010000407.1:0-6747 GCA_035454665.1 Gemmatimonadaceae bacterium | reverse complement strand
CGGGTTTCGGGGTCTTATCGCGATGGCACCTCGTTTCTTCGCAGTCGCCGGTGCCGCTGGAGCCGTAGCGAGGCACCGCCAGCGGAAACGGCAAGGGGGAGCGAGGTGCCGTCCCTTCCGGGCGCGCCAACGCCACAGTCGCCGTGCACGGATCCCCCCGCGTAGGCTTCCTCACATCGGCACGACCTCACCACCGCGACGTCCAGGTACCGGGAGAACTGGAATGCCCGCTCGCTTCAGCGCGTTCGTGCGCACGCGCACCACGCGTACCACGCGCACCGGTCGACTGACCGGTTGGCTCGCCGCGATTGCGCTGATCGCCTGCTCGCCGTCCGGCGCCACCGAACCACAGACCGACTCCATCGAAGATCTCTCGCCGGGATGGCACCGCATCGCAGGCGGCCCGGGGACGGGATGCGCCTTCGACACGCCGTTCAGCTTCTATGTGCGCCCGGGAGATCCTCGCAAGCTCCTGGTCCACCTCCAGGCCGGTGGCGCCTGCTGGAATGGTGAGACGTGCGATCCGCTGCTCCTTCCCACTTTCGACCCGGTAATCGACACGACCGACCACCCGTCACGGGCTGCGGGAATCCTCAGCCTGCACCTCCTCGCCAACCCGGTTCACGACTTCTCGATCATCGTCGTGCCGTATTGCACGGGCGACCTCCACCTCGGCTCGCGCGCGGTGACGTACCGGTCGCCCGGTGCACAGCTCATCCCCGCACGCGATTTCACGGTGAAACACTGGGGGGCGCGGAACGTGGAGAGCGTGCTGCGCTGGGCATATCGTCACTTCGCGCAGCCGGAGATCATCTTCGTGAACGGGAGCAGCGCGGGGGCCATCGCGTCTCCCGTGTATGCGGCGGAACTCGCGGAGGAGTATCCGTCGGCGCGGGTGGTGCAGCTCGGCGACGGCGCCGGCGGGTACCGCGTGCCCGGACTCGGCACGCTGATGGGGGCTGCGGGAGCGCTGGATGTCCTGCGCGGCATGTCGGCCTTCCAGTCCATCGATTCGGCGGCCTTCACCTTCGAGGATCTGTACGTGCTCGCGTCGCGCGCGCGGTCGAATCTCTCGCTCGCGCAGTACAACAGCGCGAACGACGCCACGCAGCTCTTCTTTCTGCACGCGCTGGGCGTTCCGAGCGCGTCGCTCACGCCGCTCCTGGCGGCGAACCTGGCGGAGCTCCACGCCGACGTGCCGGGCTTCCGCTCGTACACGGCGCCCGGGGTGACGCACACGATCCTCTTCCGGTCGTCGTTCTACACGCTTGCGGTCGACGGCGTCACGGCGCGAGACTGGGTGGCCGCCCTGCTGGACGGGACGAGCGTCCCGGATATCGGCTCGTCGCTGCTGGGCGGGAACTGACTCACCCCTCTCTTCCGGAGCGGCCGATGAACGAGGACGCCTTCAACCTCTCGATCCGCAAGTTCCTGAAGCAGTTCGGCGTGACGGCGCAGCGGGAGATCGAGCACGCGGTGCAGCGGGGCCTGGCCGAGGGGGCGCTGTCAGGGGCGGAGCGGCTGCCGGTCCGGGCCACGCTGCGGCTGGAAGGGTTGATCCCCGAGTATCATGTTGAGGGAGAGATCACCCTGGGCTGAAACGGCTGGCCGCGCCGTGGCGTAGATTCACGGCAGTGCTTCGCCCGATCGAGGACCATTCCGGATGCAGCAGCCCGTCACCACGCCCCCCGCGGGCCTTCCGCAGATCGCACCCGGCACGCCGGCGCCGACCGGCACGCCCGCGGAGATTCTGCAGGGGCTTCGCGCCCAGCGCAGCGAGCTGCAGGATCAGCTCGAGTCGCTCGAGGACCGTCGCGAGGAGATTTCGTCGCAGCTTCAGGAGCCGATGGTGCGCGGTGCGGACCGGCAGGGGCTGGAAGCGCGGATTCGCGACGTCGACGAGCAGATGACGGGGCTGGAGCAGCTCATTGCCACGAACAATTTCGAGATCGCGCGGGCCACCGCCGTGCCCGGCGCGGTGCAGCCGCCCCGGCCCGTGCAGCGCTCGCTGGTATCGGACGACGTGCAGATGATGGCCGGCACCCTGACGTTCTTTCTTCTGCTTCCGTTCGTGATCGCCTACGCGCGCCGGCTGTGGCGTCGCGGCGCCGTGGTGGTGCCACCCGTCCCGGCCGAGGTCACCGAGCGCCTCACGCGCATCGAGCACGCGGTGGACGCGATCGCGGTGGAGGTGGAGCGGGTGGGCGAGGGGCAGCGGTACGTGACGCAGATGTTCTCGGGCCAGGCGCCGCCGCGCGCGGTGGGCGCGGGAGCGGCCGAGCCGCTCGAGGCCAGGGCCCGGGAGGCGTCTCCGGAGATCCGGCGTTAGGCGATACCGGTCGCGCGTGCTGCGGTCCGATGCCCCTGCAGACCCCGCACGAGCCTCTGCCCCAGAGGACACAGGGGAAGCGTGAACAGGTGCTCCTCTGTGTCCTCTGGGGCAGGCGCCCTACCTGACCGCCTCTCGCGGCGCGCCCGTGACTACGGGAGCACCATTACTCGTTAGGCGGCGGTTCGTCGGCCCGCATCGCGGAGCGCGGGATGGGCTCGCTGGCGAACTGGCCGGCACGCGCCTGGCCGCGCGCCGCCCTGGCGGCTTCGGCCATCTTCCGCGCCCCTTCCGGGCCGGATGCGTACCAGCGCTCGACCAGCCGCGCAGCCGTGTCGCGGCCGCCGAGGCCGAACGACAGGCCCAGCGCGAGCGCGATCGCGCCGATCACTCCCATGAAGAGCGTGTTCGTGAGCGTGGTGGCGATCCCGAGCTGGTTCACGGCCACCACGATCGCGAAGGCCCAGACGGCGACCTTGGCAATCGTGGCGATGAGGTCGGGGTTGTTGAACCCCGCCTGTGCCGTGGCGCCGCGCACGAGATTGCTCAGGGCGCCCGCGGCGAGCCCGCCGATGACCAGGACCACGAGTGCCACCACCAGGTTCGGCAGCCACAGCAGGAGCTGGCGCAGCACGTCCGAAACGGCGGGAAGCCCCAGCGCATCGAAGGCCACGACGAGCGCGATCAGCCGGACGAACCATCGCACGACGGTCGCGATCGCCTCGGAGGCATCGGTGCGAACGCCCATGTTCTGGACGAAGCCGCTGAACCCCGAGCGGCGCGCGATGTCGTTGAAGTTCGCGGCCCGCAACAGGGCGCTCACCCCTTTCGCGAGCAGGCTGGCGATGAACCAGCCGACGAGGACGATCACCAGGAAGGCGATGATCCTCGGGATGGCCGCGAAGAAGATCGCGAGGGCGTTGGTCAGGGAGGCCCGGAGGGAGTCTCCCCAGTCGGTCACGGACTGAACGGGCTGAACGGGTGCAGTCTGCATGGTACGAAACCTCCCGGCATCGGCAGAGCCTGAGGGGACGGCTGCGTTGAGGGTCGGCAGACATGGAAGCCGGCCTGTGTCGTGCAGGACGGTCCCGCAACATCGGTACCGGCGCCGTCGTCAGGCAAGCAGAGTCTTCAGGTGTCACGGCCGACACTGCCTCGTCAGGCAGGGGGTAGCCGCCGCCTCGTCAGGCGGCTGCGTCGAGCCTGCCCCGTCAGGTGGCCGTCGAGCGGCTCAGTGCGGACGCCGCACGAAGCGCCACGTCCCCACGCGGCGGCGGTACTGCCCGACCAGCGTGTCGCCGCGCACCGCCGCGCGAAAGACATCCAGCGTGTCGCGGATCGACTGCCGCGAGAGAAAGGCCACGCGCACGCTGTCGCCGAAGCTGCCGCTGAAGCGGATGCCGAGCATCCCACCCAGCGTGTCCAGCGTGGTCACGGCACCGGGGCGCGCGCGGAACGCGCCGCTCAGCGCGTCGGGCTGCCCGGCCTGAACCGCCTTCGCGTCTACCCAGAGCGTCATCCCCACCACCAGCGTCCGCGCGGAGTCCGCGGGTGTCCCGAGGTAGCGGTACTCCCCTTCGATGGGCTGCGCGAACGGCGCCGTCACGTGAAGCTCCAGTCGCACCGCGCGCGTGATCGCGCCGAACACCCCGAGGCCGCCCTCGACGCGGCTCACGAGGCCGCGGCCGCTGTAGAAATTGTTCGTCGTGCGAAAGTAGTCGTAGAAGTTCGAGTCCACCGCGGAGATCGTCACCACCTGCCGGAAGCCGGGGAAGAAGACGCTCGGCAATCCCTCGACGAACACGTTCCGCAGCGCCCCCGAAACGTGGACGTCCTGCTGCCCGGTCAGCGCCGTGTACGGACCGTACGGGGTCTCGACGCGGAGCTCATAGCCGCGCGCGCCGGCAAAGGCGGGCCACTCCAGCCTGAGCGTGTCGTTCCTCCGATCGAACGACTGCACCACGAGCGGCGTGGCGCTCGCCGCGACCGGCGCCGTGGTCTCCGCCCGCAGAAGCTCGCCGTCCGCGGTAAGTACCTCCAGTCGGAATCGACCTCCCGCGGCGACCGTCGCGGCAGGAATCGGGAGTGCATAGATGCCCGGCGGCGCGTCGGGACTGGCCTGCTGGAGCTCGAGACCGCGGAGGGTCGCACCGTCCGGCAGCGTGACCTCCACCGTGGCGCCCAACTCGGGGTAGCCGCTCCCGCTGCCGATGGGGTTGCCGGGGGTGTACGGCGGCCCGTTCGTGACGACGAAGTGCTCTCCGTTCCAGCTCCGCTCCAGCAGGAGCGACTGGAAGGACGCGCCCGAGTTGAGCAGCCCGTGCACGATGACTACCGAAGCGGTGGAGGGGATCGTGACCTCCTCGAGCTCGCACGCGAGCGCGGCGGCGACAACGAAGGACGCCATCATCGTGCGCCCCGGCCGTCGCCGCGGCCGCCAAAGGTGATCAGAAGACAACGCTCACCCCCGCCGACGGCACGACCGGAAACTGCGAGATGGTGCGACGGGTCGCCGGGACCTGGCCATAGTCGTAGATGTACAGGAAAACGTTCTCCGCATTGGACGCGTTCACGACGCTCACGAACGGCGTGATGATCGCGCGCCCACGCCGGAACTCGCGGGACAGATTCAGATCCAGCCGCTGTGTCGCCGGCAACCGCTCGCCGTTGCGCGGCCCGCCAATGCCGTCGACATCCGCCGGCGGGCGGCCGGGATCGTCCCACTGGTTCGTGACGGGGTTGTACGTGCGCCGCACGAACTGCCCGGTGATCCGCGTGTACGGCGTGCCCGACGCATATCCGAAGCGTGCACCCAGCAGATAGGGCCCGCGCCGCCAGCTCGCGACCAGATTCAGGTTGTGACGCCGGTCGTGCCCGGGGAAGTACCGCACCCCGCCTTCCTCGCGCGAGCTGACCGACCAGGTGTAGGCGAACCAACCACTCAGTCCCGCGCCGTCTCCCTCGAACCGCCGCAGCAGGACGTCCAGGCCGTACGAGCCCCCCGCGATCGGCACGAACTCGTCGCCGGGTCGCGAGGGATCCTGCGAGAGGCTCGACTCGAGCAGCCGGACATAGCGCTTGTGAAACCCTTCGATGCGAACCTGGTGGCTCGCGCCCAGCCGCCGCTCGAATCCGGCGAGGGTGTGCCACGCGGCCGCCACGGGCGTGACCGAATCACTCGCCACCCACGAGTCGAAGATCCGCACCGGCGAGTCCTCGCGCCCGAGTGAGTGGGTCCATTGCGTGAAGTGGCCCGCGGCCGCGGTCAGCGCCATGTCCGGCGTGAGGAAGTGCTTGATCGACAGGCGCGGCGACACGGCCGACCAGTCGCGTGCCGACAGCCGCTCGATTCGCACCCCGGCCTGCACGAGCCACCGGGGCGAGACCCGCCACAGGTCATCGATGTACACGCCCAGCGCGGTCCCGCGCTGCCGCCGTTCCTCCAACTGCAGCGACGTCTGGGACGACCCCGACTCGGTACCGAGCCGGAGCGACGAGACCTCGTACCCCAGCGTCCAATCGTGCCGCACGGCGTGCGCGGTGATCGCCCCGGCGAAGCGCGTGTCGCGCAGATCGCTCCGGAGCCGCGCCGAGCCGTGACCCAGATCGAGGAACGTGGCAAAGGTGGAGCGGGAGACGCGTTGCTCCACCGTCACGCTGTCGCCCAGCCGCCACCCCAGGAGCCGCGCTCCACCCTCGAACGTCCGCGAGAGCGTGGCCCCCACGACGCGATTCCCCCACCGGAAGAAGAAGTCCCCTTCCCCCGCGCTGGCACTCGAGGAATCGTCCTGCACCTCCGAGAGCCTCACGTCCAGGACGTCCTCGCCGTCGTAGCCGGTCACGCCGAGCCGCACCGCCCCCGGGAGCAGGAGGGTGGCGTGCGCATGCAGGTCGCGGAAGTGGTACGGCAGCACCTCGTCGCTGAAGAGGTCCACGAGGCGATCGGCGTAGGTCCGCCGCGCTGCCACGGTCCACGAGCTCATCCCGCCGCCTATCGCGCCGCCGAGCTGCCCGGTGGCGCCCAGCGCCGAGAGCTCCGCCGCGCCGTGGAGGCCCGGGCGCGTGTCCTGCACGGAGCGCACGTCGAGCACCCCCGAAAGCCGGCCGCCGTACCGTGCGGGGAATCCGCCCGTGAGCAGGCTGATGTCGCGCACCGTGCCGTCCATGAACGTGCTGAAGAGACCGCCCAGGTGGAACGGATTGTAGATCGGGTAGCCGTCGACGAGGATGAGATTCTGGTCCGCCTCGCCGCCACGGACGTTGAGCCCCGTGGAGAAGTCGTTGCGCGCCGCCACGCCCGGGAGCAGCTGCACGACCCGGATGACGTCCGCCTCGCCCAGGCGCGGCACGGCCTCCATCGCGCGCGAGGAGAGCGAAACGGCCGCCACGTTGGGACTCGACTCGAACCGCTCGCGCTC
>DATIGO010000406.1:0-8832 GCA_035454665.1 Gemmatimonadaceae bacterium | reverse complement strand
GGTCGGGGCGTGCATCGGATTCCTGTGGTACAACGCGCACCCCGCGCAGGTCTTCATGGGCGATACAGGGGCGCTCGCGCTCGGCGGCGCCATCGGTGCGATCGCGATCCTGCTCAAGAGCGAGTTCCTGTTGCTGTTCATCGGCGGCGTCTTTGCGGCCGAAACGATGTCGGTCATACTTCAGCGCTCCGTCTTCAAGTACCGTAAGTCGCGTCATGGGCTCGAGTACGCGCAGCAGAACCGGCTCTTCCGACGAGCACCGCTGCACCATCACTTCGAGCTCGCGGGTTGGAAGGAGTCGCAGGTCGTCGTACGATTCTGGATCCTGGGTATCCTGTGCGCCTTCGTGGCGCTCACCACGCTCAAGCTGCGATGACTCCTGACGAGTGGCGCCGTGGCGAAGTGGCGGTCATCGGGCTGGGACGCAGCGGCGACGCGGTGTCCCGCCTGTTGCGTGCGCATCGCGCGCTCGTGTACGCCTCCGACGCGGGTGCCGCGCCGTCGATCGAGCGCGTGGCCGAGGGGCTTCGCGCCGTGGGCGTGGATGCCAGCGCCGGCGGGCATGACCTGGCGCGCATCGCCCGCAGCACGCTCGTGGTGACGAGTCCCGGCGTGCCGGGCGATGCCCCGCCGCTCGCCACGGCGCGTGAGGCGCGCGTCCCGATCGTGAGCGAGCTCGAGATCGCGCTCGGCGCCCTGCCCGGCGCGCGGATCATTGCGATCACGGGCACGAACGGGAAGTCCACGGTGACGGCCGTGGTGGGTCACCTGCTCGCGGCGCTGGGTCTGGACGTCGAGGTCGCCGGTAACATCGGGCGCCCGCTGTCCGAAGTGGCACTGCGCGCGGTGCCGCCCGCGTGGGTGGCGCTCGAGGTGTCGTCGTACCAACTCCACGACACACCGAGCCTCGCGCCGACCGTCGGCGTCCTCACCAACCTCGCTCCCGACCACCTGGATCGGTACCACGACGTCGAGGCGTATTTCGCCGACAAGCGGCTGCTCTTCCGGAATGCACAGGCGACCTCGCAGTGGGTAGTGAACGCCGACGATGCGCGGGCGATGGTGCTGGCCGCCGGGGCCGCGGGGATCACGCTGCGATTCAGCGCCGACGGGCGCCTGGCGGACGCCTTCTACGACCGGCCGCACGGCGCCCTCATCCTGCTCGACGCTCCCCTCATGAAGCGCGTGGACCTTCCGCTGCACGGCGATCACAACGTGGGCAACGCGCTGGCGGCGGCGCTGGCGGTGGCCGCGGCAGATCCGGCGCACGGGTCGCTGACCGCTCGGGAGAAGCTCGCTGCGGGACTGCGCTCGGTGCGCCCGCTCCCCCACCGTCTCGAGACCGTGGGCGAGATCCACGGCGTGCTCTGGATCGACGACTCCAAAGCCACGAACGTGGCGTCGGCGCGGGTCGGGATCGCCGGGATGACGCGGCCGACCGTGCTCCTCCTCGGCGGGCGGCACAAGGGGGAGCCCTACGCGCCGCTCATCGACCCCATCCGGCGGCACGCGAAGGCCGTGCTGGCGTATGGGGAATCCGCGGAACTCATCGTCCAGGACCTCGGCGGGTCGGTTCCAGTAGAACGCGTGACCGGCGACTTCGCCAGCGTGGTGGAACGCGCGCGCGCGCTCGCGGTGCCGGGCGACTGCGTGCTCCTCTCACCGGCCTGCGCCAGCTTCGACATGTTCGCGAACTACGAGGAGCGGGGCGCCGCGTTCGCCGCGCTCGCGCAGGGCGGCCGGGCCGTCGAGGGCGTCGCATGAGCGTTGCCGCCGCGACCCGCGAGCGCTGGGCGATGAGCGTCGAGGCGCGCGCGCTCGTACTCGTCACGGCGACCCTCGTCGTCTTCGGTCTGGCCACGCTGTACAGCGCGAGCGCGATCGTCGCGATCCAGGACGACCGCGAGAGCTGGTACTTCCTCGCGCGTCAGGCGATGGGCGTGATGGTGGGCATGGCGCTGTTCGCCGCCGCCGCCAAGATCGACGCCGAAGGGCTGCACAGGCTGGCCTGGCCGCTGATGATCGTGACGGTCGTGCTGATGACGGTGATCGTGCTTCCCTTCACACAGGCGATCGCTCCGCGCATCAATGGCTCCCGGCGGTTCCTCTTCGGTGCTGCCCTGCAACCCTCGGAGCTTGGCAAGCTGGCGGTGGTCGTGTGGACGTCGATGCTCCTCGTGAAGAAGGGCGACCAGATGCGGCGCCTCACCAAGGGCCTCCTCCCGTTCCTCGTCGTGATCGGCGTCCTCGACGTGCTCGCGATCCTCGAGCCCGACCTTTCCGTCGCGATGATGTACACGCTCGTCATGGGGATCATCCTGTTCACGGGCGGGGTGCGGGTCGGGCACTTCGTCGCTCTCGGCATCATCGCCCTGCCGCTCCTCTGGTCGCAGCTCATGAAGCTGCAGTACGCGCTCGAGCGCATCCTGTCGTTCATGCACGCCGACGCGTCGTCTCCCGTGGTGAGCTACCAGCTCAAGCAGTCGCTCATCGCCGTGGGCGCTGGCGGGTTGTTCGGCCGCGGCTTCGGCAATGGGCGGCAGCAGTACGGGTTCGTTCCGCTCGGCTACAACGACTTCATCGGCAGCACCGTGGGCGAGGAGTGGGGCTTCGTCGGGATGCTCTTCCTCGTCGGCGTCTTCGCGCTCTACGGCTGGCTCGGGATGCGCATCGCGCGCCAGGCGCGTACGCCGTTCCTGCAGCTCGTGGCCGTGGGGCTCACCGTCACCATGGTCATCACGGCCTTCCTGCACATCGGCGTGGTGATCGGTCTCCTTCCCACCACGGGACTCACGCTGCCGTTCGTGTCGTACGGCCGCACGAACCTCCTGCTGTCGTTCGTGATCACCGGGATCCTCGTGAACATCGGCAGCCAGAAGGAGCGCGTGGTGGCGGAGCACGCCACCAACCCGCTGACGGCGCCCGCGTAGTGCGCGTGGTCTTCACGGGTGGCGGCACCGGCGGGCATCTGTATCCGGCTCTCGCCATCGCGCGCGCGCTCTGCGCGCTGCGTCCGGACGTGGAGCCCTTTTTCATCGGGGCCACGCGAGGCATCGAGCGCCGCGTCCTGCCGGAGACGGGGTTCCCGCACCAGCTGCTGGAGCTGCACCCGCTGTACCGGGCGCGTCCCTGGCAGAACTGGCGGACCCTTGGCGGACTCGCCCGCGCGTGGCGCGTGCTCGACCGCACGTTGGCCACGGCGCCGCCGGCATTCACGGTGGGAACCGGCGGGTATGCCGCATCGGCCACGCTGGGTTGGTGCGTGGCGAAGCGGCTCCCGTTCGCCCTGCAGGAACAGAACAGTTTTCCCGGACAGACGATCCGCCTCTTCAGTCGCTGGGCGCGCGAGATCTACCTCGGCTTTCCCGAGGCTGCAGCGCGGCTGCCGCGCGCGGCGATCGCGCGCGCGGTGACCACCGGCAACCCCGTGCAGCCGCCGCCGGAACCGCGTCCCGTTCGCGAAGAAGCCCGGTGGCGCTGGGGACTTCCCGCAGGCGGACCCGTGGTGCTGGTATTCGGCGGCAGCCAGGGTTCGGCCGCGCTGAACGCGCTGGTCGACGGGTGGATCACGCGCGGCCTTCCGGATGGCGTATCGCTCATCTGGGCGACGGGTGGCGCCCATTACACGCGCCACGCGTCGCGCGCGTCGGCGCGTGTGGTCGTCCGCGAGTATCTCTCGCCGATCGCCGACGCGTACGCGGCGGCCGATCTGGCGCTCACGCGCGCGGGTGCGATGACCACGGCCGAGCTGTGTGCGTGGGGGATCCCCGCGCTCCTCGTCCCGCTGCCGACGGCCGCCGCCGACCACCAGACGGCGAACGCCCGCTCGCTCGCCGAGGCCGGGGCGGCGCGCTGGATTCCCGAGCGCGAAGCCACGCCGGAGCGGATCGCGGATGAAATCGGCGCGTTGCTCCGGAACCCTGCGGCACTCCACGCGCTGGCGCAGGGGGCCGCCCGGCGGGCACGCCCCGATGCGGCGCGCGACATCGCCACGCGCGTGGCGCGCTGGCTCGACGCGAGGATGCCGGCCGCGTGAACCCGCAATGGTTCGATCCGTCGGACCCCCGCCCCGTGCATTTCGTGGGCATCGCGGGCGCCGGCATGAGCGCGCTGGCGGAGCTGTTCCGGCGGCGCGGCGTGGCGGTGACCGGATGTGATGCAGCGGCCGGCGGGGCCGATGACGTCAGGCGGCTCGGCATCGCGGTCGCCGACGGACACGATCCCGCGCACGTGGACGGCGTGCGTGCCCTGGTCGTGACGTCCGCGATGCCCCAGGACCATCCCGAGCTGGCGCGGGCCCGGTCGCTCGGAATTCCCGTCGTGCGTCGCGCCGAGGCGTTAGGCAGTGCCGTCGGCGGCGGTACCCTGGTCGCGGTGGCCGGCACGCACGGCAAGACGACCACGACCGTGATGACCACCGAGGCGCTGGCCTCGGCCGCGCTGGAACCCACCGGCCTGGCGGGTGGACGCGTCGGTGCGTGGCAGGGAAACCTCAGGACGGGGGGCAACCGCCTCTTCGTGGTGGAGGCCGACGAATACGATCGCTCCTTCCTGGCGCTCTCGCCGACGGTGGCCGTGGTGACGAACGTCGAAGCCGATCATCTCGACGTCTATCGGGACCTGGCCGACATCAGGGGCGCGTTCGAGCAGTTCCTGGCCCCCGCACGCACCGTGATCCTCTGCGCCGATGACCCGGGGGCGTCCTCGCTCCACGTGGGACCCGCGTCGGAGATCGTTCGCTACGGACTCGGGTCGCCCGACGCGCGGCTGGTGGGTGCGGCCGTGATGTCGGTGGATGGTCTGCTGCGATTCGTCGTGCGATTCGACGGCGAGGAGCTGGGCGATGTCACGCTGCGGGTGCCCGGAATACACAACGTGCGGAACGCCCTCGCGGCGACCGCCGCCGGTCTCGCCCTCGGCGCCACCTTCGAGCAGCTGCGGCCGGGACTCGAGGCCTTCGAGGGCGTGGAGCGCCGCTTCCAGCGACTCGGCGCGGTGCGCGGGGTCGATGTCGTGGACGACTACGCCCACCACCCGACCGAGATCCTCGCGACCCTCGACGCGGCGCGTGCGGCGTTCCCCGGGCGCCGACTCCTCGCCGCCTTCCAGCCGCATCTCTACAGCCGGACACGCGATTTCGCATCCGAGTTCGGTGCGGCTTTGGCGCGTGCGGACGCGGTTTTCCTCACCGAGATCTACCCGGCGCGGGAGCAGCCGATCGAAGGCGTCACGTCCGGACTCATCGCCACGGCACTGGCGAACGGCGGGCGGCCACCCGTCTGGCGCGGGCCACGCGAGGAGCTCGCGAGCGCCCTCGCGTCCTCGGTGCGCGAGGGAGACGTCGTGCTCACCCTCGGCGCGGGAGACATCACGCGCGCGGGACCGGAACTCCTCCAGCGTCTGGCGGCCGGCACATGAGCGTGGACACGCCGCCTCGCACGACTGCTCCCCCGGGCAGTAGCCCCGCCGCGGTGGTCCGCCGTCCACGCTGGGGGCGGAGGTTGGCGGCGCTCGGACTCCTGCTGCTCGCGGGATCGCCGTGGTGGGCGCCGCCGATGCTCCGGCGGCTCGACTTCTTCCGTGTACGCCATGTCGAGGTGCGCGGCGCCCGCTACACGCCGGCTGCGGAAATTCTCGCGCGCCTCGACCTGGACACGACCTACTCTATCTGGAGCGACCTCGATCCGCTCGCCGGGCGGGCCGGCGCCCATCCCCTGGTAGGTTCGGCGCGGGTGTCGCGCCGCTTCCCCGGCACGCTGGTCGTCACGCTCGACGAGCGTGTACCCGTCGCGTTTACCTCCACGGCGAGAGGTCTGCAGGCGTACGACGCCGAGGGACGCGCGCTCCCGCTGGATGCCAGCCGCACGCCCGTGGACCTGCCGATCATTCCGCGTCGCGACACCACGCTCCTGAGGCTCCTCGCCGAGATCCGGACCGCCGACCCCGCGCTCTTCGCCCGCGTGAGCGAGCTGCGACGCGTGGCGCGCAACGAGCTCGTGCTGCAGCTCGTGAGCGTGCCGGTGCGCCTCGCGCCCGATGTCTCCCTCGAACGCCTCGCGCAGATATTTTCCGTGGAGAACGATCTCGCGCGGCGCGGCGTGCGCGCTCTCGAGCTCGATCTCCGCTTCCGCGACCAGGTAATCGCCCGACTTCCATGACCTCCGCATGAACGCAGAACGTCTCGTCGCCGGCCTCGACATCGGTTCCTCGAAGACCACGGCCATCATCGCCGAAGTCGTCGGCGATCTTCCGCGCCATGCGGGCATCAAGGTGCTCGGGGTGGGCCAGGCGCGCACCACGGGCCTGCGGCGGGGCATCGTGGCCGACATCGAGGAAGCCACGCGCTCGATCCGCAAGGCGCTGACCGACGCGGAGCGGATGTCGGGCGCCAAGGTGGACCATCTGTACATGGGGATCGCCGGCGAGCACATGGAGACGATGATCTCCAAGGGTATCGTCGTCGTGAGCGGGAGCGAGATCTCGCGCGCAGACATCGATCGCGTGAACGCCGTCGCCCGCACGCAGGACATTCCGCAGGACCGCGAGCTGCTGCACGCGATCCCGCAGGAGTACACGGTCGATCGCCAGGAGGGGATCCGCGATCCTGCGGGGATGATCGGCACGCGCCTCGAGACGGAGATGTACCTCGTCACGATCGGGAGCGCCCCCGCGTCGAACCTCCGACGGGCGGTCGAGCGCGCCGGCTACAAGGTGCAGGAACTCGTGCTGGAGCCGCTGGCGAGCGCCCTGGCCGTGCTGACCGAGGAGGAGAAGGAGCTGGGTGTGGCTCTGATCGAGATCGGCGCGGGCTCCACGGACCTTGCCGTCTTTCACGAGGGGAAAATCCGACACCTCGGCGCGATCGCCTACGGCGGCAACAACGTCACGAGCGACATCGTGCACGGGTTGGGGCTCACCCAGGCCGACGCCGAGCGCCTGAAGGAACGCTACGGGTGCGCCTATGAGCCCATGGTGGATCGCGCCGACATGATTGCACTCCCCAGCACGATGGCGCAGGGAGACCGGCAGATCTCACGCGACCTCCTGGCCCACATCATCCATCAGCGGATGGATGAGATTCTCGACCTCGCACTGCGGGACATCGAGTCGTCCGGGTATCTGGGGAAGCTGACCGGGGGCATCGTGCTCACGGGAGGGGCGGCGACGATCTCGGGCATGACGGAGCTGGCGGCGGACGTGTTCGGCACGGGAGTGCGGCTGGGCGTGCCGCGGGAGAACATCGTCGGGCTGAATGACGCGGTGGAGGCGCCACGGTTCGCGACCGCGGTGGGGCTCGCGCAGTATGCCGCGCATCGCTACGCGATCGGGGCGGGCGCGCCGGCGTCGCGGAAGCTGCAGCTCAACGCACCGGGGATGGAGAAGCTGGCGCAGAAGGTCAAGGTCTGGCTGCAGGACTTCTTCTGAGCTGCGGCCGGTGAGCCGCATGGGAGGCGCGGGAGGGGCCGCGGCTCACAACTTTTTCAACTCCACAGCCGTGTGGAAAAGAATCCACGGCGCAAGCGATTGGGGGCGCGGTCGTTAAGACGCCGACGCCACGGTGGCCTTTGTGGAAAAAGATCGTATATTGGTCGCGGTTTTCTCCACGAGTCCGCTTGTGACGGACCGGGGGCGCCGGCGGATCGGCGTCCCCGGGACGCCGCGCCCAGGTCTCGATCCGGTTCGATCCCCTATCCGAGCATTGGAGTCGAGCGCCCCATGATCTTCGAGTTCGAGGAGACCCCGGCCCAGAACGCCCGCATGAAGGTGGTGGGCGTCGGTGGCGGTGGCGGCAATGCGGTGAATCGCATGATCGACGAGCATCTCGACAGCGTGGAGTTCATTTCGATCAACACCGATTCGCAGGCGCTCCTCGCGTCGAAGTCGGACGCGAAGATCCAGATCGGGAAGAAGCTGACGCGCGGGCTCGGGGCAGGGGCCAGGCCCGAGATCGGCCGGCAGGCGATCGAGGAGAACCGCGACGAGGTAGCGCGGAGCCTCGTGGGGGCCGATCTTGTCTTCGTGACGTGCGGCATGGGCGGCGGGACGGGCACCGGCGCCGCACCGGTGGTCGCGCAGCTCGCGCGCGAAGGGGGGGCGCTCACCGTCGGCATCGTGACGAAGCCGTTCCTCTTCGAGGGGCGGAAGCGGATGCGCCAGGCGGACCAGGGCATCATGGATCTGCGGCAGCATGTGGACACCATGATCGTGGTCCCCAACGAGCGGCTGCTGGCCGTGGTGGGGAAGGGGATCCCGTTCCAGGATGCGCTCAAGAAGGCGGACGAGGTGCTGCTGCACGCCACGCAGGGCATCTCGACCCTGATCTCGAAGACGGGGCTGGTGAACGTGGACTTCGCGGACGTGCGGACGGTGATGCAGGCGGGCGGCTCGGCGCTCATGGGCACCGGGATCGGCCGCGGGGAGAACCGCGCGATGGAGGCGGCGCAGCAGGCGATCTCGAGCCCGCTGCTCGACAACATCTCGATCGCGGGATCGTCGGGTGTGCTGCTGAACATCACGGGCGGGACCGACCTCACGTTAGGCGAGGTGACCCAGATCAGTGAGATCGTGCACGACGCGGTCGGTGACGAGGCCGAGATCATCTTCGGTGCGGTGAACGAGCCCGCGATGCAGGGCGAGATCCGCGTCACCGTTATTGCCACGGGGTTCGATCGTCAGATCGAGGGCACGCTGGGCACGAGCGCCGTGCGCACGGCGACTCCGGTCCCCGCGACGCTGGGGCAGCGCAACGTGATCCCGATCACGCAGCGCACGCCGCCCCGCCAGGTGGCCTCGCCGCCACGGGTGGCGGCGCCGGCCGCAGAGGGGTCCCGT
>DATIGO010000405.1:0-4183 GCA_035454665.1 Gemmatimonadaceae bacterium | reverse complement strand
CGCTCGAGGACGGCGCCGTACACCGCGCAGGGACCGCCGCGCGCCCGCAGATCGGCCACGCGCTGCTCGATCGCCTCCGCCAGCTCGTATCCGAGCGCCGCGGGGCTGCACCCGGTGCAGGAGATCGTGCCGGACGCCGTCGCGGGCGGCGCAGCAGCCGGCGCGGGCACGGGCCGCGCGGAGGAAAGCGTCGCCCGCGGCGCGGCACACGCCGCAGCCATCACGAGTGCGAGGACGCGCGGGGGCACGCGACGTCGTCGGCCGTACCGCGACATTCAACGACCGCCGAACAGCTTCCCGAGGACGTTCGGCGCAAGCCGCGCCAGGTCGTCGGCGAAGCCCGGCCGATCCTCGCCGGCCGCGCCTCCGCCGAAGAGCGATCCGAGCAGGCTGCCGAGCCCCGGCATCTGCTGCTCGACCTGCTGTCGCTCGGCCTGGAGGTGCGCGCTGATCTCGGCCGGTCCGGCGCCGATCTCCCGCTTCCGGCGACCCAGGTACGCCATCACGAGCGGGGCGAGCATCATGAGCAGCCGCCCCACCTGCTGGCTGTCGAGCCCCGTCGCCCGGCCGATGCCCTGCTGCACCGGCTCGCGCCGCCCACCCAGGACGTGTCCCAGGATGCCGGCCCCGTTGAGTGCCCGCGGCACGGCGACGTCGGCCGCGCCCATCGTGCCGGCGCCGAACAGGGATGGCAGGTCGTCGAGCACGCTTCCGTCGTGGTCCTCCGCCAGCGCGCGATCGAGCGATTGCGCACCCTGAGGGGTCTCCGCCTCGCGCGCGAGCCCGCCCAGCAGCATGGGAAGCGCCATCGAGACGGCCTGTTTCGTGGTGGCTTCGTCCGCGCCGAGCTGACGGCTCATCCGCGACAGCGTGTCGCCCTGCAGGTGCGCGCCGATGCCCTCGAGGAGTGTGGCCATGGTGCTGTCCCTCACGGTGGATGGCGATCACGCCACGCATATTCCCGGGGCCCGATACCGTGCCCGGGCGTGACCGGCACGTCGATCACGCAAGCGTGATCCGGTTCGTCGAGCCGCCGCAATACATGCGGCACCCGCGTCACCGCCGCAAGTCGCGTGGTCCTCGTGAGGCGGGTCACACCCGTTGCCGGTGCGCGGTCCGGCCCGTCAGCAGGGCGCCAGCACCGGATGCCGCTCGCCACACGACGATTGACCGCATGACCGCCATCGACTGGAAGACGGAGCTGCGAAAGATCGAGCGCGAGATCGAGGGCCTCCCGCCGGAGCCGTCCCCCGCGCAGGTGCGCGCCCAGCGCGCGGCCGAGGCCCGCGAGAAGCAGGCGAAACACGACCGTGCGGCGCGCCGCGGCGCCTGGGCCCGTCTGACCCTCGTCGTCGCGCTCGGCGGCGCGATCGCGTTCTGGCCGTATGCGCGGTCGTGCGGCGTGGGTCTTCTCGCCTTCATGAGTGCCGGCGCGATGGTGCTGCTCGGGGGCATCTGGGTGGCGGCATGCACGTGGCGGCTTCGCATGGGGGTCACGCACGCGCTGGCGATCGGTCTCACCGTGTGGGGACTCGTGCTCGTGGGGCATCAGGTCCTGCCGCGCGTGGGCTATCCGGGGCCGCCGCTCGCCGACGCCTCCGCCTGGTTCTGCGGGCGGTAGCGCGCGCAACGCGGCACGCGTACAACAGCTCCCGACGGCGTCCCCGTTCGGCTTGGCTCGCGGATACGAGTCGGTGGTGCCCGGAGTGGGGCGTGCCTGACGAGCCCGCCCCGGCAGACCGAGGCGACGCGGGGGTGTAGGCCCGACGGGCCGGCCCCTGTCACGGTTCTTGCGCGTCGCCCCGCTGTTCGGGACGGTGAGACCGAGAGGACCGGGAGGGACCATGGCACGCGCGCGGACGGGCACGGGAAGACGGAAGGGCAGCCGGAGCGATCACCGGGCAGCGCGGACCGTGCGCACCCCACGCTCGCCGCGCGCGCGGGTGAAGCAGCATCCGCGGAACCCGCTTCCTGCGCAGCGACAGGAGGCGCCCGGCCTCGAGTCCCGGCTGCGACCTCGGCCGCACTACGAGGCGCCTGCGTATCGCCCCGCCGGCAAGCTCAAGGGAAAGGCGGCGCTCATCACGGGTGGAGACTCCGGAATCGGTCGTGCGGTCGCGGTGCTGTATGCGAAGGAAGGAGCGAACGTCGCCATCGTGTACCTCCCCAGCGAGCAGAGCGACGCCGAGGAAACGCGGCGTGCCGTGAAGGCGGCCGGCGCGCAGTGCCGGCTCATTCCCGGTGATCTCACCAACGCGCGCTTCTGTCGTGATGCCGTGGAGCAGACCGTGTCGGAGTTCGGGCGGCTCGACGTGCTCGTGAACAACGCCGCGATACAGGAGAGCGCGGAGAAACTCGAGGAGATCTCCGAAGAGCAGTGGGACAACACGTTCAAGACGAACATCTATGCCTACTTCCGCCTGGCCAAGGCGGCGCTGCCGCACCTCCAGCCAGGCAGCGCGATCATCAACACCGGCTCGATCACGGGTCTGCGTGGACAGAAGTCACTGCTGGACTACTCGGCCACGAAGGGTGCCATTCACGCGTTCACGAAATCGCTCGCGCAGAACCTCGTGGAGCGCGGGATCCGCGTGAACTGCGTGGCTCCCGGTCCTGTGTGGACGCCGCTGAATCCGGCCGACGAAGGGAAGGAAGCGGCCGACATCGCGAAGTTCGGCAGCGGCCAGCCCATGAAGCGTCCGGCACAACCCGAAGAGATCGCCCCGGCGTACGTGTACTTCGCCTCCGAGGCGGATTCGAGCTACATCACGGGCGAGGTCCTGACGGCGCTCGGGGGAGAGACGACCGCTGCGTAGAGCGTCACCGGGCATTCGACTGCCGCCGATAATGAGGGTCAGAGTCGGGTTTCCTCGTGCTAGGCATCGACTGCCGCCGATAATGAGGGTCAGAGTCGGGTTTCCTCGTGCGCGGCCACCGACGTTCCCGATCTGATCCCTCGTCTGGCTGTCGCCGGTCATCCTCCCATCGTCACGTCCTGCGCCGAGTACCACTCCAGCGCCTCGACGAACTGCTCCGCCTCCATGTCCGGCCAGAGCGCGTCGACGACGTACAGGTCGGCGTACGCGCTCTGCAACGGGAGGAAGCCCGAGAGCCGACGCCGGCCACCCCAGCGGACCACGAGCTCCACGCGCGGTACCTCACCCGTCGCCAGCGGGAGTCCCTCCGCCCACGCGGGTGCGGCCTCCCGGCCCGCGGCGCGCCCGACGGCCACGTCCCACTGCCAGCTGTAGTTCACGAGGAGATTCACCCGGACGTCGCCGGTACTGCGCTCGCGCGCGAGGGCGCGCAGCTCCTCGGGGAAGACCCGCGACTCCGTGTCGCCGAACACCCGCACCGCAGCGCCCGCGGCCACGGCCTGGTCGGCAAAGTCGACGCACGCGCGCGAGAACGCCTCGACCTGCGCGCGCGATCGGCGCGTGTTCTCGCGCGTGAAGCCATAGACCGAGGCCTCGGGAATGCCGAGCGTGCGGCCAACCTCGAGAAGCTGGAGGCCGGGCATGATCCCCGCGGCGTACCCCTCCTGCCGTGCGAGCCCCCGACCGTCGGCCCAGCGTCGGTTGCCATCGGGGATGATGCCGACGTGACGAGGCAGGCGCTTGAGTCGTTCGCGCCGGTCGTGCCATGCCTGCGTCGGGGACGGCATGGCCCTCAACTTATCGCATGGACCTCATCGGCGCGGGGCGGGGACACCGGAAGTCTCGCCGGCCTCCCCTCATCGCGGCGGACGGATGCCGCCCTCCCGGCGAAAGGCATTGAGCCCGTCGTGGAGATACACGCTGCCGGACCGCAGGCCACGCACGAGCCGGAAGCGTTGCACAGGCGCACCGGACTCGCCCAGGACGAGGACGGCGCTGTCGCCCTCCGGGCGCGTCCGCATCTCGGTGGCGCCGTATCGATACCAGAGTGTGTCCCGACGTGTCGCCAGTCGCAGGGTGTCCGCGCCGTTGACGTACGCGCCCTCGAACGTCGCGCGAGCGGTGCCCGCGGATGGCGGCGATTCCCGTGGTGCCCCGGAGGCGTCGGTCTCCGGAAGGAGCTGGCGCAGCACGTGCGCCTCGGTCCGTCCGAAGATCCCGCCGTTCCGGTTGCTCAGGATGATCACCGCCACGCGCCGGTCGGGCACCATGGTGAACACGGCGCCGGACCCCACGCGGAAACCGTA
>DATIGO010000404.1:0-6037 GCA_035454665.1 Gemmatimonadaceae bacterium | reverse complement strand
AGCCGATGCCGGATGGCGATGTCCCCAGCAGCCTCGCGCACTTCCGGCGAGCGGGGAAACGCCTCGATGGCCAGCGCGAACGTCCTCGATGCCAGGTCGGGGGCGGCGCCGAACGACGCGAAGCGTGCCGCGAGGATCAGATCCGCCTGCGCCGCCGGAACGTACGCCGAGTCGGCGGCGCGGCCCTCGCGCAGGACGCGTTCGGCGTCGTCGAGGCGGCGATGGCGCACGAGCTCGAGGAACTCCGGCGACGAGGGGACACGAGGAAGCGCCGCGAGATGCGGCATCGTGAGGCTGAGACGGGCACTCGAGTCGCCACGCAGGGTCGCGTCCAGGAAGTGCCGCAGATCGAGCGTCATGCTTTCCCATCCGCTGTGATCGCCGCGCGCGGGTTGTGCGACGCGCGGGAACTGGTACGTCGCCACATGCGGGATGTCGATACGCTTGACCCACCGTTCCGCGCGCCGCGCCCGGTACAGAAAGCCGCCGGAATCCGGTTGGGCCGTGGTGATCGACAGGATCGGGATGCTGAACGCGTTCGGATCAAACCCTGGTGTGGACTCCACGTACTGCCAGTCCCCTTCGAGCGCGGCGAACGCGTCCAGTAGCCGGGTGCGACTCTGAAAGATGGCGCCGGCGGGGGTCAGCGGTCCCGCCCAGGCCACCCGCGACCGATCGGCCGAGGGGAAGGTGCGGAGCCAGCCGTACAGGAACCCCAGGTCCGTCGCCATGGCATCGATGCCGTTGGGCTGCCACTCGCCGATGCCGAACGCCCAGGGAGCGCTCCCCACCCAGGTCAGCCCTGCCACGACGTAGCCATGACTCGCGAGGTGCTCGTACCGCGCCGACTGCTCCAGGGCGGGGTCGACGCCCATCGTCAGCACGACGGGAAAGGGCCCGTCCTCCGGAGTCGCGTCGCGTCGCGAGCCAATGGGCGTCTCGAGCACCCGCGTCATGGCACTGTCGGTGGGCTCGTTAGGTCCGAGATGCGGCCGGAGTGGACCCAGGTGGCTGCGCAGCGCCGCCTGCCCGGTGTCATCCGGGGTTCCATGGGCCCGCGCACGCAGCGGCAGATACTCGGCGAAGTAATCCGCATAGCGCATCGCGCGGCCGGTCGAAGGACGCGCGGGATACCAGATCTGGATCAGGAGGGGCCGGTGTGTGTCACCGCCGGCTTCCCGCGCATCGCGGGACCAGTAGCCGCGCGCCTCATCGGTGACCGTGACGACCCGGAAGCCCACGGCGTGCGGCCCGGCGGCAAGCGTCTGTGCGGGGAGGCGCTCGCCCGCGAGCACACCGGCGAGCATCACGGTCGAGAGCGTCGACTGGAAAGCGCGAGTCATCGCGAAGGGGCTGGGGTGGATGGCGCTGCGACACCGCTCCACATAGATGCCGGCCGCGGCACGGACGTTTACAGCCGGTGACGACCCGTGCCAGCCAGGGTGCCAAGCGCGGCGCTATCGCAACGTCACTCGCGACGCCGGCTGATCTGAAAACGGAACGTCTGCTCCACGAGCTGCCGCACCTTTGCGCCACCGCTCTCGGCTGCGAGGAATCGCATGCGGCGAAGGGCGTCGTACACTTCGCGCTCGAAGAGCGCGTGCGTGGTGCGGACCGTGGTGACGGAGCCGCTTTCGACGCGTCCGGTCGTGTCGACGACGAAGCGGACCGAAACCTCTCCCTCGACCCCGGCCGCCGACAGCGCCGTTGGATAGGCCGGCGAGGGGTTCCCGTTCCGCGGCCGGACCACCAGGTCGACGGTCGCGGCATCGAAGACCGCGCCGAGTGAGACGGGACCGGCCGGACGCGTGGGTCCCAGCGTGGTAGCGAGCCCGCGCCGATCGAAGCGGGCGGGGTCGAAGTCGGAGGGCCCCGGAGCCAGCTCGACCGTTGTCGTCGGCGCCACGACCGGCACATCGAACTCCGGTAGGGGGATGCGTGGGACGCTTGGCGGCCCGCCCAGGATCACTTCAGGGGATGGCGACTCGCGCGCGGGCGACGGCGCAGATTCTTGCGGCGTCTCGACATAGCGCAGAATCTCGGGCTCGGGGACGAGGAACCCCTGGCTGGTCGCACCGCGGAGCAGGAGGAGCGAAACGGCGGCGACATGGGCGACGAGACTGGCGCCAACCCAGGGTGAAGGACGCCCGTGCCTGGCGGCCGACTCGGCAAGTGTGATCCGCATCATCATCCTCCGGCGAGGGGTGGATGCCCGCTGAGGTCAGGACCTCAGGAGCATTCTTCACCCGGCTCGTGAGAGGGTGATGAGTGCTGGATTGCCGGACGATGAACAGTGGATGACGAAAGGCCGAGCGACGGACGCCAGGTCGATGTGACCGTTCGCGGCGAGGCGGGGTCGTAGAGATACACACCTTGCTCGGCGAGCCGGGTCGATTTTAGGTTGCAGGAGCCGGCACCGCGTTTCAGCGGCGGTCACCGCGCGAGGATGCTCTCAGCCATCATCTCCATCGACGCCATGATAAGTCAGCGGTCTCTGATTCGACGGAACGACTACGGGCCGACGTACATCGCCCTCCAGGGCGACGTGCGCCCTGGAACGTGGGTTTTCGTCGTCGGCGTCACCGGAGGACGAGCACCTTAGAATCGCGGGATTTCATGTCGTGATCCGCCTTTCGGGTGCCGTCAGAGACCTGAAAGGCGTTTTTGTTGCCCTCGCATCTACCGGATCACGAACATGAATCAAGCGATCATAGATCAGGACCGGGAAATCATCACTCGTTATGTGCGCCAGCCCGCGCGCCTGCCGGCGGAGCTGCGCGCGCAGGTGGAGCACGAGTGGAACGGCGAGCCCGTGCAGCTCTACGCGCTCGCGGACCTGGACGCGGGCCTGCGGCTCTCCGAGTCGTGGCTCCTGCTCGGGCCGAGCCGCGTGGCCATCGCCCGTCCCCGTCACCCGTCACCCGTGACTCGTCACGGGGTCTCGCCCGGTCACGAGTCACGAGTCACGAGTCAGAGCGACTGGATCGTCCAGCACATCGAGCGCGTTCAGATCACGGCGGTTCGCGAGAATCCGGGTTTGAGCGCCAACAGCCTGCTGGTGCTCGGTGCCCCTGACGAGCCGCCCTTCGCAGTGCTGCGTTACACGCAGCGTCAGCGCGGGGCGATCGAGAACATCCGGTTCGTGCTCGAGGAGGCGCTGGCCGGCCGCGAGGTGCCGCCTGACGACGCGGATCGCGTCTACGCGGATGCGGTGGCGCGCCCGATCCGCGACGCGCAGGCGCTCGTGGCCAAGCGGCGTGCGGCGGTGCTGCTCCGGCTGCTCACGTACCTCAAGCCATACCGGAAGCAGGTGGCGTTCGGCATGGTGTCGGCGGCGGTGATCACGATGGTCAGTCTCGTGCCGCCGTACCTGGCGGGATACGTGATCGACCGGGTGGTGCGGCCGGCGCAGGACGGAACGCTCTCACGCGAGAGCGCGATGACCGTCGCGTGGTTCGCGGTGGGGGCGATGGCGGTGCTCTACGGCATCAGACAGGTCTCCGCGCATCTCCGGCTCCGGCTCATGTCGGTGCTGGGGGAGCTCGTGGCGCGCGACCTCCGGGCGGAGCTGTACGAGCACATCCAGCGCCTCAGTCTCGCGTTCTTCTCGCGCAAGAAGACGGGGAGCCTGATCACACGTGTCACGTCGGACACCGATCGCCTGTGGGATTTCGTGGCGTTCGGCGTGGTGGACGTGTCGCTGTCGCTCATCATGCTCCTGGGCTTGAGCACGGTGCTGCTCGCGCTCGACTGGCGGCTCGGGCTCGTGATGACCATTCCGGTGCCGCTCCTCTGCTGGCTCATCTATAGACACGGAGAACGGTTGAACCGGGTCTTCCTGCGCGCGTGGCGCAAGTGGTCGCGCGTGACGGACGTGCTGTCGGACACCATCCCGGGGATCAAGGTCGTGAAGGCGTTCAATCAGGAGCGTCGCGAGATCGGCCGGTTCGGCGAACGGAACGACGCAGTGACGGACGAGTTCAACCGCATCCACCGGATGTGGACGACCTTCTGGCCGCTGCTCATGCTCGCGGTGCACGCGACGACCGTAGCGGTCTGGATCTTCGCGGTGCCGCGGCTTCTGGGCGACGGGCCGGCGCTGTCGGCCGGTGTGTTCGTGTCGTTCCTGCTGTACACCACGATGTTCGTGGCGCCGATCGAGGTGATCGGGCAGATGGCGCGGACGATGAACCGTGCCACGAGCTCGGCGCATCGCGTCTTCGAGGTGCTCGACAGCCAGCCCGAGGTGCGCGACGCGCCGGCGCCGGTGCGGCTCGCGCCCGTTGAGGGGCGGGTGACGTTCGAGAACGTGACCTTCGCCTACGACGGCGTGCGGCAGGTGCTCAAGGGGATCTCGTTCGACGTGCGGCCGGGTGAGCTGATCGGTCTCGTGGGCTCGTCAGGCGGCGGCAAGTCGACCGTGGTGAACCTCGTGGCGCGGTTCTACGACGTCACGGGCGGCGCGGTGCGCGTGGACGGGGTGGACGTGCGGCAGCTCGACCAGGGGCACTACCGCCAGCAGCTCGGCATGGTGCTGCAGGATCCGTATCTGTTCCACGGGACCGTGTTGGAGAACATCCGGTACGGTCACCCCGAGGCATCCACCGGGGAAGTGATCGCGGCGGCCAGGGCGGCCAATGCGCACGACTTCATCTGCAAGCTGGGGCAGGGCTATGACACGGTGGTGGGGGAGCGGGGACACACGCTCTCGGGCGGCGAGCGCCAGCGCGTCTCGATCGCCCGGGCGATCCTGCACAACCCGCGGATTCTCATCCTCGACGAGGCCACGAGCAGCGTCGACACCGAGACCGAGCGGGAGATCCAGGAGGCGCTGGAGCGGCTGATCGCGGGGCGCACGGTGTTCGCGATCGCGCACCGGTTGTCCACGCTCCGGAAAGCATCGCGGTTGTTCGTGATGCAGGAGGGGCGGATGGTGGAGTCGGGGACGCACCGGGAGCTGCTGGCGAATCCCGATGGGGTGTACCGGAGACTGTACGAGATGCAGTTGCAGCTGCAGTAGGGACGTCTGTCATTTCGGGGAGGCGCAGCCGACGAGGGATCTTCTCGCGGTATCTCTGGTGGCCAGCCACGGGGCAAGGCGAGCAGATCCCTCGTCGCTGGCGCTCCTCGGGATGACAACGGGCTGCGCTCCTCGGGATGACAACGGGGCTGCGCTCGTCGGGATGACATCAATGAACGGAGGCTTGTCGCAATGGAAACACTCGAGAGAGACCAGGAAGTCGAAGCGTCAACAGGCGAGGCGTTGGTGCTGCGGAGCGCCGGCGACGGGCGACTGCGGGTAGTGACATCGGTCGGCCCCGTCGCAGTCCGGCTGCGTCAGTGCTTCCCGTGGTCCGAGCCGCAGCGGCATCTCTCGCTGCGCGACGACGAGGAGCAGGAGGTCGCGCTCGTGCACGATCCGGCCACGCTCGACGACGAGTCTCGTCAGGCGCTGGAGCAGGCCATGGCCGAAGCGGGGTTCGTGCTGGAGGTGACGCGCGTGCTGGAGATCGAGGAGGAGATCGAGATCCGTCAGTGGACTGTGGAGACGGCGCAGGGGCCGCGCTCGTTCCAGACGCACCTGGACGAGTGGCCGCGGGTGCTGCCGATGGGCGGGCTGCTGATCCGCGACGTGGCAGGGGATCTGTATCGGCTCGCGGCGCCGGCGAAGCTGGATCGGAAGAGCCGGGAGCTGCTCTGGGCGTTCGTCGACTGAAGATAGGTATTGCAGGCCATCACGTGTGTCGGGGCGAAGCGACGCAGGAGCCGTTCCTGCGTCGCTTCGTCGTGGTGGCACTCAGCCGCATCGCCTCGGTAACCTTGCGACAGTTGTGTCGGGTCTCGAGATTGCGACAAGGAGGCCTCGTATGGCGGTGGCCCTCGTTAGGTCTGTGGTTGTAGCGACGCTGCTGTTGGCGCTCGCGACGAGATGCACACGCCAGGCGAGGCCCATCTACATCACCTATTCGACGGGTGCGGCTTGCATCAGCGCCGTCAGCCCGGTCTACGCCGCGGCGGATACGGCGCCTGAGGCGCC
>DATIGO010000403.1:0-3160 GCA_035454665.1 Gemmatimonadaceae bacterium | reverse complement strand
ATGCCGCCGCGAATCCGATCTACGGTCCGCTCACCGAGGCCACGAGCGAGGCGTTCGACAAGATCATAGCCGTGAACCTGAAGGCGCCGTTCGAGCTCGGGAAGCTCGTGCTGCCGTCGATGATCGCACGCGGCGGCGGGGTGATGCTGAACATCTCCAGCATCGGCGGGATCTCGCCGGAGCCCGGCCTCGGCGTGTACAGCGTGAGCAAGGCGGCGCTCGTCAGCCTGACCAAGGTCATGGCCGTTGAGTGGGGCCGGCACAACGTGCGCGCGAACGCGATCTGCCCGGGATTCATCCGGACCGACTTCAGCGCCGTGTTGTGGCGAGACGAGGCGCGCGTGCAGGCGGTGCTCGGCGATCAGCCGATCGCGCGCCTGGGCACGCCGGAGGACGTGGCAGGGCTCGCGCTGTTCCTTGCGTCCGACGCGGCGGCGTTCTGTACCGGCGGCGTGTACATGGTGGATGGGGGATATACTGTGTAGCGCTGGTTGCTGGTTGCTGGTTGCTGGTTGCTGGTTGCTGATGGCTGGAGCTGTTGCTCCGGACGAGCGATCAGCTAGGAGCTTCTCCCGCTGACTTCAAAGACCCCGGCGGCTCCCATTCCGCCGCCGATGCACATCGTGACCAGGCCATAGCCGCCGCCGCGGCGACAGAGCTCGTGCACGAGCTGCGTGGTGAGCTTGGCGCCCGTCGCGCCCAACGGGTGCCCCAGGGCGATCGCCCCGCCATTCACGTTCAGGCGATCGTCGGGGAATTCCAGCTCGCGCTTCACGGCGAGGGCCTGCGACGCGAACGCCTCGTTGAACTCGATGAGACCGAGGCGATCGACCGGCACGCCAGCCTTCCGGAGCGCCTTGGGCACGGCCTTGATCGGCCCGACGCCCATCACGCCGGGCTCGACGCCGGCGGCGGCGTAGGAGACGAAGCGGGCCAGCGGGCGCACGCCGAGCGCCCGCGCACGCTCGGCGCTCATGAGCACGAGCGCCGCGGCGCCGTCGGAGTAGGGACTCGCATTCCCGGCCGTCACGGTGCCGTTCGCCTTGAAGGCGGGCGGCAGCTTCGCCAGCCGCTCGAGGCTCGTGTCGGTCCGCACCAGCTCGTCGTGGGCGAAGAGCCCCTCGGTCACCGTGCGCTTCGCGCCCTCCCACGTCACGCGCTCCACGGGCACCGGGACGATTTGATCGGCGAAGACGCCGTTCGCGAGCGCACGGGCGGCCTTCTCATGGCTGTCCAGCGCGTAACGATCCTGATCCTCGCGTGACACCTTCCACCGCTCGGCCACGCGCTCCGCGGTGAGCCCCATCGAGATCATCTCCTCGGTGAGGGCGGGGTGCAGTCGCGTGTGGAACCCGGACATCGGCACCTGGCTCATCATCTCCACGCCGCCCGCGATCACGATGTCGGCCATGTCCGTCATGATCGCCTGGGCCGCGCTCGCCACGGTCTGCAGGCCGGAGGAACAGAAGCGGTTGATCGTGGCGGCCGGCACGTCCACGGGAAGGCGGGCGCGAAGCACGGCGAGTCGCGCCACGTTGAGTCCCTGCGACCCCTCGGGCATCGCGCAGCCCCAGAACACGTCGTCGATCGTCCGGGGATCGACGTCCGCGCGCTTCACGGCTTCCTGTATCACCAGCGCCGAGAGATCGACGGGGTGGACGCTGGCAAGCGACCCGTCGCGCTTGCCCCGGCCCACCGCGGTTCGTACGGCGCTCACGATCACGGCGTCCTGCATGCTGGCGATCCTCCGAGGATCAGTTCCTGAGCGGCTTGCCGGTCCTGAGCATGTGCGCGATACGCTCCTGCGTCGCCTTCGTACCCAGTAACGAGAGCAGCGCTTCGCGCTCCAGATCCAGAATGTCCTGTTCGCTCGCGTCGCGTGCGGGGCCGTCGCCACCGCAGAGCACCCACGCGATCTTGCGACCGATGGTGACCTCGTGGTCGGTGATGTACCCCGCCTCGCGCATGGACCACACGGCGTACTCCAGGTTGCCGAGGCCCTCGCGGCCGAGCGCGCGCACAGTACGGGGAACCGGCGGCGTGTAGTCGGGGGCGAGATCGAGCACGCGCGCCCGGGCGTCGTTGAGCAGCCGATCGCGGTTCATCGAGATCCGGTCGCCGGGCGCGAGCAAGCCCAGGCGGCGCGCCTCGAGCGCGCTGGTGCTGGTGGTCCCCATCGAGATGAGCTTGAAGGCCCGCTTGACGGCCTCGAACGGGTCCGCTTCGTCGTAAGGCGCGAGCTCGCCGGTGAAGCGAAAGAGCAGCTCCTTGGTGCCGCCGCCGGCCGGCAGGATTCCGACGCCGACCTCGACCAGGCCGATGGCGAGCTCTGCGTGGGCCTGCACGAGGTCGGCATGCAGAGTGAGCTCGGCGCCGCCGCCTAACGTGAGACCGAAGGGAGCCACCACCACGGGGAAGGGGGCGGCCCGCACGCTCGCCACCGCGTCCTGGAAGCGGCGCGCGGCCGCCTCGACGGTCCTCCAGTCGCCGGCCTGGATCGGCGGCAGCGCCTCCGCGAGGTTGGCCCCGGCGCTGAACGTCCGCGCATCCGTGTTCCCGATCACGAGGCCCGCGAAGTCACCGCGGTGCACGAGTTCCAGCGCGCGCGCCAGCATGTCGAGGGCGCCCGTGCCGATCGTGTTCATCTTCCCGTGAAACTCCAGGAGCACGACGCCGTCCCCGATGTCGAGCACGGAGGCGTTGTCGTTCGCGGCCAGCGCTCCGACGCGCTGGCGGACCAGCGCGAGGTCGAGCTGCCCGGACACCGGCTCGATCGGCGCGTATTCGCCGGCGAAGGAGAGCTGCCGCGGGCCGCTCCCCAGGGTCCGGTAGAAGCTCTCGCGGGCCGTGGCGAGCAGCCCCGGCACCGGGAGCCCGCCGTCGGCGAAGGCCCCGCGAAGATAGTCCAGTCCCATCGCGTCGAAGACGCGGAACGGGCCGATCTCCCACGCGAATCCCCACTCGAGCGCGCGGTCCACGGAGACGATGTCGTGGGCGACCTCGGGGGTCTTCTCCAGCGTGTACGCGGCGAGATCGAGGAGCAGCGCGCGCAGAAACTCGGCGTGCGTCCCCCCCGCCCGCGTGAGTCCCTTCAGGCGTCCCGCGAGCGGCATCTGCTGGAGAAAGGCCAGCTCGGGGAGATCGGGCGTGGCCTGCGGCC
>DATIGO010000402.1:0-2150 GCA_035454665.1 Gemmatimonadaceae bacterium | reverse complement strand
GAACCCGGGCGTGCATCGACGCGCTGCGCACGCAGGGTCTCCCGCCGGCAGGAGCACACGATGAGTCGAGCCCATTGGATCGCCACGCTGTGTCGCGTGTTCTGCGGTATCGTGTTCATCGTCCACGGCACGCCGAAGATCATGAACCTCCAGGACACGTCCGAGTGGTTCACGGGGATAGGGTTCCCAGGATGGGTCGCGATCCCGGTCGCGATCCTCGAATTCTTCGGCGGGATCCTGCTCGTGGTCGGGTTCCTGACCCGGATCCTCTCGGGCCTCTTCATCATCGAGATGATCGTGGCCGCGATCAAGGTCCACTTTCCCTATGGTTTCGAGGTGTTCCACCTCGGCGACCCGATGGCGCGCGGCTACGAGTACAACGTCGCGCTGATTCTCCTGCTCCTGGTCGTGGTCCTGCTCGGCGCGGGGCCGGTTTCGATCGACGGCGCGATCGCCGGCCGCAAGGGCGATGGCAGCGCCCCGGAGGAGCGCGGCGCTGTCTAGCCCCGCGGTCTCCGCGCCGCGACCGCCGGCGACCGCGTTCCTCTCGCCCGCTCCCGATGTCCGCCTTACGCGCGCGTTCGAGGCGCCGTTCGCGAACTTCCTGGCGACCGCCCGCACGTGCTACAGCTCGAAGGGCGTGATCGGCGACGTGGAGCTGAACGACCGCTGGGTGGAGCTCGCGAAGAGCCTCTACCTGGCCGGGCATCACACGACCCTCCAGCACGCCCAGTTCCAGTTCTCGCTGGCCAACGTGAGCCGTCACTTCCTGTGGTCGTTCCTCCACAGTCACCCGTTCTACAACTCCGAGCAGGTCAGCCAGCGCTACGTGGAGGTGAAGCCAGGCAACGTGGCGGTGCCGCCGCTCGAGGGGGAGGCGCTGACACGCTACCGCGCGGCGGTGGAGCGGCAGATGGAGGACTATCGCGCGCTGATCCGGCTCCTCACGCCCGTCACGGCCGACGCCTTCTTCGAGCGCTTCCCGGGTCGTCGGGCGCACGCCGACCGCTACGCGAAGGAGATCGGCAAGCGCGCGCAGGAGATCGCCCGCTACGCGCTCCCGGTCGCGACGTTCGCGTACCTCTATCACACCGTCAGCGGGATCACGCTCCTGCGCTATGCGCGGCTCTGCGAGCAGGTCGACGCGCCGACGGAGACGCGGCTCGTCGTGGGGCGCATGGTCGAGGAGCTCCTCGCGCACGACCCCGCCTACGCGACGATCCTGGAGGAACCGCTGCCCATCGAGGAGACAGCCGAGTGGCGGTTCCTCGAGCGGCGAAACGGCGACGGCGGTCCGTCGCGGGCGCGCGAATTTCGCGCGGAGTTCGACGCGGACCTGGGTGGGAGGACGTCGAAGCTCGTGGACTGGGGCGCGCGGAACGAGGAGGTGCTCGCCGACGCCGTGCGCGAGGTGCTGGGCGCCCCGCGCGCGAGCCTCTCCGACGACGACGCGATCCGGCTCGCGCTCGACCCGGCCGCGAACCCGATCCTCGGCGAGGCGCTGAACCTTACGACCCACGACAAGCTCTCTCGCGCGCTCTTCCATCCGCACTACGCGTTCCGGAAGAAGCTCTCGCACGCAGCCGACTCGCAGGACCAGCGCCACCGCATGACGCCGGCGTCGCGTCCCGCGCTCACCACCCATCTCGGCGGCGAGCCCGACTACGTCACCCCGCGGCTCGTGCTCGAGGACGACGCCGCGCGCCGCCGCTACGAGGAGAGCATGGAGCGGACCTGGGAGGACGTCGCCGCGGTCCGGGCCGCGGGCGCGCCGAGCGAGTTCGCCGAGTACCTCCTGCCGAACGCCGTCGCGGTGCGTTTCACCGAGTCCGCCGATCTCCTGAATCTCTGGCACAAGCTCGCGATGCGGCTCTGCTGGAACGCGCAGGAGGAGATCTGGCAGGCGTCGTTGGAAGAAGCGCTGGCAGTGCGCGAGGTGAACCCGCGCATCGGCCGCTGGCTCGCGCCGCCGTGCACGATCCGCCACGCGGCCGGCGAGCGTCCGGTGTGCCCGGAGGGGACCCGCTTCTGCGGCGAGCGCGTGTGGACGCTCGGCCTCGAGGATTTCGCCCGCCGGATCTGAGTCTCGTTCCCGGCGAACGACGATCTGGCTCGACGCCGCGCCACCTTCAAACATGTCGTAAAAGACA
>DATIGO010000401.1:0-7839 GCA_035454665.1 Gemmatimonadaceae bacterium | reverse complement strand
TCTTGCGCGCGAAGATCGAGGCCTCGTGCACGGTGCAGCCTAACGCGAGAGCCGCACGCACCGCGAGCTCCACGGCCGCCCGGTTCAGGACCGGGAGCGCGCCGGGCAGGGCGAGACAGACGGGACAGGTGTTGCTGTTGGGCGGAGCGCCGAAGTCGGTCGCGCAGGCACAGAAGGCCTTGGTGTCCGTGCGAAGCTGCACGTGCACCTCGAGTCCCACGACCATCTCGTAGCGGACAGGCGTCACGCGGACACTCCGGATCGACCGCCTCCGAGCGCGCGCTCGAGCGCATAGGCCACCGCGAGCATCCGGTACTCGTCGAAGTGTGCCGCCAGGAGCTGGGCGCCCACGGGAAGCCCGTCGATGCTGCCCACGGGGAGCGAGAGCCCCGGCACACCAGCCAGGTTCGCGGTGGCCGTGAAGATATCGGAGAGGTACATGTCGTACGGATCGCTGATGGCTCCGAGGGCGAAGGCCGGCGTGGGCGTGGTGGGCGTGAGCAGGACGTGCACGCCCGAGCGGAAGACCTCGCGGAAGTCGCGCGCGATCAGGGCGCGCACCGCCATGGCCTTCCGGTAGTAGGCATCGTAGTAGCCGGCGGAGAGGACGTAGGTGCCCAGGAGGATGCGGCGCGTGACTTCCGGTCCGAAGCCGTGGGAGCGCGTGGCCTCGTACATCCCCCGCAGGCCGTCGCCGGTCATGCGGAGACCGTACCGGACGCCGTCGAAGCGCGCGAGGTTCGACGACGCCTCCGCGGGGGCGACGATGTAGTAGACAGGTATGGCGAGATCGGTGTGGGGGAGCGAGACGTCGCGCACCTCCGCTCCTGACGAGGCGAGCGTCGCGAGCGCGGCGTCGCAGCACTCCCGGATCCGCGGATCGAGGGATTCGGGGAAGTACTCGCGCGGGCGGCCCACGACGAGGCCCCGGATCGACTCGCGCGCCGCGGCGCGGTATTCCGGCACCGGCTGCGCCGCGCTCGTGGCATCGCGCGGATCCTGTCCCGCGATCACGCCCAGGCCGAGGGCCGCGTCGTCGACCGTGCGCCCGAAGACGCCGATCTGGTCCAGCGAGGAGGCAAAGGCCACGAGGCCGTACCGGCTGACGCGGCCGTAGGTGGGCTTGATGCCGACGATCCCGCAGAACGCGGCGGGCTGCCGCACCGATCCCCCGGTCTCGGAGCCGAGCGCCACGCGCACCATCCCGGCCGCCACCGCGGCCGCCGACCCTCCCGACGACCCGCCGGGAACGCGGCTGGGGTCGAGCGGGTTGCGCGTGGGGCCGAACGCGCTGTGCTCCGTGGACGATCCCATCGCGAACTCGTCCATGTTGGTCTTGGCCAGCACCACGGCCCCAGCCTCGCGCAGGCGCCTGACGGCCGTGGCCTCGAACGGGCTCACGTACCCCTCGAGGATACGCGACCCGCACGACGTGGGAAGGCGGAGCGTCGCGATGTTGTCCTTGATCGCTACGGGCACGCCCGCGAGGGCGCCGTCCCGCGGTCCGGCGTCGTCGAGGCGCCGGGCCTCGGCGCGGGCCGCGTCGCGGTCCTCGTGGAGCACGATATTGAGGCCGTCGCGGCCGGCGCCCACCGCATCGGCGCGCTCGAGGCTCGCGTCGACCACGTTCGTTGCCGTGATCTCGCCGCGCCGGATCGCCGTTGCCACCTCCGCGGCGGCGAGCCGGCGGAGGGCCTCGCTCATGGCGCGTCCCCGGTGTCGGCGTCCTCGTGCGTCGCCAGGCGCGGTACGAGGAAGAAGCCGTCACGCATCTCCGGCGCGAACGACTCGCGCGGGAGCGCCAGCGGGATCGGCGGGCCCTCGTCCGCACGGAGCGGCGTCGTGGTGAGCGCGGGCTCACGATGGACGCCCGCGCCGGGGCCCGGGTCCACGTCCGTGGTGTCGACGGCGGAGAGCTGCTCCATGTGCGCCAGGATACCGTTCAGCTCGCGCACGAGCGGTTCGATGCGGCCGGGCTCCAACCCCAGCCGGGCCAGCGCCGCCACGTGTCGGACGTCGTCCTCGCTGACCGCCACCTAGTCCACTCCGCGCTCGAGGGCCGCAAAGGCGACAACGAGGCGCTTGCGCCCGATGCTCTCGTCGTCGAAATCGATCGTGACCTTCGTGTCGCGCCCGTGCCCGGCGAGATCGGCGATCGTTCCCGCTCCGAACCGCGGATGGCGCACGCGCTCGCCCTGCACGAAGCTGGGCGTGTCCTGCGAGAGTTCTTCCTCCTCGAAGGGGATCGGGGCGCGCCGCGCGACCGGCGTGCCGGGGCGCCGCGAGGCCGGCGTGGGGCGGTCGAGGAAGCGCCCGCTCCCACGCAGCCGCATCGTGGCCTGCTCGCGCAGAAGCTCGCGCGGGAGCTCCCCAAGGAAGCTGGACGGGAGCGATCCGAGCATCTCGCCGTTGCGACGGCGGCTCCGGGCGTGCGTGAGCGTGAGCGCATCCTCAGCGCGGGTGATCCCCACGTAGAAGAGGCGGCGCTCCTCCTCGAGCGTCTCGGCCTGCTCGCGCGCGCGGGAGAGCGGGAAGAGTCCCTCCTCGAGGCCCGTGATGTAGACGACGGGAAACTCCAGCCCCTTCGCGTTGTGCAGCGTCATCAGGGTGACGGCCTCCGCGGAACGATCGAGCTGATCGACGCCCGCGACGAGCGTGGCGCGCTGCAGGAAGTGATCGAGCGGCGTGAGGCCGATCTCCCCGCCCTCGTCCTGCAGGGTCTCTGCGGCGCTCGTGATGAGCTCGCGCACGTTCTCGAGTCGTTCGGCGCCGCCGGGCCCCTCGGAGCGCAGGTGCTGCTCGTAGCCGATCGCGGCGATGAGGTCACGGAGCAGTTCGTCCACCGGGGCTTCGCGCGCCCGTGCGCGCAGCCGCGCGACGAGGGCGACGAATGCGGCGAGGGCGTCGCGCCCCGCCGGTCGGAGGCCTGTCAGGAAGGCGGGGTCGCCCGCCGCGGCCAGCATCGGGACGCCCGCCGCCGTGGCACGCGTGCCTAACGTATCGACCGTGGTCTCGCCGATCCCGCGCCGCGGCACGGCCACGGCGCGGCGAAAGGCCTCATCGTCGGCCGGATTCGCGACGAGCTTGAGGTAGGCGAGCAGGTCCCGCACCTCGCGCCGATCATAGAACCGAACCGCCCCGACGAGCCGATAGGGCACGCCGTGGCGCCGGAGCGCCTCCTCGAGGGCGCGGCTCTGGGCATTCGTGCGGTACAGGACCGCGAAGTCGGAGAGCCGGCGCCCGCGTGCGCTGTAGCGGCGGCGCTGCATGTCGTCGATCACGAAATCCGCCTCGTCGCGCTCGTCCAGGGCGGCGACCACCGTCACCTGATCGCCCGACGGCCGGCGCGTGCGCAGCGTCTTCCCCTTGCGCCCGACGTTGGCCTGGATCGCCGCGTTCGCGAGCTCGAGGATCTGGGGCGTGGAGCGGTAGTTCTCCTCGAGCCGGACCACACGCGCCCCGGGGAAGTCGCGCTCGAAATCGAGGATGTTGCGGATGTCGGCGCCGCGCCACCCGTAGATCGACTGGTCGTCGTCTCCGACGACGGCCACGTTGCCGTGCGCGCCGCCCAGGAGCGAGACGAGGCGATACTGCGCGCGGTTGGTGTCCTGGTATTCGTCGACGAGGATGAACTGGAAACGCTTCCGGTACCGCTCGAGTACGTCCGCGTGCTGGTCGAGTACGGAGACGGGGAGCGTGAGCAGATCGTCGAACGTCACCGCATTCGCCTGGCGCAGCGCCCCCTCGAGCTGGCGATAGACCGTCGCCACGTCGCGCGTGAAGCCGTCCCGGGCCAGCGCTTCGTACTCCTCCACCGACACGAGCGCGTTACGCGCGTCGGAGATCGCCGCCACGACGGCCTGCGGAGGACGCTCGCGCGTGGAGATCCGGAGCCGCTCCATCACATGCTTCACGACCGCGAGCGTGTCGTCCTCGTCGTAGATCGTGAAGCTGGACGTGCGCCCGGCCAGCGCGGCGTGCGTGCGGAGGAAGCGCGCGCCGATGGCATGGAAAGTACCGGACCACATCCCCACCGGCTCGGCACCGAGCCGCGCGGCGATCCGCGCGCGCATCTCTTCGGCCGCCTTGTTCGTGAAGGTCACGGCCAGGATCGCGCGCGGGTCGACCCCTTCGTACTCGATCAGTCGGGCGATGCGCGAGGTGAGGACGCGGGTCTTGCCGGAGCCGGCACCGGCGAGCACCAGCAGCGGCCCCTCCACGTGCAGGACGGCCTCGCGCTGGGCCGGATTCAGGCCGGCCAGCAACGACTCTTCGGACCGCACGGACGTCATGCGGGGAAGATAATCTCGAACGTCGCGCCCCGAGTCGTGGGCAGCAATGCCAGCACTCCGCCGTGTGCCTCCTCGACGATGCGGCGGGCGAGCCCGAGGCCAATGCCCCAGCCGTGCCGCTTCGTGGAGAAGCCCGCCTCGAAGATCCGGCGGCGCAGCTCGCGCGGCACGCCAGGGCCGTCGTCGCTGACGCGGATGCGCACGTCGCCCTCGGGGAGGCGCGTGCCTTCGATCTGGATCGTCCCGCCCCGCCCCGCCAGCGCGTCGACTGCGTTCTTGACGAGCGCCTCGATCGCCCACTCGATGAGCACCGCGTCCCCCTTCACCGCGAGCGTGCTGTCGTGCGCGGTCTCGATGCGCACGGTGTGGGCGAGGGACGGGACGCGCGACCGGAAGTAGTCGGCGACGCGGTCGAGGATCGCGGCCGCATCGAGCTCCAACTTGTGCGGGGGACGCCCGATGCGCTCGAAGCGGTGCGCCACGCGCTCGAGCCGCTCGCAGTCCGCCTGCATGTGTTCGACGGCCCGCGCCGTAAGCGGGTCACCCTCGCGCTCGCGGAGGAGCTCGACCCACCCGCTGAGGCTGGAGAGCGGCGTGCCGAGCTGATGCGCCGATTCGCGCGCCATCCCGGCCCAGACGCGCTCACGCTCCGCATGGGCCCGCACGCGCAGCGCGTAGGCACCGGCGAGCAGAAAGAGGACGAGTGTGCCGACCTGGAGCGTCGGGATGATCTGAAGGCCGCGGACGAGCGGCGTGTGGCCGAAGTGGATCACCTGGATCGCGCCGAAGCTCCGGAGCACGATCGGGTCGTTCTGGGCATCGAGCCGGGGAATCCATTCCCGCACGCCCGGATCCGACGCCGACGCGAACGGAAGGTTCGCGATGAACGTGGGGTTGCCCTGGGCGTCGCTCACGATCACCGGCACGTTCGAGGCGACGATGTCGCCGCGGATCTCCAGCAGGACCGACTCGGGATCGGTGCCCGGCTCCGACGCCTTGGCGACCTCCGCGAACATCTCGGCGACGCGGGCCGCCTCGACGCGGAGCTCCGCCACCACGCGCTGCGTGAGCGCGACGAACGACCCCAGCAGCAGCGCGACGCCGACGAGCACCCCGACGATGACGCCGCGGCGCATCCTCAGCTCAGCGTGTCGACGCCCAGGTACGGCCGCAGCACGTCGGGAACGGTGACGGTACCATCCGGCTGCTGGTAGGACTCGAGCAGGCAGGCGATGACCCGGGGGAACGCCAGCCCCGAGCCATTGAGCGTATGGACGAATTGCGGCTTCTCGCCGGGCCCGGGCCGGAAGCGGATGTTCGCGCGGCGCGCCTGGAAGTCGGTGAAGGTGCTGCACGAGGAGACCTCGAGCCACTTGCCGACGCCCGGGGCCCACGCCTCGAGATCCCAGGTCTTCGCACTGCCGAAGCCCGTGTCACCCGCGGCCAGCAGGACGCGCCGGTAGGGAAGCCCGAGCCGCTCGAGGAGGATCTCCGCGTGCCGCGTCAGGCGCTCGTGTTCCTCGGGGCCCTGCTCCGGCCGGCAGTACCGCACGATCTCGACCTTGTCGAACTCGTGCACCCGCAGGAGGCCGCGGGTGTCCTTGCCGGCCGCCCCCGCCTCGCGCCGGAAGCAGGGGGTGTAAGCCGTGAGGCCGCGCGGCAGCGAGGCACCGTCGAGGACCTCGTCCCGGTGAAGGTTCGTCACGGGCACTTCGGCCGTGGGCACGAGGAAGAGATCCTCGTCCCGCAGCGCGTACATGTCGTCCTCGAACTTGGGAAGCTGCGACGTGCCGATCATCGACGCGCGATTCACGACGACCGGGACCCAGACCTCCTCGTAGGCGTGCTCGCGGACGTGCACGTCGAGAAAGAAGTTCATCAGGGCCCGGGTGAGACGCGCGCCGAGGCCGCGGAAGACGATGAAGCCGGAGCCGCTGATCTTGGCGCCGCGCGGCAGGTCCAGGATGCCTAACGCTTCGCCGATCTCCCAATGCGGCTTCACGCCCTCGGACGGACGCGGCTCGCCCCACGTCTTCTCGACGCGATTGGCCTCCTCGCCACCCGCCGGGACGTCGTCGAGCGTCACGTTGGGGAGCCCGAGGAGGATCTCGCCGAGCTCTTCCTCGATCCGTGCGAGCTCTCCCTCGAGGCGCTGGATCTCCTCCCCGAGCTCACGCCCGAGCGTGATCAGCGGCGCGGCGTCCTCACCCGCGCGCTTGCGTCGCGAGACCTCCTGAGAGCTCGCGTTCCGGGCCGCCTTGCGTTCCTCCACCGCCTGGATCGTCGTGCGCCGCTCCACGTCCAGCGCCGCGCCCCGATCGATGAGCGGGGCCAGAGCCTCGAGCTTCCCGCGGCGCTGCATGGCGCTCCGCAGCGACTCGATCTGGTCGCGGAGCACGCGCGCGTCGTGCATGTCAGTTGGTCGGGATCCCGGGGAGAAAGGAGCGGAAACCGCAGTTCGGGTCGTACGTCACGCGGAATGAGAGCTGCCGGTTGACCTGGTCGACGGCGTTGATCGCGAGCTTGGCATAGACGATCTGCGACACACCGAGCGGGCATTGCTCCGCCCCGAGCTCGACGACCGCCGTCTCTCCCGGCGTCAGCACGAACACCGAGTCGTAGTGGTACCCCACCGCCGGGGCGCGCGCGAGCTGCTCGAACGGTACCGTGGCCTTCTGAATTCCCACCCGACGGCCCGCGGTCACGATGCCGCCGACCTTCGTGACCGGAATCAGCTCGACACGCCCCTGCGCGTCGATGTCGAAGGCGAGATGGAACCCGTAGGTGGGCTCGACCCGCACCGGAGTGAAGAAGACGACATTGAAGGCCGTGGGGACGTTCACCGGCGTGCCCGAGAGGGCCCAGACCAGGAAACTGTCGGTCCGAACCGCTGTGGTCGCTCGCGGCTGGAAGGGATCGTCGCATGCGGCCGTCGCGGCGAGCCCGACCACGGCGGCCAGCGAGACGAGACGGACGGCGCCCGTTCTCGGGCTGAGTCTGCAGATGCTGGAGAGCACGGCGTACAGTAACCTCCTAACCTGCGTTACTTCAAGCGATTGCTCGCTTGACTTCACTTCACTCCCCGTTATGCTTCGCCCAACCGACGTCGGAGAGGAGATGCCCACCATTCACGACCTCGTTCGGGCCATCGCGGAGCGCGATGGCGTCGAGGCCGTGGTGGTGCTGGGACGGGACGGGCTGTTGATCGACGGACGCACGGCGCGTGATCTCGATGGCGAGCAACTTGCCGCACTCGCGCCTGCCGTGGCCACCGCCGCCGAGTCGGTCGGTATCTCCTCGGCGCGAGGGCCGCTCGTTACTGCGGTGCTGGAGTACGAGAACGGCCTGGCCATCCTGTCTCCTCTCTCCTCCGACGCGATGCTGCTGGTTCTGGTACACGCGAGCGCCAACCTTGGCTCGCTCCTGTTCGATCTCCGACGGCACCGCGCGAATATCGCGTCCATCGTGTGATCGCGGCCGCCGACCGAGCCCACATCCTCGTCGCCGACGACGAGCCGCACATCGGGCGCATCATCCAGATGAAGCT
>DATIGO010000400.1:0-4205 GCA_035454665.1 Gemmatimonadaceae bacterium | reverse complement strand
GGTTCACGCCCACGACGACCGTCTGGCCGGACTCTACCCGCAACTGATGCGCGTAGGCACTGCGCCCGATCTCCTCCTGGAAGAAGCCGCTGGCGATCGCGCGCTCCGCGCCGCCCAGCTCATCCACGCGCTGCAGGAGCTCCCGCGCCTCGGCCTCGAGACGGTCGGTGAGCCACTCCACGTAGTAGCTCCCCGCCAGGGGATCGACTGTGCTCGCGATCCCCGACTCGTGCGCGACGATCTGCTGGGTGCGGAGCGCGAGCGTGGCCGCCTCCCGGGTGGGCAGCGAGAGGGCCTCGTCGTAGCCGTTCGTGTGGAGCGACTGCGTGCCGCCCAGTGTGGCGGCGAGCGCCTGGATCGCCACCCGCACCACGTTGTTGAGGGGCGATTGCGCCGTGAGCGTGACGCCACCGGTCTGCGTGTGAAAGCGCAGGCGGCAGGCCGCGTCGGATGCGCCGAAGCGCTCGCGCATGAGCCGCGCGTACAGGCGTCGCGCCGCGCGGAACTTCGCGGCTTCCTCGAAGAGGTCGCTGTGTGCCGCAAAGAAGAAGGAGAGGCGCGGGGCGAAGGTGTCGATGGCCAGCCCGGCCTCCACGGCGCGCCGCACATACTCGAGCGTATTCGCCAGCGTGAACACGATCTCCTGCACGGCGGTGGCGCCGGCCTCGCGGATGTGGTATCCGGAGATCGAGATCGGGTTCCAACTCGGCACCTCCGTCGCGCAGAAGCGGAAGACGTCGGTGATGAGACGGAGGCTCGGGCCGGGCGGATAGATGTACGTTCCCCGCGCGATGTACTCCTTGAGGATGTCGTTCTGGATGGTCCCGCTCAGGCGTGCACGCGGGATCCCGCGCTCCTCGGCCACCACGACGTACATCGCCAGCAGCGTGGACGCCGTGGCGTTGATGGTCATCGATGTCGAGACCGTGTCGAGCGGCAGGCCGTCGAGCAGGAGGTGCATGTCGTCCACGGAGTCGATCGCCACGCCCACGCGTCCCACCTCACCGATCGCGCGCGGCGAATCGGAGTCGATGCCCATCTGGGTCGGGAGATCGAATGCCACCGACAGCCCGGTCTGTCCGGCCTCCAGCAGATGCCGGAAGCGGGCGTTGGTCTCGGCGGCGGTACCGAAGCCCGCGTACTGGCGCATCGTCCAGAGACGCCCGCGGTACATCGTCGCCTGCACGCCGCGCGTGAAGGGGAAACTCCCCGGGTCTCCCACGTCGCGGGCGTAGTCGCCGCTCCAATCCCCGGGACGATACAACGGCTGGATGGGGAGGCCACTCGGGGAGCGGCGCTCTCCTGGCTCGGATGACATGCCGAAAGGTAGGCGAACGACCGGGGCCGGGGTGTCCCCGTCAGGCGGGCCGGCGCCTACGCGACGCCGGCCATGCGGCCCGCGAGCATCTCCCGCGCCATCTCCACGTCGTCGCGGCTCCCGATATACAGCGGCGAGCGCTGATGCAGCTCCGTCGGCATGATATCGAGGATGTCATGTGCGCCGTCGATGGCGGCGCCACCCGCCTGCGTGACCACGAAGGCGAGCGGGTTCGCCTCGTACAGCAGGCGCAGCTTGCCGCGCGGGCTCTGCTTGTTCGCGGGATAGGCGAAGATGCCGCCGCCCAGCAGGTTCCGGTGAAAGTCGGCGACGAGCGATCCGACGTAGCGCTCGTTCATCGGCTTCCGCACGCCGTCGAGGCCGCGGTAGCGCCGCATGAGGGCCTTCACCGGCTCCTCCCACGTCTGCTCGTATGCGTTGTTGACGGAGAGGTACCGGCCGTTGGACGGGATGCGGATGTTGAGGTGCGACAGCAGGAACTCCCCGATCGACGGATCGAGGGTGAAGCCGTGCACGCCCTGCCCCGTCGTGTAGACCATCATCGTGCTCGAGCCGTAGATCACGTAACCCGCGGCGACCTGTCGTCGGCCCGGCTGCAGCATGTCCTCCATTTCACCCCGCTGGCCGCGTGTGATCTTGCGCAGCACGGAGAAGATCGTGCCGACGGGCACGTTCACGTCGATGTTCGAGGAACCGTCGAGCGGGTCGAAGAGCAGGACGTACTTCCCGCACTTGAACTGCTCGGGGATGGGGATGATGTCCGGCTCCTCCTCCGACGCCATCGCGCACAGGCGGCCGCCATGATCCATGGCCTTGATGATCGTCTCGTTCGCGAAAACGTCGAGCTTCTGCTGAATCTCACCCTGCACGTTCTGCGTTTCCATCGCGCCGAGGATGTCGACCAGGCCGGCCCGCCGGACCTTGCTCGAGATCATCTTGGCCGCGAGGGCGATGTCGTAGAGAATGCCCGACAGCTCACCGGTCGCCTCGGGGAACTGGCGCTCCATCTCGATGATGAAGCGATCGATCGTGACGACCGACGTCGCGGTGTGATTGACCACGGCTACACATCCTCGATGAGGGGACCGGGACGGGACTCGCGCGAGGCGGCGCGGGCGTACTCCCGGGCGGCGATTTCGAAGCGGTTCGCTCCATACCCCCGGCGGAGCGACTCCCAGACATAGCGCAGCGGAAACAGAGGATCCGCTTGAAACTGTGCGACGTGGCAAAACTCGTGCAAGAGCAGGCCGGCCGACGCGGGCTCCCGCGCACCGAGCCAGACGGTGCGCCAGAGCGTGATCGCGCCCACGCTGGACCGCCCCAGGCACCACCCGCCCACGCGCGGGGGGAGGCCGCCGCGACGGAGCCGGATGGCGGCCAGTTGGGGATGCCGCCGCGCGAGCCCCGGGGGAAGCGGGCAGGGCGAGCCGATCATGGCCGTCGTGATCCGATGCGTGAGACCCATTGCCCCTCGTCGGTTGTCACCCGGAGGACGGTGCCGTCGGTCGACACGACCACGGTGCCGTCGTCGTCCGTCCGCCTGACCTGCGCGCCGCGCTGCGCCAGGGCCTGCAATACGGCGTCACTCGGATGCCCGTACAGGTTCCCTGCCCCCACGCTCACCAGCGCTACGCGGGGCCGAACCGCGTCGAGAAACCGCGCGCTGCTGCTGGTCGAGCTCCCATGGTGCCCCACCTTGAGTATGTCCGCGTCCAACCGCCCGGGGTACCGCTGCAGGAGGCGCTCCTCGTCCTCGCGCTCCGCGTCGCCCGTCAGCAGCACCCGCACTCCACGATACTCGGCCAGCAGGATGACGCTCGCTTCGTTGGCGTCGCGGGCGGATGCCGCGCGCGCGGAATCGGGCGCGAGCACCGTCAGGCGCACGTCGTCGATCACGAACGAGTCACCCGCGCGGGCCAGCCGCCAGGGCACGCGGCGCTCCCGCGCCTGCGCGATCGTCGCGGCATAGGCATCGCTGGTGTGCACGAAGCCCCCGTCCAGCACCATCCCCACGCGGAGCCGGCGGACGAGCGTGGCGGCGCCTCCCACGTGATCGGTGTGCGGATGCGACAGGATCAGCGCGGCGACCTCACCGCCACGCCGGCTCACGTATGGGACCACCACACGCTGCCCCGCATCGCCCGCTCGCCACGCATTGCCGGCGTCCATCACGATCCATCGCGCGCGCGGCGTACGCAGGGCGATCGCATCCCCCTGGCCCACGTCGAGCAGGTGCACCTCGAGCCGTCCCGACGTGGGGCGCACGATCGGCCACCAGACGGCGGTCGCCACCGCAGCACTGCCCACGAGCGCGGGACGGATCCAGTATCGCGACGCACACGTCACGAGGAGGGCGACAGCCATGCCGGCGGAGAGGACGGCCGTCGCCGTGCTGGGGATCACGTCGATCGCCGCACCGGGGATCGCGGCGCCGGCATCGCCCACGCGGCCGATGGCGGCCAGCAGCACGCCCGTGCCGTCGGCGATCAGCCGCGCCACGGGCTCAATCGGCGCGATCACCAGTGAGAGAAAAAGCGCGGGCTGTGCGAGCGCGAAGAGCGGCGCGGCGGTGAGGTTCGTCAGGGGCGCCGCGAGACTCAATCGGCCGAAGTGCCAGGCGATGATGGGAGCGGTCACCGCGCTCGCGATCACGGTGGCGAGCATCTCGCGTCCGATGCGGCTCGCCCACGGCGGGACGGCGACCGGCGGGAGCCGCCGAAGGAGCATTCCGCTGGCGAGGAGACCCGCCATGCCCACCACGCTGAGCTGGTATCCGATCGATCCGGCCACCCGCGGCTCGACCAGCGGCAGCAGGCCGCCTAACGCAAGCAGCGCCCAGGGGGAGGTCGGGCGCTGCAGCCAGCGG
>DATIGO010000399.1:0-15021 GCA_035454665.1 Gemmatimonadaceae bacterium | reverse complement strand
CCTCGTGTGTCGGGGATGCGCGGGCACGCCGGGTCAGAACTTGAGGCGAAGCCCCGTGGTGAAGGGCCAGACCCAGGCGTTCGTGGTCGTCAGCTCGCTCTCTTTGCTGAACGCGATGTCTCCCTGCGGGGAAAGCACGAGCGCGAACCTCGGATTGAGATGGTACGTCACCTTCGCCCCCGCGTTGATCGCGAAGTACGTGTTCTGGTCGGTGCCGTCCACGTCGAAGGTGACCGCGCCGGCGCCGAGATTGACCACGGCCTCCCAGCCACGGTCACGCGGGCCCGTCAGCGAGTAGCCCAGCTTGGCCATGTAGTGCAGCGTGTTGATGTCCACGAGACCGGTCGGCTCATCCTCGTGCATGCCGTAGTCGAACTCGCCCAGCAGGACCCAGCGCGGCGTGAAGTTGTAGCCGAGCGTGACGCCGAACGCGGCCCCCGAAGTCGCCACGTCGGCGATGTCGAAGGTCGGCACGACGCCGCCCCCGCGGACCTCGGTGAAGAGCGAAGGCCTGAATGTCTGTGCGGCGGCGGGCGATGCGAGCGAGAAGGCGCCGAGACCGGCCGCGGTGACGAGGGTCAACAAGTTGTGGATCAGCTGGTTCATCAGAGAATTCTCCCGTTGGAAATGGCATGGACAGGGCTGGGCAGAATCACTCGGTCGATCCCGTAGATGATGCCGTTGGCGGCCTCGATACCGGGCTCGATGAGTCGCGCGTGGTGCACCCAGATGCTGCCGTCGTCGCAGGTGATCCGGAGGTGGCGGCCGCTGGCCGCCCTCGGCCGCGCCCCACCGAGCTTGACGATGTCGCTGATGGTGAGGCGTCCCTCGATGACGTGGTTCGTGATGGTGATGGCGAGCTTCGGACGGCTGGTGAGCAGGGCCTCGATGGTGCCCTCGGGCAGCGCGCCGAACGCCGTGTCCACGGGCGCGAAGACCGTGAACGGGCCGGGTCCGTCGAGGAGCTCCGTCAGGCCCGCGTTTCCAACCGCTCGCGTGAACGTGGCGAAGCGGCCGGAATCGCGAGCGATGTCGAGGATGTGTGCGGTGGGGGTCATGACTGTCATGGCGCGCGTCTCACGGCTGGCGATGGGATCGTGATGCTCGTCAGGCACGCGCGTGATCCGCGGCGACGGGGCGACGGCGCTGGATGCCACGCCACTGCAGCGCGACGTACGCGGCCGAGAGTCCGACGAGCGTGTAGACGACGCGGCTGAGGAGTGACATCTCGCCGAAGAGCGCGGCGACGAGATCGAACTGCGCGACACCGACCAGTCCCCAGTTCAGTCCGCCAACGACCAGCAGTGCGGTCGCGAGTGCGTCGATGGTTTTCATGGTCCTGCCTCCTGAGTGCTTCATTGTTTTCATGGTTTTGGGGGCGATTGCCGGGAGGGCCCGACCGCCCTGTCCAATTCGTGTCCAGATACTAGCAGGGTGCCAAGCATTCTGTCAAGGCATTGTCCAAGAAACACCATTGACAATCTTTGGACAAGTGGCGAAACTCCCTTCCATATGGAAGCGTCTCCAGCGGCGGACTCGATTCCGAAGCATCCCATCGGCGTGGTCGCCCAGCGAACCGGACTTTCCCAGGACGTGATCCGCGTCTGGGAGCGCCGGTACGGAGCGGTGCAGCCCGGTCGCGGATCGGGTGGGCACCGCCTGTATGCGGATCGGGACATTGAGCGGCTGCGCCTGCTCAACGCCGCGACGCGCGCGGGTCGGAGTATCAGCCAGGTCGCGCACCTCCCGCTCGAAGCGCTGTCGGCGCTGGTCGAGCAGGACGCCGCAGCGCAGCGCGTTCACGAGCCATCGCCCCCGGCCCCTGAGGCGGAGCTCTTCGTGGATTCGGCGCTCGATCACGCGCGCGCCCTCGACGGCCAGCAGCTCGACGAAATGCTGCGCCGTGCCGCCGCGCTCCTCGGGATCAGCACCTTCGTCGAGCATGTCGCCGTTCCGATCCTGCGACGGGTCGGCGACGAGTGGCACGCCGGCCGGCTCACTCCGGCGCACGAGCATCTCGCGTCGACCGTGGTGCACGACATCGTCGCGGACACGATGCGCGCCTTCGTGCCGGGCAACGGGGCCGCACGTCTGGTCGTGGCCACGCCAGCCGGCGAGCGACACGTGATCGGCGCCACGCTGGCCGGCGTCACGGCCGCGCTGGAGGGGTGGAGCGTGATCTACCTTGGCGCGGACCTTCCGGCCGCTGACGTCGCCGCGGCGGCGCTCTCCGGGGGCGCGCACGCCGTTGCCATCAGCATCGTGTACGTCGACGATCGCCAGCGGGTCATTGAGGAGCTTCGTACGATCCGGGATCGACTGCCTGCCGGCGTTCCCATCATCGCCGGGGGCGCCGGGGCGCGCGTCCTCGAGAGGCAACTCGTGTCGTCAGGCGTACGCGTGGTCGGTTCGCTGGCCGAGCTCACCGCGGAGCTGCGCCGCGCGGCACCCGAAGGCTGAGCGCCGCGGCGAGATGGCGTGATGATCGTGCGAGACGTCAGTCCGGTTCGATCGCCCGAAGGGGGCTGATGCGGCTGGCGCGTCGCGCCGGGGCCAGCACGGCGACCAGCGAGGCCAGGACCAGCAGCCCCGCCGCGGCGGCCAGCACGCCTGGATCCGCGGGCGTCACGCCGAAGAGCAGCGATCCGGCGAGCCGGCCCGTGGCCAGCACACCCCAAAGTCCCAGCCCGGTTGCGACGATGGCGAGTGCGGCCCCTTCGCGGAGCACGGTATTGAGCACGTCCACGGCCCGCGCTCCGAGCGCCATGCGAATACCGATCTCGCGCGTTCGCTGGGCGACCGAGTAGGAGAGTACCCCGTAGATCCCGATCACCGCGAGCGCCACAGCCACCCCCGCGAAGATCGAGAGGAGGACGAGGACGAAGCGCGGCTTCGCGTTGGCCTCAGCGAACTGCGTCTCCGCCGGCGACACGCGGGTCACCGGCAGGTCTGGATTCGCATTGCGCAACGCCTCCCGCACGGGAAGCACGACCGCACGGGGATCACGCATCGTGCGGACCGCGATCGAGAGGCTGTGGGTCGCGCGTCCGAGCAGAGGGCGCGGGTAATACAGCTCGTAGCGGTACTGCCGGTCGTCTGGTCCCATCAGCTTCACGTCGCCCGCCACGCCGATGACGGTCGTCCACGGACGCCCGGGGTTGAGTCGGAAGCGGCGTCCGATGGGGTCCTGCTGCGGCCAGAGCGCGTCGGCCAGATGCGGATCGATCACCGCCACCCGCCGGGTGGCGTCGGTGAGCTCCTCGCGTGTGAAGGCGCGTCCCCGGAGGAGCGGCACGCCTAACGTGCCGAAGAAGGCGGTGTCGGCCTCCGCGAAGGGAACGATCAGCTCGCCCGCGTGCGCCGGCGCATCACTCCCCTCCGCCTCGAGTCGCGAGGCAAAGGTGATGGCCGACTGGGGGGGCAGTCCGGTCGCGAAGGTCACCCCGGTGACACCGGGAATGAGACGCAGGTGCCGCTCGATATCGTCGAGCAGGGCGGCGCGCGATTCCGGGGTGGGGAACCGTACCGCCGGGGTGCGGATCTCTGCGGTCACGAGTCGCTCGGCATCGAATCCCGGGTCGACGGCCATCAGGTTCATCAGACTCCTGAGGAACAGCCCGGCACCGGCGAGCAACACCAGGGACAGCGACATCTCCGCGATCACGAGCACATTGCGCACCTGCCGTGCCCCGCGGCTCCCCGATCCCGCCCGCTCGGCGGCGACGAGCCGCGCGCGGGCGCGCGACGCGTGCAGCGCGGGCCCCACCCCGCAGAGAAGCCAGGTGGCCAGCGCGGCGACCAGCGCGAAGATCAGGGAACGAGTTTCCACCCGTGGATGCGCGTTCGCGAAGACCGAGAGCTCCGACGGCAGAATGAGCGCGATGAGATCCACTGACCAGTAGGCCAGCGCGATCCCGAGCGCGGCGGCGACCGCGGCGAGAATAGTCGTCTCAGCGAGGAGTTGACGAACCAGATGCCCTCGTGTGGCACCGAGCGCGCCGCGGATGCCCAGTTCGCGCTGGCGGGTCGTGGCCTGCACGAGGAGCAGATTCGCCGTGTTCACGCACGCGATGAGCAGCACGCAGATCGCCGCACCGGCCAGCACCCAGAGCGATGTCCGCACGTCGGCGTTCACCATCGGCGTGCTCAGGAACATGGGCGCCACGCCCCACCCTTCCGGCCTGGGGGCCTCCCGGTCGAGGCGCGCGGCCAGGCTATCGAACAGGGTGCGTGCGGATGCGGGCGTCATGCCTGGCTGGAGTCGCGCGACGTAATGAGCCGGCTGCGCTGAAACCGCGGCGTCGCGCCACGGGAGCCAGATTGCCACGAGGCCACGCGGATACCGGAATGACGCCGGCGCGGTGCCGACGACGGTGTACGTCTGATCGTCGAGCTGGATGACGGGGCCCTGGGATAGATCCTGATCCGCGAGATGGCGCCGCCGGAAGGCCTCACTCACGATCGCTACGAGAGGGGCGTCGGGCCGGGCGTCGTCAGGTACCAGGGCGCGCCCCTCCGACGGCGTGAACCCGAGCATGTGGAACAGGCCGGGAGACACGAACACCGCCCGGACCTCTTCGGGTTCCGCAACGCCCGTAACGAGCATGCTCCGATCGACGAACTGCTCCACGCGGGAGAACAGCGATGTCTGTCTGGTCCACGCGGCGGCGCGCTCCGCGTCGAGTCGGGGAAACGCGGATCCGTCGCGGTCGCGTGACCAGAGCTCGGCGAGCTGCTCGGGGTCCGGATACGGCGCCGGCCGCAGGAGCACGGCGTCGAGGACGCTGAATACCGCGGTCGTGGCGCCGATACCCAGGGCCATCGTGGCCACGAGTACCGCGGATGCCCCGGGCCGCCGGAAAATGGGGCGGAGCGTTCTGGCGAGATCGTCAATGACCATGAGTCGTTCACCGGGGTTGTGTCGCGCACCTCGACTCTTCCGATTCTGGAAGACATGTGCCGCCTGGCCCAGCCGACGCAGCCCTTGCTTCATAACGACTTACGCCCCTGCATTTGCGGCATTCGGACCCCGGGATGTCCGGAAATGGGACGCGGCGCGCGGCGCCGGTCAGTGCCACGAGCAGACCAGCCCGTCATGCGGTGGCCCACTGGCCGGGTTGATCGCGCGGGCATATCGTAGCCGGTTCCCTACAAGGCATGGATGGCCGAGGTCCTCGCCGAGCGCCTGAAGCTCGCTCTCTCCAGCCGTTATGCTATCGAGCGACAGCTCGGGCAGGGCGGCATGGCCACGGTCTACCTCGCCCGGGATCTTCGGCATGACCGGCGCGTCGCGCTCAAGGTGCTGCGTCCGGAGCTCGCCGCGGTGATTGGCGGGGAGCGATTCCTCCACGAGATCCGCGTCACGGCCGGCCTCCAGCATCCGCACATCCTGCCGCTGCACGATTCGGGAGAGGCCGACCACTTCCTCTACTACGTCATGCCGTACGTGGAGGGGGAATCGCTGCGCGAGCGGCTGCAGCGTGAGCGGCAGCTCCCCGTCGAGGAGGCCCTGCGCATCGCCACGGAGGTCGCGGCGGCGCTGGCGTACGCGCACGGCCGGGGGGTGATCCACCGCGACATCAAGCCGGAGAACATCCTGATGGCGAGCGGCGCCGCGGTCGTGGCCGACTTCGGCATCGCGCGCGCCGTGACGGAGGCGGGTGAGGGGCGCCTGACCGAGACGGGTCTATCGTTAGGCACGCCGCAGTACATGAGCCCGGAGCAGGCCACGGCCGACCGCGACCTCGACGCCCGCAGCGACATCTACGCGCTGGGGTGCGTGGTGTACGAGATGTTCGTGGGCGAGCCGCCGTACACCGGGCCCACCACCCAGTCCGTGATCGCGAAGGTGCTGACCGAGTCTCCGCGTGCCGTGCGGAGCGGGCGGCCCACGGTCCCGGAGCACATCGACGCCGCCGTGCGGAAGGCGCTGTCCAAGCTGCCCGCGGATCGCTTCCGAACCGCGAACGAGTTCGCCGAGGCGCTGCGGCGGCCGCTCGCGGCCGAGATGCCGGTCCCGGGAATCGGCGCTTCCATTGGCACCGTGGGACGGGCGTCGCGAGCTCGCGTGCTGGGGGGTGCCGTCGCGGTGCTGGCCGCTCTGGCCTTTGGTGTCTCCGGGTGGCTGCGACGGCCCCCCGTGCCCCCGGTACCCGTCGTCCGCTCCATCTTGGTGCTGCCTGACGAGGCGCGCGCCGAAGCGCGGCAGTCGGGATCGCCGCTCGCCATGTCGCCCGATGGCTCCGTCCTGGTCTACGCCTCGAAGCGGCAGCTCTTCATGCGGCGGCTGGACCAGGCCTTCGCCGTGCCGATCCCGAACACCCTGGGGGCCGAACAACCATTCTTCTCCCCGGACGGGCAACACGTGGGCTTTCTGGCGGACGGCCATCTCAGGCGCGTGCCGATCACTGGCGGGCCGGCCACTTCGATCTGTCCTACGCAGGCCATCCAGGGTGCCACGTGGAGTGACCGGGACGTCATCGTCTTTGCGGCGGGGGCGGGCCTCGGGGGATCGCTGTTCCGCGTGCCCGCCACCGGCGGCACGCCGACGCTGGTACTCGAGGACTCCACACGCAGCGCGCTCTTTCGCTGGCCCGTGTTCCTTCCTGGCGGCGAGCGGGTGCTCGTGTCGGTGGGAACGGCCCTGCAGTACCAGGCCGGTGTCCTCGACCTTCGCACGCGTCAGTTGGAGATGATTCCCGGATCTGCCTCAAATCCGCACTACGTCGAACCGGGTTGGCTCATGACCGTGAGTCCGGATGGTACGGTGCTGGCGGTCGCGTTCAATGCGGAAACGGGTCAGGCATCCGGACAACCCGTGCCCGTCCTCGAGCAGGTCGGCATCGGACTGGCGGGCGCGGCGAAGCTGACGTTCTCGCGCAACGGCTGGGCGGTGTACGTGGCGGCTGTGACGCGGACCCGCGGCCTGTCGCTCGTGGACCGGAGCGGAGTGGCCACGCGAATGCCTGTCGAGCCACAGCCCTACAGCGATCCGCGCTTCTCGCCGCAGGGTACCGATGTGGTGATGACCGTGCTCCGTCCCGGAGGCGGGCTCGCCGGCGACCTCTGGACCCTCAACCTGCCCAGGGCCACGCTGTCAAAGCTGTCCTTCGACGGGGCGGACCAGTTTCCCGACTGGTCGGCCGATGGCCGCCGCATCGTGTACACGACGTTGCGCGGAAAGAACGGCGTGTACTGGAAGCCGGCCGGGGGCGGGGCGCCGGAGCTGCTGTTCTCGAGCGCCGAACGATTGATCTTCGAGGCGGTGCTCGCGCCGGATGCGCGGCACGTGATCTATCGGCTGGGGGGCATCCCCGGTGATCTGTACTTCGCGCGACGCGATTCGTCGCAGACCGTGCACACGCTGCTCGATTCGCGTTTCGACGAGCGATCGCCCGCCCTTTCGTCTGACGGCCGCTGGCTGGCGTACGTCTCGGACGAAACTGGCAACGACGAGGTCTACGTCAGGCCTTTTCCGGAGGGCGCGGACCGCTGGGTCGTTTCAGTCGCGGGCGGCACGGAGCCGCGCTGGCGCCGTGACGGGAGCGAGCTGTTCTACCGGCACGCCGACACGCTCATCGCGGTTCAGGTGACGACGAAGCCCGTCTTCTCCCTGGGCAGCCGCACGCCCCTCTTCACCGGTGTGTACCTGCAGAACCCGCGGCACGCGACCTATGACGTGCATCCCGACGGGCAACGCTTCATCTTCATCACTGGCGAGGGTGACGATTCCGGCGAACTGGTACTCGTGCAGAACGTGATGGCCGGTGCCATGCGCGGTCGCGAGGGCCGTCCCACCCGTTGAGGGTGGATCGCGGAATCTGCCAGTGGGGGGCTCCACGGAGGTCCCTCCTGGCATCGACTTTCCCCGGGGCGCACCGCATCTTGGCTGTTCCCGCCCATGACGCCTGCCCCCCTCATCGCCGCTCTGAGTGACCGGTACCGCATCCAGCGCGAGCTGGGAGCGGGAGGGATGGCGACGGTCTATCTCGCGGAAGACCTGAAGCACCACCGGCCGGTCGCGATCAAGGTCCTGCACCCGGATATCGCGAACACGATCGGTCCGGAGCGCTTTCTGCGCGAGATCGAGATCGCCGCCGGGCTGCACCACCCGCACATCCTGCCCCTGTACGACTCCGGCGAGGCGGCCGGCTTCCTCTTCTATGTGATGCCGTATGTGGAGGGGGAGTCGCTTGGCCGCAAGCTGGCCCGCGAGGGGGAACTGCCGGTCGCCGATGCGGTGCGCATCCTGCGCGACGTGGCCGACGCGCTGGCCAAGGCGCACGCGCAGGGACTGGTCCATCGCGACATCAAGCCCGACAACGTCCTCCTGGCCGACCGGCATGCGCTGGTGGCGGATTTCGGGGTGGCGCGGGCGGTGAGCCAGGCGGCCGCCGGCACCACGCTCACCTCGGTCGGTGTAGCGTTAGGCACGCCGGCCTACATGGCGCCCGAGCAGGCCGCGGCAGACCCGAACGTGGACCACCGGGCCGACATCTACGCGTTCGGCTGCCTGGGGTACGAGATGCTCACCGGCGCGCCACCGTTCACGGGTCACGGCGCGCCGCAGGTCCTGGCCGCGCACATGACCACCGCGCCGGTGCGCGTGACGCAGCATCGCGCCGCGGTCCCCGAGCCGCTCGCGCAGCTCGTCATGCGCTGCCTGGAGAAGAAGCCCGCCGACCGGTGGCAATCCGCCGCGGAGCTCGTCACGCAACTGGAAACGATGCTCACACCCGGCTCCGGCACCGCAGCTACCCGGGCGCAGCTCGCGGCGTCCATACCGGCAGCACGGAAGCCCCTCGGACGGTGGGTCGCGGCAGCGGCCGTGGCGGCGCTGGTCGTCGCCGGCGGCTGGTTCGCCATTTCCCGTCTCGGGACTCGTCAGGCATCGCTGGATCCGAATCTGGTCGTGATTCCGCCCTTCCGCGTGACCGGTGGCGACGCACAGGTCGCGGTCCTGCGCGAGGGCATGCTCGACCTCATGGCGACGTACCTCACGGGCGAAGGGGGCACACTCCGGGCGGCCGACCCGGGCACGGTCATGGCCGCCTGGCGACGGCACGTGCGATCCGAGTCGGAGGACCTGAGCGAGGACCAGGCGCGCGCGATGGCGCGGGAGCTCGGCGCCGGCCGCCTGCTCACCGGATCCGTCGTGGCGTCGGGCGGACAGATCCTCATCCGTGGCGCTCTCACGCGGCTGGATCAGAACACGACACCGGTGCAGGCGTCCGTCGAAGGCCATGCCGACAGCCTCGTGGCCCTGCTCCCGCGTTTTGTGGGCCAGGTGCTCGCGCAGAGCACCGGCGTGACTTCCGACGCCAGCAGTGGCCTCACGACCAGCTCGCTCCCGGCGCTCCGGGCGTACCTGATGGGGCAGTCGGAATACCGGCATGGGCGCTACTCGGTCGCCGTGAATCGCTACACCGAGGCGCTCGAGAACGACTCGACGTTCGCGCTGGCGGGCGTCGGTCTGCTCACGGCGCACGGCTGGACCGGATCCGCCAGTGACCGCATCGCGGACCTCGCGCGCCGGGCGGCGTGGAACGGGCGGAGTGAGCTATCGGTGCGCGACCGCGCGCTCGTTGCCGCGGCGCTCGGTCCCGGCGGACTCGCCCCAGCGCCACGCCGCGACTTCCTTCGGGCCAGGGAAGAGTTTACCGCCCTCGCGGGTGATCGCGCCGACGCCTGGTACTACCTCGGCGACGAGTACTTCCACCAGGGAGCAGTGCTCGGGATCGACGACGCGATGATGCGCGCCGAGTCGGCGCTGGAGCGCGCCGTGGCGCTGGATTCGAGCGTGTCCGGCCCCATCGAACACCTGCTGCTGATCGCCGCCCTGCAGGGCGACACGGCGAAGCTCCGCTCCCGGCTCGCCCTGTACGAGCGAACCGCCGACTCGATTGCCTATGCGCGACATGCCTGGATGACCTCCACGCTGCTGGGCGATAGTGCGGCCGCGACACGGTCCCTCGAGACGATGATCCGAACCGCCGACGACAACCGCGTCCTGCTCGGCGGGCCGCAGATGCTGCTGCCGTTCATGCCGGAGCACGCGGCGGCGGTCCACGAGGCAGCCTTGCGCCTCCGCAATCGGGCGCACGAGGCGTATCGCGGGCAGACGGCCTTCGAGCTCGCGCTGCTGGAGTGGGACCTGGGCAGGCCCGAGTCGGCCGCCCGCCGCGTTCCAGGACTGGATGATCCCGACCTCGTGGCGACGAAGATCCTGGCGGCGCTCTTCTGGAGCGGCGATACCACGGAGGCCGCGGCAGGCGCTCGGCGGCTCGCGGGGGCGGGCGGCGGCGCGACGGAAGCCGCCTGGATCGCGTCGCCCGCGTGCGCGCTGGCGATGTGGTACGCGAACCGTGGTGAGCAGCGCGAGGCGGAGCGAGCCACGGCGCGTCTCCGGCAGGCGCACGCGCAGCGCGATCCGTCGCTCCCGCCGGACCGCAACCAGGTCTGCGCGTCGATCGTCGAGGCGATGCGGGCGCAGGCGCAACAGCGGCCGAACGCGGCCGAGATCCTGAATACGCTCGAGCGCACGCTGCTCTCGGTGCCGTACCGCCCGCTGAGCTGGGAGAATCTCGCGCTCGCAACCCTGCTCGAGAACCAGGGAGAATACGCCCGCGCGGCCGCCGCGGCGCGGCGTCACCAGTTCCTCTTCGGCCCCTCGCTCTTCTATGCCGCCCACCTCCGGCAAAGCGGACGGCTCGCGGAGCGTGCCGGTGATATGGATCGCGCGATCGAGGCGTACACGAAGTACCTCGCGCTCCGGCACGATCCGGAGCCGTCGGTCGCTCCGGAAGTCGCGCAGGTACGGCGGGACCTCGAGCGCCTGACGAGCGAGCGCCCCCCGGCGCGAAAGTGACGTCTTTCCCATGCTCACCGCGAAGGCGATGTTCACACTGACACTCTCCGACTTCGAGGCCGCCCGAGCGCGCATCGCCGCGCACATCAAGCGCACGCCCCTCCTCACCTCGCGCCAGCTGGACGAGCTCACCGGCTTCGCCATCCGGCTCAAGGCCGAGCTCTTCCAGCGCGTGGGCTCGTACAAGATCCGCGGCCCGCTCAACAAGTTCGCGCAGATGTCCGAGGAGCAGAAACGGCGCGGCGTGGTCTGCTCATCGGCGGGGAACCACGCGCAGGGCGTAGCCCTCGCGGCGAAGATCCACGGCATGCGGGCCGTGGTGTGCATGGCGGAGAACGCCACGCGCTCCAAGGTCGCCGCCACGAAGGGATACGGCGCCGAAGTCGTGCTGCACGGGACGATCTGGGACGAGGCCAACGAGAAGGCGAAGGAGCTCGTGCGCACCGAGGGGCTCATCTACGTGCATCCGTTCGACGACGAGCAGCTCATTGCGGGGCAGGGGACCCTGGGCCTCGAGGTCGTACAGGACTGGCCCGAGGTCGACGCGGTGATCGTCCCGATCGGCGGTGGGGGGCTGATCTCGGGTGTGTCGATGGCGGTGAAGAGCTTCAACCCGAGCATCCGCGTGATCGGTGTGGAGTCATCCGACGGCCCCGCGATGCAGCGGAGCATCGCGAGCGGGAAGCTCGAGACGATCGACTGCCGCACGATCATCGACGGGCTGCGCGTGAAGCGCGTGGGGGAGATCAACTTCTCCGTGGTGCAGCGCTTCGTGGACGAGATCGTGGCGCTCCCGGACGCCGAGATCTTCGAGGCGATGATCTGGGTGATGGAGCGGTGCAAGCTCGTAGTCGAGGGGGCGGCGGCGGCGCCTGTGGCGGCGCTGTTGCACGGACTCGTCAGGCTGCCGGCGGGATCGCGCGTGGCGGTGGTGCTGTCCGGCGGCAACGTGAATCTGGATCAGTTGCGGGGGCTGCGCTGGAACTGACGTGCAGTGCGGCGCGTTTGGCTGCGATGTGGGGTTGGCTTCATGAACAGCAATAGACGCAGAGGCGCAGAGGCGCGGAGAACGGCACGCAGAGGATCGCAAGGCGAGTCTGTCCTCCCAAGGCGCGTACCGCGTTGTCATCCCGAGGCGCGTAGCGACGAGGGATCTCCTCCCGGTGCGCTCGTGACGGGCCACGGGGCAGAGTGAGAAGATCCCCCGCTAGCGCTCGGGATGACCGGGGCGAGGCTCGACGGACACAGGCACCGGGGCTACCAGGCAATCGGATGCGCAGCCCCCTGTCCGACCCTGAGGAGGCGGCGTGATCGATCGGCGCCGGATCCTGCTGAGCGCTACTTCGAGGTCGAGGCGGGGGGCGTCGTGGCAGCCGGACGACCGCCTGTGGGGGACGTGAACAGCGCCACGTTCAGGTTGGCGCGACGCAGCAGCGCCGCAAACCGGGCACTGCCTCGCAGGGGATCCACCGTGGGGTGCGAGAGAATCGGAGCACTGGGCCAGAATTCACGCGCGTCCATGGCGCGTTCGAACTCGTCCAGCGCTCGCGCTGTGTCGCCGAGCACGAGTGCCAGGGTCGCGAGCGTGGAGTGCCGGAAGGAACGTGTGGGCTGGGCCTCGACCTCGCGGAGAATGCGCAGGACGGTGTCGCGATCCCCGATCGCGGCATAGACCTGCGCGGCGGCGCTGCGCCAGACGGGTATCGGCGGAGTGCGCGCGAGCAGGCGCCTCGCCAGTTCGACCCGCCCTCGCGCCGCGCTGATCCCCGCGCCGAAGAAGATGATCGGAGGGTTCATCGAGTCGATCTCCAGCGCGCTATCTATCTCGCGGAACCCGTCGTCCGTCCGGCCGATCGCCATGTAACTGGCGGCGAGCCAACTCGAGATCAGGGCGGACGTCGGATCCGCTGCTTTGGCCCGTTGAAACGCCTCGTGCGCTTCCTGCGACCGCCCGGTGTAAACGAGCATCCGCGCGTACTGCAGGTGCGCCGCCGGGTCAGCGGGGTCCATCCGCAGCGCCGTGCGAAACCGTGCATTCGCCGAGTCCCACTGGAAGTCGTGCATGTGCGCCAGCGCCAGGGCGGTGTGCGCCTCGGAGAGGGTGGAATCCAGCGCCAGCGCGCGCCGCGCCGCGGCGGTGGCGCGCTCGTGCACATCGACGAAGGTGGTGTCCGAGAAGTTCGGGAGGATCTCCAGGGTGGCACTGAGGGCCGCATGGGCGCGCGCGAAGCCGGGATCACGCGCGATGGCCTGCTCGAAGTGTTCCGCCGCGAGCGCGACCCCGGGGCCACGGCGCCCGAGGAGGAACTGGCCGCGCTGGTACAGGTTGTACGCCGCCGTGTCGGTCGTGCCTCGGCTGGATGTCCCGGTGGCGGTACTCCCCAGGGCGACGCGCAGGTGCTGCTGCAGGGCCGCGACCACGCGGTGGCGGATCGAGTCTTCCGCGGCGAAGACGTCGCCGGCGTCGTGATCGAAATCGTCCTGCCATACGTCTTCACCGTCCGACGCGCGGCTGAGCCGGGCGATCACACGCTGCGTGCGACCGTCACTGCGGAAGGTGCCATGCAGGACCCAGGCCACGTCGAGCACGCGTCCCACTTCACGGGGGTCGAGGTCGCGTTGACCGCGGAAGCGGTTCGTGGCGGAGCGCGCGGCCAGCGCCAGGCCCGGGAGCTTCTTCACCTCGATGTGCAGCGCATCGGTGAGTCCGTCGGCCCGGAAGTCCTGCGCGGTGTCGCCGCTCGCGTTGGCGAAGGGGACGAGGGCGAGCGGCACGCCGACCGCCGCGGGAGTGCCATCGCGCGCGCCTCGAGGTACGAGGAGGATCAGGGCGAGCGCGGCGGCGACGAGGGGCGCCGCAACGAGGAGCGCGCGCGCGGAGCGCCGCCGCGCCGGGATCGCGCTCGACGTCGGGTCGGAGTCCAGCGTCTGCAGGACTTCGCGCGCCGTCCGAGGGCGATCGGCAGGTTCCTTCTCGAGGCAGCGCGCGACGAGGGCGACGAGCGGGGCCGGCACGTCCGCCCGGAGCTCGGTGACCGCGGGGGGTCGCACGCCGAAGTGTGACGCGACGACCTGGTGCACCGGCAGGTCGTGAAACGGCGTTCGGCCCGTGAGGAGCTCGAAGGCCAGACAGCCGAAGGAATAGAGGTCGGCGCGGTGATCGATCGAGGGATCGCCCGACGCCTGCTCGGGCGCCATGTACGCCGGCGTGCCCACGCCGATCCCCGCCGTGGTGAGCGTGGGGCTGGGGGCCTCGCCGGGGATTTCCGCGCGCGGGTCGCGGGCCGCGGCGAGGGCCTTGGCGATCCCGAAGTCCGTGACGACTGCGGCCTCGCCCGAAAGGAGCACGTTCTCGGGCTTGATGTCGCGGTGCACCACGCCGCGCTCGTGGGCGTAGGTCAGGGCGCGGGCGACGTCGCGCAGGATGCTCACCGCCTCGGGGATGGGGAGGGGCGATTCGCGCGCGAGGCGGTCCCGCAGGGAGCGGCCCTCGACGAAGGGCATCGTATAGAACGGCAGCCCGCCGGTCTCTCCGGCCGCCAGGAGGGGGACGATGTTCGCCTGTTGCAGCGACGCGACGACGCGGATCTCGCGCTTGAAGCGCTGGCTGTTCACGCCGGCGGCCAGCTCGGGGGACAGGATCTTGACCACGACCTTCCGGCCGAGCTGGGCGTCGAGCGCCACGAAGACGCGCGACATGCCACCGCCCCCGAGCTCGTCCTCGACGGTGTACGCCGCGCCTAACGATATCTGGAGCCGCTCGCGGAGATCGGCCGTCATGGAGCCCCTGCCATCGGGGGTGATCCAACTAGCTTGCGGTCCCTCCAGCCCGAGCGCAAGGCGTCCGGGCGTCGACGTGCCGCCATCCTCCGTGGCGCGGACCGCGCATCCGGCCGGGATCAGTGACGGAGGACATGGGGCGATGAACCTCCGGCGCACGTCCTTTCGTCCGCCCGCCACACTCGTCAGGCAGCATTCGCTCTTGCGCCGCGAACGCTGCGAATCCCAGCTTCGTTTTCAGGCGGGCGGGCGCGGGCACTTTTCGCGAGTGTGGTGGTAGAGGGGAAACCAGCCGACAGCGAGGCAGCCATGCGGGCGCGAATCCTCGGGATCCTGTTTCTCGCCGTCGTCATGGCGAGGGGAGGCGCTGGTTG
>DATIGO010000398.1:0-29782 GCA_035454665.1 Gemmatimonadaceae bacterium | reverse complement strand
CCCCCACCCCTCTTTCCTTCCCTGCCTCCTGTCTCCTATTGCCTGACCGCCGGCAGCACCACGCAGAACTCCGTGCGCCCCGGCTGCGACGTGACCGTGATCTCGCCGTTGTGCCGTCGCACCACGCGGCGCGCGACGTCGAGGCCGAGCCCGGTCCCCTGTCCCACGGGCTTGGTGGTGAAGAAGGGATCGAAGATCCGGCTGTGCAGTTCCGCGGGGATCCCCGGACCGTTGTCGATCACGCGGACGCGCACCTCGCGATGGTCCTCATCCGCCCGCAGCGTGACCTCGCCAGCGCCGCCTTCCGGCGCCGCGTCGAGGGCGTTGTCGATGAGGTTCGACCAGACCTGATTCAGTTCGCCGGGCATTCCTTCGACCATCGGCAGGTCGGCCGGGAGCTCGAGACGCAGGGCAATCGTCTTCTGCCGCGCCTTGTGGGCGAGGAGCTTCGCGGAATCGGCGATGCCAGGGCGGATGTCCGTGGGCTCGGCGACGGCCGCACGATCCATGTTCGTGTAGCGCTTCATGACGGCCACGAGATCGGCGGCCCGGGAGGTGGCGCGCTCGATGTCGGTGGCGAGCGTGCGCATGGTGCAGTTCGCGGCCAGCCAGCGGAGCGCCGCGGCCACGGCCGTTCGGGGAAGGACGCCGGCCAGCTCGTCGAGCTGCTCCAGGGTGATCGGCGTGTCGGCGAGGGGCGCGGCCGCGGCCGGGTCGGCCGCATGCGCCTCGAGCCAGTCGCTGATCCGTTCTTCCCGGTCGGCGCGCTCGATCGGCAGGTGGACCGCGCCTGACGAGTCGAGACAAAGCCCGCGGACGCGCTCCAGCACGGCGAACTGCTCGCCGGTGAGGCCGGCGGCGCCCAGCGCGCGCGACGCGGCGTCGGATTCCGACAGGGCGCTCACGAGCAGGCGCGCGCCACGCGCCGCCGCCGAGGACGGGTTGTTCAGCTCGTGCGCCAGGCCGGCCGAGAGTTTTCCCAACGATACCATCTTCTCGTCCTGCAGGTCGCTCGATTGGAAGGCCCGCGCCCGGTCCAGCATCACGTGCACGGTCCTGGCCGTGAACTCCGGGCACTCCCGGGTGAGCTCGGGGAAGAGCGACCGATCGACCAGCAGGACCTCCGCGTCCTCGTCGGTCACCGAGTCGCCCGGCGGGTTCACCATACGCGAATACGGCAGCATCCCGGTGACGTCGCCGCCGCGCCATTCCAGGACCTTGCGCCTCCCGGTCCCGCGATCCACGTAGATCGCCACGTGACCGGTGAACAGGATGTACAGGCCGGAGATGGGCTCCAACTTCGTCGAGATGATCGCCCCGGCCGCGAAGTGCCGGACCTCGCCGTGGGCCGCAAGCCACTCGAGCTCGTGCCGGGGAATGCCGCGGAGCGTCCGGTGCTGCGCCAGTCGTTCGACCAGCGCTTCCCGTTCCGGCGGCGTCGTCGCGGCGGTCGGTGCGGTCGTGGACATGGTCACACGGTCTGCAGGTACTGGTGAACCATGCTCACGGTCGCCGATCCCTCGCCCACCGCCGACGCCACGCGCTTCCCAGATCCGTGGCGCGCGTCGCCCGCGGCGAACACGCCCGGCACGCTGGTCTCGAACAGGAAGGGATCCCGGTCCGCCATCCACCCCTTGGGCCGCCGCCCTTCGGGCGAAAGATCGCGCCCCGTCAGAATGAACCCCTGCGCATCCCGCTCCACGAAGCCTGCGACCATCGACGTGCGCGGCGCCGTGCCGATGAAGATGAACATCGCCGCCGCCGGCACCTCGCGCTCCTCGCCGGTCGTCACATCCTTGAGCGTGATCGCCTCGAGACAGGCGCTCCCCCGAACCGACGCCACGACCGTGTTGGTGACCACCTTCACGTTCTCCGTCTCGCGAATCCGATCGACGAGATACTGCGACATGCTCGTACTCAACTGCGGCCCGCGCAGCACCATCGTCACGCTGCGCGCATACCGCGAGAAGAACATCGCCCCCTGCCCCGCCGAGTTGGCGCCGCCCACGACGTACACGTCGCGCCCGCGATATGTCGACGCCTCGGTGAGCGCGGCCCCGTAGTAGACCCCCGCGCCCACGAGCGCGTCCACGCCGGGGCAGTCGAGCTGCCGGACCTCCATGCCCGACGCGATCAGCACGGCGTACGTCGTGAGCTCCGAACCGTCCGACAGAGTGACGATGCGGTACGGGTCCTCGCGGCGGATCGCGGAGACGTCCTGCGCCGTCAGGATCTCGGCACCGAAGCGCCTGGCCTGCGCCGCCGCGCGCTTCGCGAGCTCTGCGCCGCTGATGCCGCCCGGAAAGCCCAGGTAGTTCTCGATCGAGGAGCTCGTTCCCGCCTGGCCGCCGGGCGCGTTCATCTCGACCATGATGGTGCGCAGGCCCTCCGACGCACCGTAGACCGACCCCGCAAGACCAGCGGGGCCGCCGCCCACCACGACCAGATCGTAGAACGGCTGCTTGGGACGCGTCTGCATGCCCAGCTTCTCGGCCAGCTCGCGCTGCCCCGGCTGCACGAGGTACGAACCATCCTCGAAGAAGACGACCGGCAGTCGCGACATCCCGCCGGGCAGCGACGACACCAGCTCACGGGTGGGCGCGTCCGTATCGAGATCCACCCACTTGTACGGCACCTGATTGCCGGAGAGGAAATCCTTCACCATGTAGCTCGAGGGTGAGAGCGCGGTGCCCGCCACGCGGATCCCGCTGTACGGCGGACGGACGCGCTCGGTCCACTCGGCCAGCAGCTCGTCGAGCATCGGATACAGGCGCTCGCTGGGCGGCTCCCACGGCTTCAGGAGATACTGGTCGATGCCGATCCGGTTGATCGCGGTGATGGCCGTCTCGGTGTCGGCATAGGCGGTGAGCAGGACCTTGCGCGCCTCCGGGAAGAGCTTGATCGCCTCCATGAGGAACTGCGTGCCGGTCATGCCGGGCATGCGCTCGTCCACGAGGAAGAGCGCGATGAGGGCGCCGCGCTGTTTGAGCTGCCTCGTGGTCTCCAGGGCCTGCGCCCCCGAGAGCGCCTTGATCACGCGGTACTCGGTGCGGTAGTGATGTCTGAGGTCACGCTCCACGGCGTTCAGTACCTCGGACTCGTCGTCGACGGCCAGGAGAAAGGGCCTGCTGGTACGGTCGCTGCTCATGACGGATGGCGCGTCAGTCTGGAGGCGCGACCGCCACGGAGGAGTCCGCGGGGCGTGCCACGTGAATGGGGAGTCGGACGGTGAACTTCGTGCGGCCGGGGGCGGACGTCACGTCGATCGTGCCGCCGTGGCCGTTCACGACGATCGCCCGACTGGTCGTGAGCCCGAGTCCGGTGCCCTGGCCGGGCTCCTTGGTCGTGAAGAACGGCTCGAAGATGCGCTGTTGCACGCTCTCCGGCATCCCGGCGCCGTCGTCCTCGATTTCCACCGTGACGTGCTCGCCATCGGTGCGGGCACGCAGGACGATTCGTCCCTCCCCGCCGAGCGCATCGGCGGCATTGTCGATGAGGTTCGTCCAGACCTGGTTCAGGTCGCTGCTCCAGGCCTCGATGCGTGGCAGGCCGGGTTCGTATTCGCGGACGACGGTGATCCCGTTCTTCAACTTGCTGCGCAGAATGACGAGGGTATTGTCGATCCCTTCGGTGACGTCGATGGTACGGATGGCGGGGCGCCCGGCAAAGGAGTACGACTTGAGGGCGCGGACGATCTCGGAGATCCGGCGCGTGGCCTCCTCGATCTCGCGGGCCAGCGCGAGGACCGGCTGGGCTCGCGCGACCCAGCGCACGACGGCGGCGGTGGCGTCACCCCACTCGGTCGCGACACGCGTGAGCTCGCTGCGGTCGTAGCCGAGGCTCACGAGCGCGGGCGCGAGGTCCCATGGCTCGTCGATCCCGTGCTCCTCCAGCCACGACTCGATGTGCAGCTCGAGGTCGCTGCGGGTGAGCGGGTCGATGTGCGAGGCGGTGGCCGCGCAGTCGCGATCCTGCCTGACGAGATCGAGGAGGGCCACGGCCCGGTCGTCGGACAGGCCCAGCCGGCTGAGCGGGGCCGAGGCGTCCTGGAGCCGGGCAAAGGCCTCGCGCAGCTGCTCCGCGCCACGGGCCGCGGCCGCGGCGGGGTTGTTCAGCTCGTGCGCCACCCCGGCGGCCAGCGTACCGAGCGTCGACATGCGCTCCGACTTGCGCGCGACCTCCTCGGCCGTGTGCAGGCGGGTGCGCTCGTCGCCGAAGATCCAGACGTCACGCGTGCCAGGCGCGTGGCGGTGCACGAAGTCGAAGGTCCGGTCACCGACCAGGGCCTCGATCCGGACCGGCTCGTCCCCCTCGAAGATGCGCCGCCACGCAGCCGCGTCGACCGCCGGACAGACGTCAGCCCACGCACGCCCTTCGAGCGCCGCGGCCGCGCGGTCCCCGAAGAGTTCGCGCGCCGCAGGATTGGCATGGGTGATCAGGCCCCGGTCGTCGGTGCGGAGCACCGGCTCCGGGTTCAGATCGGCCGCATGGGTGAAGTCCTGCACGGAAGGCACGGGAGAGACCGGATCATCGTTAGGTAAGACGCTCGGAGGCCGCTGGGCCTCCTGCGACACGAAGCCACCGGAAGATGAATTCGTTCCGCGGCGGGCGGCAGTCCGACCCCGGGCGCGAGGTCGCGTCGGCGCCCTCGCCGGCACCGCTCCGCGGTGCCGGACCTACCGGGCGGCGGGGGCGGCGACCGCGGTCTCCGCGGTGAGGTCGCGCTCCGCCGCCACGGCCACGCCCTCGGGGAGGGCCAGGGTGGGACAGGAGCTATAGCGCCCCGCCTCGCCGCGGATCTGGTCGGGTGCGCCGCCCAGCCGCCGCATGACCAGCACGACCGGGACGGCGATCGCCGTGATCAGGCCGCCGACCACGTATCCCGCGCCAAGCGAGTAGCGCGACGCCAGCCAGCCCAGGCCTGCCTGGCCGCCCATGCTCCCGCCGCTCGACACGAGCGAGGCCAGCGACAGCACCGTCGCGCGCTGCTCCCGGGCGACTACCATGTGCAGATATGCCTGGCGCACCGGCTGGAAGACCCCGGCACTCATCATGCCGAGCAGGTAGCACGTGACGGCCACGGGGAACGACGTTGCCAGCCCCACGCCGATGGCCGTCGCGCTGTAGACGACCGACGCCCCCAGGAGCAGCGTGGTACGCCGCCCGCAGAATCGCGTGATGCGCTCGACGAGCCAGTTGCCCGCCATCATGGACAGCGAGATCGCCGCCGCGATCACGCCGAGCACCCAGACCGCGTCGGAGTCGAGCAACTGGAGAAAGTACGGCTGCCAGGCGTGGTATCCCCACTCGAGGAAGACCGCGGGGAACGCGCCCGCGACGATCGCCAGCCGCGCGCGCGGCACGGACCAGCCGAAGCGCAGGCTCTCGCGCCCGACGCGCGCCATTTCCGCGGGGATCTGTCGCGGGGTGAGCGCGCGAACGACGAATCCGACGTCGTGCATGGTCACGAAGGCGACCGCGAAGGCCACCAGAAGCAGGGCAGCGCGGAGCAGGTACGGGTAGACGAGATCGAGTCCGCCCAGGAGACCGCCCGACACCGTGCCGACGAGCATGGCGGCGGAGGAGACGAACTGGCCGCGCGCCATCACGCGGTCGATGGGGCGATCGTCGCCCGCGGCGTCGAGCGCGTCGACGACCCAGGCCTCCACCGCGCCGGAATAGAAGGTGAAGCCGAGACCCAGCACGACGGAGGCGGCGCAGAACGCGAGGAGCCCGCCACCTAACGAAGGCACGGCCACGTACAACCCGGTGCCGACGAAGAGGATCGCCACGCTGAGGAGGAAGGAGAGCCGGCGCCCCCGCGTGTCGGCCACGATGCCCGTGGGCACCTCGAAGAGCGCCATGCTGCCCGTGAAGACGGCATTCGCGATGAAGACCTCCAACAGCGTGAGGCCCCCCACGCGCAGCAGGAAGAGGGTGTTGATCCCCCAGATCAGCGAGGCCGACAGCGTGTAGATGCCGGCGATGACGTAGTAGGCGCGCGCGATGCGATCGGGGGACACGCCATCACCGCCGCGGCGCGCGGAACGCCGGCTGGTACCCGCCGGTATACTTCCTCGCGTGTGTCACCCGTCTCCCGAATCGCGCGGCCCCATGGACGTGAGCGGCAACGGCCATCCTGACGACGACCTCGAGCGTGAGTTTCCGCTGGGCGACGGCACTGCGGACACGGAGGCGGTCGTCCAGTGCCCCTACTGCTCGGAAGCGGTCGAGATCACCCTCGACCCCGGCAGCGGTACCGCGCAGGAGTACGTCGAGGACTGTGGCGTCTGCTGCCAGCCCTGGCGGGTGAGCGTCCACTACACGCCGGATGGGCATGCGGAGGTGGAGGTCGAGGCGCTCGAGTGAGGTGTGTGGGAACGGCGCACGAGACCGGGGCGAACGACGAAAAACCGAACGAGCTCTCAACGCGCCCTTACCACAGAGGACAAAGAGGACACGGAGGAGAACATTCACATGTTGTTCCTCCGTGTCCTCTGACGTAAGGGCTGCTGTTTGTCGCGAAGCCGAGGGATCGAGCGGGGTCCAACTCTCCTGGTTGAACGATCCGCGTCATCCCGGCCCGTTCCGCCTGATGCACGAATCCCCGGGCACAACCGGTAGCGCGACCCGCCACACGGAACCCCGAACGTCCACCGGAGCGCCGAGTCACGACCTACTTCCTGTAGTCAAGCGGCGGTGGCCGATTCCCCACGAGCGGAACATACGTGAAGTTCGGTCCAACCCGTGTCCGGTACTCCGCCTGCGCGGCGGCGACGAGTTTCGGATCCGAGAACAGGTCGATGGCCGTGCGCGCGAGCGTCTGCGCGGCCACCATCATGCCCTTCACGCCGATGCTCGTCCCGCCGGAGGCGATGGCCTGCCAGGAATGCGCGGCGGTGCCGGGGACCCAGGTCGCCGTGCGCAGGCCGCCCGTGGGAACGACCCAGCTCACGTCGGCCACGTCGGTCGAGCCACCGGCCTCCTTGATGCCGTACGCCGCGATCTCGGCCGCGCGCGACACCGGTGGCGCGTCGGGGCCCAGCGAGCCGCGCAACCGCTCCGCGAAGGCGCGCTCCTGCGCCGTGTAGCTCACCCCGCCCACCTGGCGCAGGTTCCCGTCCATCACCTTGCCCAGCGCGTCGTTGGGCAGCATCGCGTAGATCCCGTGAATGACCTCGTGGCTCACCGTCGTCCCCGTGCCCACGGCCGCCCCCTCCGATGCCTTCACGACGCGATCGAACAGCTCGGCCACCTGCTTCGGATCGGGGTGCCGCACGTAGTAGAAGACCTCGGCGAAATCGGGAATGACGTTAGGCGCTGATCCACCCGCCGTGATCACGTAGTGGATGCGGGTGTCCTCGGGCACGTGCTCGCGCAGGAGGTTCACCATGTGGTTCATCGCCTCGACGCCATCCAGCGCCGAGCGGCCGCGCTCCGGCGCGGCGGCCGCGTGCGCCGACACTCCACGAAAGCGGAACTTGGCCGACTTGTTGGCCAGCGAGCTCCCCGGGCTCGCGTCGTTCGCGTCGCCCGCGTGCCAGTGCAACACGACGTCGACGTCCTTGAAGAGCCCCTCGCGGACCATGTAGACCTTCCCCGCGCCCCCTTCCTCGGCGGGCGTGCCGTAGACGCGGATCGTCCCACCCGTTCCCGAACGCCCCAGCCAGTCCTTCACCGCGATCGCCGCGGCGGCGGAGCCCGTGCCGAAGAGATGATGACCGCACGCATGTCCGGCGGCCTTCCCCTCGATCGGGCGCCGCTCGGGGGAATCATCCTGCGTGATGCCGGGAAGCGCGTCGAACTCCGCGAGGATGCCGATCACCGGCTTGCCGCTGCCGAAGCTCGCCACGAAGGCCGTCGGCATCCCGGCGACCCCCGCTTCGACGGTGAATCCGGCAGACTGCAGTTCGCTCTGCAGCAGCGCCGAGCTCTCCCGTTCCTGGTAGCCCACCTCGGCGAGATCCCAGATCCTGCGCGCAACGGACGCGTAGTGCGCCTGGCGAGTCTCGAGCGCTCGCAGCGCGGCGTCGCGCGGGGCCTGGGCCTGAAGGGCCGTAAGCGGCGTGGACGGCGCGGCCGCGATGATCGCGGTGAAGATCAGGCGTCTCACAGGCTCCTCCTGGAGTGGGCGGTTCACCTGGTGTCGCAGGAAGATGACTCGCGTCCGCTCGCTCAGCCAGCGACGATGCGGCACGCCCGAACCGCGAATCCCGCGGGCGAAGGACGTCGCCAGGAATCGCCCGGACCCGCCGCATCGGAAAGCGGACAGGTCCCGGCGACGCGAAGCCGGTCGGGAGACGCACCTGGTCAGGCCCCGCGGAGCCACGGAACCGGACTCCTCGCCCCGTCCTCACTCCGTCTTGATCGCCCGTAGCGGATCGAGTCGTCCCGCCCGCATGGAAGGGATGACGCACGCCGCGACGGCCACCATCGCGAGCACGACAACCGTGAGCGCGAAAACCCACGGATCCGTCGGGCTCACCTCGAAAAGGACGCTCTGGAGAATCCGTGTCAGCATGCTGGCCCCGAGCGCGCCGATCGCGATGCCGAGCGCGGCGAGCGTCATCCCCTGCCGCAGCACGAGACCCATGACGCCACGCCGCGCCGCGCCGAGCGCCATGCGGATGCCGATCTCCCGGGCGCGCCGCGCCACGGTGTACGCAAGGACGCTGTGAATCCCCGCCGCGCTCAGCACGATCGCGATCACGGCGAACACGCCCATGATGGTCGAGTAGAAGCGCGGCGTCGCCACAGCCTCGCCCGCGATGTCGGAGAGTCGCTCGACCTCCCCGATCGGGAGCGTGGGATCGACCTGCCAGACCGCGCGCCGCATGTCTGCGGCGAGACCGGGCCGGCCAGGTCGCGCCAGGACGACGAAATCGAAGCCCCGTGATGGAGCCTGCGCAAAGGGAACGAACAGCTCCGGGATGGAGCGCGTGCTGAGGGCGTCGAATCGCGTGTCGCGCACCACGCCCACGATCTCGGCCATGGCCTCAGCCCTCGCGCCCTCCGTGAAGAAGATCGTGCGACCGATCGGTTCCTGTTCGGGCCACCAGCGCCGTGCGGCGGTCTCGTTGACGATCGCGACGCGCGGCGCGCCGGCGCGATCGTCGGCGCGGAACTCGCGGCCGCGGCGCATGGTCATGCCCATCACCGCGAAGTAGTTGGGGGAAACGGCCCGGTGATGTGCCGTGAGCGCCCGCGCGGTCGGATCGGCCGGCACCCCGTCGGGGCGCACCTCCGACACCGCGCTCTCGCGGACGTAGGGTACGAATCGCGTCACCGCGACGTCCTGCACCCCCGGTACCGACCGCATGCGCCGTTGCACCTCGTCGGCGAAGGCGAGACGCCGAGCGGGTCCGAGCGTGGAGTCGTCGTACGTCGGATGTCGCGTGAGGCGGAGCGGTACCGTGAGGCGATCGTCGATCTCGAAGCCGGCGTCCGCGGGCATCAGCCGGAGAAATCCCTTGAGCATGAGACCGGCCCCCACGAGGAGGACGAACGAAAGCGCGATCTCGGTGACGACGAGCGCGCCGCGCACGCCTCCCCAGCGCGTGGTGCGCTGCTCGACGCGTCCGGCACCCGACAGGCTGGCCAGAAGCCCCGGGCCGTTGCCACCGCCATAGACCAGCGCGGGGACCAGCCCCACGCCCAGGCCGCAGCCCAGGGCCAGCAGCGCCGCGAAGACCAGCACGTTCCAGTCGACGCCGATCGCGGACAGCCGGGGGAGGACGTCGGCGCCGAGCGCGCGAACCACAGCCGTGCCCCAGACCGCGAGGATCGCCCCCAGCACGCCACCCGCTCCCGTCAGCATCAGGCTCTCCAGCAGCACATGCCGGATCTGACGCCAGCGGCTCGCGCCTAACGCGCGTCGCACCGCGAGCTCACGATCGCGGGCGGCACCCCGCGCGAGGAGCAGCGTTGCCACGTTCACGGCGACGAGGAGGAGCACGAAGCACACACTGCCGAAGAGCACCGCCAGCGGCTTGCGCAGGCTCCCGACGGTGATCTCCTGAAGCGAATCCAGGTCGGGGCGGACGTTCACCGAGTCGGTCCCGGTGATGTTCGGCATGCGGAGCCGCAGCACGCCGTCCAGCCAGGCCTCCACGGTCTCCCCGCGCACGTCCCGTCGAATGCGGAGCACGAGGCCCGCCGCGCGCGAGGCCCGCGAGCGATCGAGTGGCATCCAGACGGCCGGCGCGGCCAGGAGCCACGGGCGCGCCCCGGTGAATCCCGCCGGCATCACGCCGACGACGACGGCGGATGCCCCATCGATGGAGATGGCACGGCCGACGATGCCCGAGTCGCCGGCGAAACGCCGCATCCAGAGCTCGTGACTCAGCACGATGCTGGCACCGCTCCGTTCCTCCGCCAGCGTGAAGCCCCGGCCGATCGCCGGCTGCACTCCCAGTACGGTGAAGAGATCGCTGGTGACCAACTCCGTGCGCAGCCGCTCGGGTTCGTCTGCCGTCGTCAGCACGACGCTTCCCACCGAATAGCGGCCCGCCCGCTCGATTCCCGGCCCTGTCTCCACCACCCGGAACGACTCGGCGCTCACGCCATAGGCGTTTCCGCTCTCATCGTGGAGCTGCAGCGAGTACAGACGATGGGCCTCCGGGAGGGGAAGCGGCTGGAGCAGCACGCCGTTCACGACCCCGAACATCGCCGTCGTGGCGCCGATTCCAAGCGCGCTCACGAGGACGACGGAGAACGAGAAGCCGGGGCTGCGGCGGATGCCGCGCCACGCGAACGTGACGTCGCGCCTGAGGCCGTCGAGCCATGCCAGCGGGCGCCTGTCGCGCCAGGCGTCCTTGATCACCTCGACCCGACCGAAGTCCCGCAGCGCCGTCCGCCGTGCCTCGTCAGGTGCCATCCCCGCGCGCACACGCTCGGCGATTTCCAGCTCGAGATGGAACCGCAGCTCGTCATCGACCTGCGACTCCGCATTGCGACGCGCGAAGACGAGGCGCGCCCTTCGCCCGATCCAGGCCCACAGCGTCATCGTCCGCTCAGCAGCAGAGGGTTGATACTATGACAATCGACAATACTGTGGGGTTGCTCCGGCCAACCTGTCAAGGCGCGGGGCAGTGGCAGGGTGACGGTTCTGTGGCGGGAACCCGGGAGCCGCACCGGTCCGAAAGACCAGCCGCCGAGCGTGAGGAGAGTCCCCAGCCCCACCCCTCGGCGTGTCTTCTCGGCGTGCGGGCATCCGCTGCCGCTACGTGGTCCCGCCGCCGACGGTCATCGCCGTGTGGGCGGCACGGCAGCGTGTGGCACGTAGGTTCCCGGATCCCCGCCAGCGAGCACGATCTGCCCGCGCCGCGCGTAGTCGATCGCGCGCGCCAGCACGCGTGCCGACTCCTGGTCCGCGTGGAACCCCATCGAGTTCTCCGCCTCGATGAAATCGGCCAGGAACTGCGCCTTGCGCTGGTAGTCGCGCGCCCGCGCGATGCGCGGGCTGGTGCTGTCGACGCGCACGGCGGCGGCGATGTCATTCGTGAGGTTCACCACGGCGTCGATCGCGATGTTGCGCAGCTCGAACGTGCGATCCTGGATCGTGAAGACCCGCTCGCGCAGCTCGTCTTCGCTCCACCTGTGGCAGGTCTGGCAGGCCCGGTTCACGTTCAGTAACGGGCTGCGCACCCAGTGATCGCTGATCTTCATGGCGCCCGTGCGCAGGTAGGGCATGTGGCAGTCGGCGCATGCCACGCCGGAGCGGGCGTGAATCCCCTGGTTGTACATCTCGAACTCGGGGTGCTGCGCCTTGAGCACGCGCGCTCCGCTGATCGCGTGCGTCCAGTCCGCGTGTCCCGTGGAGTCGTGATACGCGAGGATGCTGTCGGCCTGGAGTCCCTTCGCCCACGGATAGACGAGCCGCTTCTCCGCGCCGCGGAAGTAGTACTCCACGTGACACTGGCCGCAGACGAAGGTGCGCATCTCCTGGCGCGTGGCCTGCCGGTTGACGTCGTAGTCCGGAATCCCCTGCCCCGCGCGCAGCATCCGGATCCCCTCGATGAACCCGGGACGCGTCACGCGGAGCTCCATCGTCTCGGGGTCGTGGCAGTCGATGCACGAAACGGGATGCGTGACGCGCTGCCGCGCCTCCGCGTACGGCAGCGGGTTGAGCCTCTCGAATCCCGCGATGAGATCCCCGTTGCCGGCGCGCCGGTAGGGCACGTAGACCGACGCGTGACAGTGCAGGCACGTCCCCGGCTGCGGTGACACCTGCTGGCGCTGCGTGAAGGTCTGATCGTCGAGCATGAACGCGTGGCCGCGCTCCTCGCGGAAGTCCTCCGCGAACGCATAGCCCGCCCAGAACTGCCGGAGTCGCGGGTCCTCCTCGAGGCGCGACTGCGCCACGATGGAGCGCGGATCCGCCGCACTGGGCGCGCGGGGGAGCGCCTCGCTCCCGCCGTAGCGCGTGCGCACCTGGTCCACCGTGCGCCGGTACAGGTCGTACTGCTGCGGGAAGTTCTGCCCCCACACCGCGGGATCCTCCGTGGTGTCGCTGAGCTGCACCACGCGATAGAACGGGTTCTGCCCTTCCACGCGCCGCTCGAAGATGTTGGTGAGGAGGGCGGCGATGCCGACGGCCGCCACGGCTGCGACCACGGCGACGAGGCCGAGCGTGGCGAGGTTGGAGCGACCGATGCGCTGCGACCGGGAAAACACGGTCTGACCGCATTCTCCCGGAACTGGAACGGGGTCAGCGCCCACTCCTGCCACTATTGCGTTCGAGCGACGACGCTGGCGTGGTGTCCTCATGCTCATCGGTCTCCGGTTCCTCAGGGGCCGCGCATCGGCTCAGCGCACGACGTGGCCAACATGGCGATGACAGCGAACACAGCTCCATTCGGCTGCCGTATCGGAATGCGACGCCTCCGGCGACTGGCGATGCGCGGGTACATCGATCGCCGCGGTGATCTCGGCGTGACAGTAGCGGCAGGTGTGCTCCGTGACGCGCCGGTTCCCTTCCGTGATGCGGAGTGGATCCGGATAGCGGCCGGTCGTGAAGTAGAACGAATGCCAGAACCCGTTCCGTGCCTTGGTGACGTACTTGCCGACCGGCGTGTGTGGCGTGTGGCAGTCATTGCACGTGGCAACCGAGTGGTGGCTCGACTTGATCCACGCGCTGTAGTGCTCGCTCATGATGTGGCAGTTGGCGCACGCCGCGGGGTCGTTCGTCAGATAGGAGTAACCGCGCGCATAGACGAACGTGAACGCGCCAAGCCCTGCCGTGATGCCAATGGCGACCGCCGCGATGGCGGCGAGGCGCGAGGGCGGCTTCACAGCGTCGGCACGAGCACGAAGGTCATGGGGAGGCACGATGCCAGGGGGAGGCGGCGCGCGCAACCACCACTGCCGTCCGCCCGGGCTCGTGCAGCCGGGCGTGGTAAACCGGCGCGTTCGCACAACGTGTCGAAGGAGCGATCTCACTTTCGAGTCCGCCCGCATGCGACCGATCCGGTTCTCTCTGGCACTGGCCATCGGCCTGGCGCAGACCGCGCTGGCGCAAACCGCGCTCCGGGTCGAGCCCGCCGGTCAGCTCGGCTGCGAGGACTGCAGCGGACCGCTTCAGTTTTCCACGATCGGCGATATCGCCATCGTGGACGACAGGATCATCTGGGTGGGTGACGGACAGGAGCCGCGCATCCGGGCGTTCGCACTGGATGGCAGGCCGGTGACCGCATTCGGACGCAGGGGGCGCGGCCCCGGCGAGATCCAGGGGATCCATCACCTCTTCCCCGACGGCGGCAGCGGCGTCCGCCTCGTCGACATGCTGGACTATCGCGTCACGCACTTCGACTCCACGGGGAAGCCGCTTTCCATCGTGCGGCTGCCCTCGTTTCCTTTCGATGCCGGTGCGTCCGCCGCGCACGACGTGTATCTCCTCTTCAGCCAGTTCCGGCCGGGCACTTCGACGATCCGCGTGGTCCGCGCGGGCGCCGACTCCCTCGTCCACGTGCGCGGGCCGATCGTCGATTTCCCGCGCCCGGATGCGCCGGGCGAGATCCGCGCGATGGCCGTGTCGCCGGCGGGCGATGTGGTCGTGGGCGAGGGCGAGGAGGAGTATCGCATTCGCGTCTACCGCCGGGACGGTACGGTGCACGACATCACGCGCGCGATTCCGCGCGCCCGCCGTACCGAAGCCGAGAAGGAGGCGATGCGCTCGCGGATCGGCGCAACCGCGGCCCGGATGCAGGCCGAGGTCGGCGGCTCGGGGCGGCGCGCCGGAGCACCGGGCGTGCCTGAGGAAAAGCCCCACTTCCACTGGACCGGGTTCCGGTTCGATCCGCTCGGCCGGCTGTGGGTCAGGACCGGACGCGGCAACGAGAGGCAGGCCGTCTTCGACGTCTTCGACTCGACCTTTGGCTACGCGGGTGAGGTGGTCGTACCGGGGACCGTGGGCGCGTTCGCGCCAGGGCGGGACCTCCTGGTGACGGCCGGTGAGACCGACGCGGGGTTCCCTGTCGTGAAGGTGTGGCGGGTACGGTAACGGCACCGCATCCCCGTCACCCGTCAGCGGTCACTCGTCACGACGACGGACCGCGTGACACCGCCTGCGAGCCGCCTTCACCCGCGGCGGCTATCCTTCGCGCTCACCACTGACGGAGTCCCCGCATGCATGCCCGACACCTGATCGTTCCCGCCGCCCTCGCCGCGGCCGTGCTGTCCACCGCGGCCTTCGCGAGAGTCCGCGCTAGCGAGGCCGAGGTGCGCGCCGCCCTGGAGCACTACCTGCAGGGACACGCGACGGGCGACGGATCGCATTTTCGCATGGTCTTCCACCCCGACGCGAGGCTGCACTTCATCCGCAACGGCCAGTTCGCCTCGCGCACCGCGGCGGACTACATCGCGGGCGCCTCGGGGCGTCCCGCGGCCGACGAGGCACAGCGGAGGCGCCGGATCGTGGGCGTGGACGTGACGGGTGACGCCGCGCAGGCCAGGATCGAGCTCGACTATCCCACCGTCGTCTTCACCGACTATTTCAACCTGCTCAAGATCGACGGGAAGTGGCTGATCGTGGACAAGACGTATCACGCGCGGCAGAAGCGTTAGGCGCCGTGGAGCCGCTCGCCCGGTTCGGGCGGGCGCTCGGGGACACGGTGCGGACGGGCGGCGTCGCGGCCGCGCTGTCGTCGATGGGCAGAACATTGGAACGCGACGACGCGGATCCCCACCGACAGGGGACCCTGGCGCCCGCGCGGCCAGCCTGGGGGGCGTGTCGGGGCGCCGCTCGCTGACCGGCTGCGGCTCTGGAAGGATGCCGACGGGTGCTTGCCTTCAGGGCCAGGGATGGCGGCGCAGGCGCTGGATGCCGTCGGAGTCGATGCTCACGACGTACACCGATCCCGTGCCGAAGCCCGCGATGGCTTCGTTGAACGAGAGGATGAGCTCGCCCACGAGCCTTCCGGAGCGGTCGATGACATCGTAGCGCGTGTCGGGCGCGTCCGCGGTCGGCATGCGCAGGATGAGGAGCCGGCCATCAGGGGCGGTGTGCAGTGCCGGCGAAGGCGCGCCCAGCACCGCGGAGATGGAGGAGAAGGGCGGCATCTCGTCGGGCCACTCGGCGATGGTCGCGGGCGGTTGCGCGGGCCGGCCGGTCCGTCGCGCCGTCCGCTCCATGAACGCGCGCTTCTCCCGCTCGTCGATTGGCGTCGGAGCAAAGGGGAGCGGCGCGCCTCGGATCGTCCGGCCATCCGGAGATCGCCACTCGACCCGGTAGGGACTCAGCCGCGCGACCGCCACCCAACCGTCGCGGAACAACACCGCCTGCTCGCCTGCCGCCCACCAGGGGATGCTGCAGGATCCTCGCGCTACGCGGGTCTCGGCGCTCCGGACCATGCTCGGTCGGACCGCCTCCGGGGGCCGCAGGCGCGCGATGGTGTCGGTGCGGGCGGCGCCGCGGTGCACCAGCAGCACGACGAACGAGTCCACCCCTCTGCCCGCGAGCATCTGGTGCACGTTGACCGCCCCCCCCACGCCCAGCATCCGGCCCAGCGAATCGGCACCGATCGGAGTGCGCAGGTGCTCCACCGCTGGCGCGTCAGGCGGAACGGTGGTGACGACGCCGTCTCCGTCCAGCATCAGCCATCGCCCGTTTCCGGGATCGCTGAGGATGGTTGAGTCGCCGGTGATGGCGAACAAGCGGTCGGCCCGGCGAAACTCCTGTGGACCACTCCCGCTGCGGGCGATGGACTGCACGGCGCCCGTCGCGAAATCGGCCACGACCACGCGATTGTCCCGGTAATCCGAGACGAGCACGCGGCCATCGCGGAGCTCGCGAACGGCGATGACATGGGAGAACTCCTCGGCGAGGGAGGCGTTCGCGGGCGGCAGCCGGAGCGCCGGTGCGCGCTGGCCCTCGGCGCGGGCTCCGCCCAGCGCGAGCAGCGCCGCCGCGAGCCAGCCGGGCAAACGCGTTAGGCGTCTCGTCGCCGGCGACGGTCCCGTCACTGATGCCTCCGATTCTGCCGCTTGGCCCGCGGCCCTCCGTGGCAACGATACACCCGCCCGGTGGGCGATGACAGCGCCTCAGGGCCCGGACGACGTTGCCGTCGCGCCGGAGGGGCCGGAGCGCCCGCCGATCCCGGGCGTCCCGCGCCCGGGCGGCAACCCTTCGGCCCGCGCCGCTGTCACACTGCGGCTACTATGTAGATTATCTATATACCATCGCGCCACACGGGGGATGACGCCTGCCCCTGGTCTCGTGGCCGCGATGGCGAGCCGCGTACCAGCGGCGGGCCGCCGCGGCACTCGCCGCGGCGGTGCCGCGCGATTGCCGAACGGAGTGGAGCGTGAAAGAGATCCTCGTGATGATCGCGGCGTCCCTGGCGATCGCCCCGACCCGGGACATCGCGGTACAGGGATCGCCGGTCGCGGGTCGCTGGCGCGTCATCTGGGATTCCGCCGTCCGCGACGATGGGCGCCGGGTGATCCAGGTCGTCAGGCGCGACACAGTCGAGCTCTCCATCGAGGCCCGCGGCGATTCCCTGGTGGCAACCTGGCGCAATCCGCGCTTGCCCATGCCGCCCGATGGCGTGGGGCCCGGGGCGGGCATCCCGCTGCACGGTCGCCTCGTCGGTGACTCGGTCGTGCTGACCGGCGTGCCGCCTGCCGCGGCCAGCGCGGCGCGCCGCGGGTTCAGCCCACTGCGGCGCCTGACGCTGCGCGCGCGCTACCGCGCCGATGCACTCGAGGGATTGGTGCTCTCCGAAGGCGCCCAAGGGCCCCTCGTGCCGCGTCGCTTCGAGGCGACCCGGCAGTCGCGCTGAGCGCGGGATCCCGCGCGGGCCCCCGCGACCGGCCCCCGCTAGTCGATCCCCCGGATGCGGAGTGAGAAGAGCGAATCCGCGATGTACCGCCGCGCCAGGTCGTTGACGCGATACCGCGCGCGCGCCTGCGCGATGCCGAGCTCCGTGTCGATCAGGCCGAGCCGGTGCGCGACCTCATCGGAGTATCCGGGAACGATCGTCCTCCAGCCGGTCGGCACGCGATCCGGCGTCACCTGGTTCACGTGCCGGATGAGGTTCGAGGTGCAGTTGTTCGTGAGCGTGTTGTAGAACTCCGGCCCGTCGTGGAGCTCGTTCACACGCTCGAGCATCTCCACGAAGACCGCGCGGATCCGCTCCGGCGTCGCGCGGATCGGATACAGATAGACGTCGGTCGAATCGTAGGCGGCGCGCTGGCCAATCAGGTCCCGCTCGTCTCCCACCACATACATCAGCTCGAAGCGCTTGAAGAGTCCCGCCAGGACGCCGTACGCCTCTCCAGGCTCCCGTCGCGCCTCCACCGAGATCGCCACGAACTGGGAATCCGAGAAGCCGAAGGTGACGAAGCTGTGGGCCGGCCCCCGCCATCCGGTGGAGAACGGCGTCAGGACGAACCAGGCCGAGGTCAGCCTGTCCAGGTCCACTCGCCGTTCGGTCCAGGACGGGGAGAAGACGGTGCGTGCCGTGTAGGTGTTGCTCCGTACCCCGGTCAGCCGTACCAGCGAGCCCTCGAACTCGGCTTTCGGGAGCACCGACTGCTCCACAAGCCAGGTGCGGTCGTGGGTCGGTTCGAGCGAGACCCACGCCGCCCACACCGCCACGGCGATCAGGAGCGCGCACCCGCGCCAGCCGCGGATCAGACGGCGCATCGCTCCCCCTCGCAGCGCGACGTCGATGCCCATGAAGCTCCCCTGGTTTCGGATGTGGCTCCAGGCACTCCAGCCCCGCCTTCTGGACGACCGAACCGGCATCAACGCACCCCGAAACTGGCGCGTTCAGGATGAATGCCACCAGTGCGTTCCCTCTGGCCTCTGGCCGCGCACGTGACGTAAGATCTCCGCGCCCCATCACCAGCCTGTCCCCGCGTTTGGAGGATCAATGGCAAGACGTTCCGGGTTCGCCACGCTCGGCCTCGCGCTCCTCGTGGGCGCGGGCGGCCGACCGCTCCAGGCCCAGGGCCCCGTGCCCGTGGCCCAGGAGTTCGAGACGCTGCACTTCCGTTCCATTGGACCGGCTACGATGTCGGGCCGGATCTCCGATCTCGCCGTGAACGAGGCGAATCCTGCGGTCTACTACGTGGCCACGGCGCACGGCGGGCTGTGGAAGACCACGAGCAACGGCGCGATGTTCACCGCGCTGTTCCAGGACCAGGGGCTCATCGCCCTGGGCGACGTCACGATCTCCCCAACCAATCCCGACCTGGTCTGGGTGGGGGCGGGCGAGTCGAACAACCGCCAGAGCACGTCGTGGGGCGGAGGGGTCTACAAGTCGACCGACGGCGGTCGGACCTTCACCCATATGGGGCTGCCCAACTCCCGGCACATCAACCGGATCCTGATCGATCCGGTGAACAACGAGGTCGTCCTGGTCGCGGCGACCGGGCCACTGTTCGGCCCGGGCGGTGACCGCGGCGTCTACAAGACGACCGACGGCGGCCGGACCTGGCGCAAGGTGCTCAACGTCGACGACAACACGGGCGCGAACGACCTCGTGATGTCGCCCACGAACCCGCGGATCATGTACGCGTCCACCTATCAGCGGCAGCGCAATGCCTGCTGCATGAACGGCGGGGGGCCGGGAAGCGGAATCTGGAAGTCCACCGATGGTGGCGACACCTGGACGCGGCTCACGGGCGGCGGCCTTCCGGCTGGTCCCCTGGGGCGCATCGCGCTCGATTCGTACAAGCGGAACGGCGACGTGCTCTACGCCCTGATCGAGGGACCCTCCCCTGCACGCGGCGGTGGGGGCGGAGCGGCCCCTCCGGGTGGTGCGGAAGCTGGCCGTGGCGCCGGGGCCGCGCAGGACGCCGGCGCGACGGGACTCTATCGCTCGAACGATGGCGGCCAGGCCTGGACCAAGGTCAGCTCCGGCAACCCGCGGCCCATGTACTTCAGCCAGGTGCGCATCGATCCCAACAGTCCCGAGCGCGTCTATCTGGGCGGCGTGGGACTCTGGATGAGCATCGACGGCGGCCGGACCTTCCACCCGGACGCGGCGCTCGTCACGCACGACGACGTGCACGCGATCTGGATCAATCCCGCCAACTCCGACCACGTGCTCATCGGGAATGACGGCGGGCTCGCGGTGTCGTACGACATGAGCAAGACGTGGGTGTACCTGCCCAACCTGCCCGTGGGGCTCTTCTACCACGTCAGCTACGACATGGAGATCCCGTACAACATCTGCGGCGGGATGCAGGACAACTACAACTGGTGCGGCCCCAGCGCGTCGCGGCACAACCGCGGGATCTTCAACTACGACTGGTTCCAGATCCAGGGCGGCGACGGCTTCCACGCGATCCCGGACCTGCGCGACTCCCGCATCATCTACACCGAGTCGCAGGGCGGCAACATGGTGCGCCGCAACAAGATCACCGGTGAGTCGAAGAGCATCCGGCCCAGCCCGATGAACGTGGTGAACCACACGGCCGGCGAGAGCTACCGGTTCCACTGGGACTCGCCGATGATGCTCTCACCGCATGATCCCGGCGTGCTGATCGTGGCGGCGAACCGCGTCTTCCGGTCGAACGACAAGGGCGACTCGTGGACGGTGATCAGCCCCGATCTCACTTCGGGCGCCGACCGCGACACCATCGCCACGATGGGCGTCCGGAACACCGAGATCACCATCGCCAGGAACGACGGCATCAGCGCCTGGCCCGCGGTCGTTTCGCTGGCGGAGTCGCCTCGCCAGGCGGGCGTCTTCTACACGGGCACCGACGACGGCACGGTGTACGTCTCGCGCGACAACGGTCGCACCTGGCAGAACGTCACACGGAACATGCCCGGCTTCCCGGCCGGCGGCTACGTGACCGAGGTCGTGCCATCACGCTATGACGCCGGCACGGTGTACGTCACGGTCGACAACCACCTGCAGAACGACTACAACCCGTACATGTGGGTGAGCACGGACTTCGGCGCCACCTTCCGCTCGATCGTGAACAACCTGCGCGGCGAGAACGTGCGCACGCTCACCGAGGACCAGAAGAACCGCGACGTGCTCTACATCGGCACCGAGACCGGGATCTTCCTCTCGCTCGACCGCGGGCAGAGCTGGCGGCGCCTCAAGGCCAACCTGCCGACGGTCCGCATCGACGAGATCACGCTGCACCCGCGCGACAACGCGATGCTCGTGGCCACGCACGGCCGCGCGCTCTTCGTACTGGATCACCTCGAGCCCATCCAGGAGTACACGACGGTGCAGGCGGCCGACGCGAAGCTCTTCTCGGTGCCGACGGCGCTCCAGTGGAAGTCGAAGGACGACCGCAACGACGAGTTCTGGGGACACCAGTTCTTCGTGGGCGAGAACCCGCCCACCGACGCAGTGATCCAGTTCCACCTCAGGCGTCAGGTGACCGACCCGAAGGTCCGTATCGCTGACGGCTCGGGGCGGGCGATCCGCGAGCTCGCGGTGCCCGCGAGTCGGAACCAGCCGGGTATCCAGACCGTCTGCTGGGATCAGCGAGTGGAGCCGATCCAGACGCCCGGTCCCGGTCCGGCTGCCGGACGCGGTGGCGGAGGTGGCGGAGGTGGCGGCGGACGCGGCGGCGCCGGCGCGAACATCCCAGGGGTGCCCACGCCGCTCCCGGAGGCAGGGTATCTGCCGCAGGACCCGTGCGAGGACGGCCCGGCCGGCGGTGGCGGCCGGGGTGGCGGCTTCGGTGGTGGTGGCGGCGCCAACGCGGGCCCGCACGTGATCCCGGGGACCTACACCGTGTCGCTCGTGGTCGGCGGCACCGTGGTCGACTCCAAGCCCCTGCGCATCATCATGGATCCCGCGGTGCAGCTCGCCGACGCGCAGCGGCGCCGGTATAACGAGATCGCGATGGACCTGCACGAGATGCAGCGGCGCGGCACCGAGGTCGCCGCCGCGCTCAACGCGCTGCATCCGCAGATGACCGACGTGGCCGGGAAGATCGCGGCCAGCAGCGCCCCCGCGGACGTGAAGTCGCAGTTCGAGTCGCTCAACCGCGAGTACGAGGCGGTGCGCGTGAAGTTCGGCGTGCCCATGGGCGGCGGCGCGGCCGGCGGACGGGGCGGCGGCGGGGGGGGCCGAGGGGGCGGAGGGGGTGATCCGGCCAACGTGCTGGGGCGTGCCGGCGCGGTGAAGGCGTCGATCCTCTCCTTCTGGGAGCCGCCCAGCGAGGCGCTCGTCAGGCAGTACAACGAGGTGAAGGCCGCGCTCCCGCGGGCCATTACCGAAGCCAACGCGGTCCTGACGCGCGCGGCCTCGGTCGGTCAGGCCCTCCAGCGGCACAACCTCTCGCTGACGGTACCACCCGGAACGCGATAGTCGCTCCGGGGCATGACACGGCCCGGTCGCGCGTCATCGCGGCCGGGCCGTGTCGCTCTTCCGATCGATCACCTCGGCTGGCCCGGCGGCTCGCGCGCGTCGGGGGTGTCGAGACCGCGCGCCCGGAGCACACGCCGGATCGGTTCCGGACGCTCCAGCACCTCGCGATAGATCCAGCCGTAGTGCTGCCAACCCCCCAGCACCCGCCGCGCCGTGTCCTCGTCGAAGAGCGCCCGCACGCTCTCGAACTCGAGCATGCAGACGAGGAGGTGGAGGTAGGTGCTGTACGCATCCCGCGCACCGCCCTCGGCTGGCCCCGCGGGTGCGCGCGGGTAGAGGCGACGGAGATCCGCCAGCGCGCTGTCACGCGCGGCGGGTTTGCTGTTCAGAAACCAGTGCAGCTGCTCGTGAATGAAGGTCGCGACCTGCGCGGTGTCGTTGTCGATGTACTGCGTGTTGAGCGTGAGCACGGGATGGCTGTGCGGAATCACACGCGACTGGATGCGCGCCGTCCGCGTGAAGAGCCACCGCTCGAGGTTCCATGCACGGAGGATCCGCTCGAGTTGATTCTGTCCTCTGATCTCCAGGCCCGTGCCGCCGGCCGTCAGCACTTCGAACGCAGGTCCCGTCTGCGACGGAATTCGCCGGAACGCTCCCCGTGCGAACGGGCCGTACGGTCGCCACGCACCGTCGTGGAACCAGTCCAGCGTGGACTCGATGCTGTCGGACGTCACCAGCCGGTACACCTCGCGATAGCGCCGGCGACTGCCCCCGACCTGCTCCGCGGGCGTGTCGGCGAGCGTGCGGTAAAAGACATCGTACGTTCGTTCGATCGACCCGTCGGCGAGTGTGCGGTATTCACCGATGAAGAGCCGGCCCTCGCCGACGTCCCGACCCGCGACGGCGACGAACTCGACGCGCTCCGTCGCCGGATTCCAGTAGATCATGCCGCTGAGCAGCGCCGAGTCCGGCTGGCCGCTCCGGAAGCTCTCCAGCAGCTGAATGGCGCGTCGTCCCACGATCCACCGATAAGCGTGCGCGACGATCGGTGGGTCCAGGCGCTTCAGGGAATCAGGAACGCTGAGCGGGCGCCAGGCGCCGATCAGGGGTACGAGGAACGACAGGGAGCTGTCGGCCAGGTAGCCGCGAACCGCCGGATCCTGTGCATCGGCCACCGCGGGTGTGGATCCCGTCGCCATGAACGTCCAGGCGGTGAGGAGGAGTGCGAGAGGCAGCCGGGACGTGTTCATCGGACGCACAACCCTCCTGAGTGTCGCTGGCACGGCACGATCGTACCGTCGCGAATATGTCGGCGGCGGCACACCACGGGATTGTATGCGATTGTGGCGCCTGTTGCGCGTCCTCCGCGCGAGAAGGGAGATTCCGCCCCGTGCGTCGCGCCCGTACGGTCCTCGTCCATGCGTCCCTCTGGCTCGCTCTCTCCCTCATAACGGCCAGCCAGGGGATCCTGACCTATCTCGCCACCGGCGGAGAGGTCCTGGTTGTCACCGTCCTGCTGCTGAACCTGGCGCTGTGGTTCCCGTGGGCCGCGCTGTCGCCCGTGATCCTGGCCGCGGCGCGCCGATGGCCGCTCCACGGACCGGGTTGGCCGCGCCGACTCGCGGCACACGTGAGCCTCAATCTGGCCCTCGCGATCGTGGCCGCCCTGCTCTACCGGCTGCTCCGGGTCGCGATCGGCATGCCGCCGCGCGGCAACTACGCGCTCATGATCGCCAGCGGCCTCAACACCTCGCTCCTCGTCTACTGGGGCCTGGTCGTGATCGCCCATGCCACGGCGTACTATCGGCGCTCGCAGGAGCGCCAACGCCTGACCGTGGAGCTCGATCGCCAGCTTGCGCAGACACGCCTCGAGGCGCTGCGCGCGCAAATCCAGCCCCACTTCCTCTTCAATACGCTGCACGCGATCGCCTCGCGCATCCGCTCCGATCCGCGCGGGGCCGAGGACATGCTTGGTTCGCTGGGTGAGCTGCTGCGGACGCACCTCCAGGGGAGTGTCGCTCATGAAGTCCCCCTGCGGCAGGAGCTCGACCTGGTGGACCGATACGTGGCCATCCAGCAGGTGCGCTTCGACGACCGGCTGAGCGTCGAGCGGCGGATCGATCCCGCCACACTCGACGTCCGCGTGCCGGTCCTGCTCCTGCAGCCCCTGGTCGAGAACGCGATCGAACACGGCATCGCGCAGCGCCTGTCGGGCGGCACCCTCGGGATCGCGGCGGACCTCCGGGGTGACGAGCTGCACCTGCGGGTACGCGACGACGGGCAGGGGACGGCGCCGCTCGACGAGTCCCAATGGCACGTCGGTCTCACCAACACGCGCGACCGGCTGCGGGCGCTCTACGGTGAGGCGCAGACGCTCCGCGTGGCCAGCGCAGCCATGGGCGGATTCGAGGTGTCGATCACGATGCCGGCGAAGCGAGTCGTCTCGGGATGAGCATCCGCGCACTCATCGTGGACGACGAAGCGCCCGCCCGGGAGCGACTGTCGACGCTGCTCGCAGATCACCCGGACGTCGAGATCGTGGGCCAGTGCGGCAACGGTCCCGACGCCGTGGACGCGATCGCCGAGCAGACGCCGGATCTCGTCTTCCTCGACGTGCAGATGCCGGAGATGAGCGGGTTCGAGGTCGTGGACGCCGTGGGCGCGCGCGCACTCCCCGCCCTCGTCTTCGTTACCGCGTACGACGAGTTCGCGCTGCGCGCCTTCGAGGCCCGCGCACTCGACTACCTGCTCAAGCCCTTCACGGCGGCGCGCTTTGCCGACACGCTGGACCGCGCGCGGCGCGTGCTCGCCGGCGATGCCGCGCGGGAGACGCGAGAGCGCGTGGCTGACCTGATCGATCAGCTCCTCCCGCCCCTCACGCAACGGCGCCTTGCCGCCCGCGATCGCGGCCGCGTGGTCTTTTTGCGTCTCCAGGAGATCGACTGGATCGAGGGCGCCGGGAACTACGTGCGCCTTCACGCGTCGGGCCGCGCCTTCGAGCTGCGGGCCACGCTCCGCGCCACGGCCGCGCGGCTGCACGCGGCTGGATTTCGCCGCATCCACCACTCCACGATCGTGAACATGGAGCGCATCCGCTCCGTGGAACGGATGGCACGGGGCGGATTCGTGGTGAGGCTGGAGGATGGGACCGCCCTCGAGACGAGTCGATCGTACGAGGAGAGCGTCGCCCGGCTGCTGTGACTTTGTTGTGCCTTTGCGGTGACTTTTCCCGCCAACCGGACAGGTTTTCACCACGCGGGACCGGCGATCACCCGCGGTACTGCCCCGAACGGGCGTTCCGGTATCATTGCGCAATCCGCGGACATGGGAGCCCTGCATGAAACGAACGCTGATGGTTCCGTGCGTGCTGTTCGCAGCCGGGGCGCTGCGGCTGGAGGCGCAACAGTTTCCACCCGACCGCCTGGAGAACGTGAAGGCGTTTCCCGCCGACATGTCCGTTCGCGCGCTGGTGGACACCATGGCCGGCTTCACGCGCGCCCTGGGCGTCAGGTGCACCTACTGCCACCTCGGCCGCGAGGGCGAGCCGCTCGAGACATACGACTTCAAGAGCGACGAGAAGCCGGAGAAGGTGAAGGCGCGGGAGATGATCCGGATGGTGGCCGCGATCAACGGCGACCACCTTGGCCGGCTGAGCGGCCGGCGCGAGCCGGCCATCGTCGTGACGTGCGCGACCTGTCATCGCGGCGTGACCGAGCCGCGTCCACTGCAGCAGGTGCTGCAGGTGGCCTACGACCGTTTGGGCGCCGACTCGGCGGAGGCGGCGTACCGGCGGCTGCGACAGCGGTACTACGGTTCAGCCGCGTACGATTTCGGCGAGGTGCCGCTCGCGAACCTCGCCACGGCGCTGCGGCGACAAGGCAGAGCGGCCGATGCCCTGCGCTTCAACCTGCTCAACACCGAGTTCGCGCCGAACTCCGGCTTTGCGCACCGACAGGCGGCCGAGGGCCACCTGGCGGTCGGAGACACGGCGTTGGCGATCACGAGCCTGGAGCGGGCCCTGGCCATCAACGCCAATGACCCCCAGGCGCGCCAGCGCCTGAACAGTCTCCGGCGACGATAGCGCTCTCCCGCTCTCCCGGTCCGCCGAGCTACAATCCCGCCCCATGCAGCTCGGCGACCTGTTCGATCCGTCCTTTCGCGCGCGTCGCGACCAGGTGGCGCTGGAGGTCGACGACCCGCACGGAGGCGCAGAGACGCTGACGTTCGGCGGGCTGGACGCGCGCGCGAACCGGATGGCGCGCGCGCTTGCGGCGCGCGGCGTCGTTCGCGGGGACCGGGTCGCGTTGCAGCTCGGGAACTCGATGGAGTTCGTCGACGTCTTCCTCGCCTGTGTGCGGCTGGGCGCGATCTTCGTGCCGATCAATGTGCTGTACCGCGAGCGCGAGGTGGCGCACATCCTTGGCGACGCGGAGCCGCGGCTCACGGTGACCAGCGAGGAGCACCTCGCCCTCGTTTCCGGTTCCCGGGCCAGCATTGGCATCGAGGCGCTGGCGGCCGAGGCGGCCGCGGCCAGCGACGAGCCGGTGCGCGTGCCGCTCGACGGCGACGACCCGCTGGCCATCGTCTACACCTCGGGTACCACGGGCCGATCGAAGGGCGCGCTCCTCTCGCACAACAACTTCGCCGCCAACACGGTCAATCTGCTCACCTGCTGGCGCATTACGAGCGACGACCGGTACCTCGCCGTTTTGCCACTCTTCCACGTGCACGGTCTCGCGAACGGCCTCTGCTGCGCGCTCGCGGCCGGGTGCCGCACGCGGCTCGCACCCCGCTTCGAGCTCGATCGCGCGCCCGCGCTGTTCGAGACCTTCCGCCCCACGCTGTTCTTCGGCGTACCCACGATCTACGTGCGGCTGCTCGAGTTCCCTCCTGCCGTGGCCGGCCGGATTGGCGCGCATATGCGGCTCTTCGTCTCGGGGTCGGCGCCGCTGCCCGCGCACGTCCTCGAGGCGTTTCGCGAGCGCTTCGGCCACACGATCCTCGAGCGCTACGGGATGAGCGAGACGCTCATGCTGATCTCGAACCCGTACGAGGGAGAGCGGCGCCCCGGCACGGTCGGCCTGCCGCTGCCCGGCGTTTCCGCGCGGATCGAGCGCGGCGAGCTGCTGGTGCGCGGCTCGAACGTCTTCTCCGGCTACTGGCGCAACCCCGAGGCCACCGCCGCGGCGTTCACGGAGGGCTGGTTCCACACCGGCGACCTGGCCGAGCGTTCCGAGGACGGCTGGTACACGCTGCGCGGCCGCGCCACGGACCTCATCATCTCCGGCGGATTCAACGTCTATCCGCGCGAGGTCGAGGAGGTCCTGCTGGAGCTGCCCGGGGTGCGCGAGGCCGCGGTGGTGGGCGCGCCTGACGAGCGCCGGGGCGAGGTGCCGGTGGCGTATGTCGTGACCGACGCTCCGCTCGACGCCGAGGCGCTGCGCGCGGCGTGCGGTCGCGCGCTGGCTTCGTTCAAGGTGCCGCGCGCCTTCGTGCGGATGGACGCCCTCCCGCGGAATGCGTTAGGCAAGGTGCAGAAGCACCTGCTGGGGAAGGACGCGCCGGCGGGCGCGCCATGAGTCCGGCGGTCGCGTCGCTCCTGGCGCTCCTCGTCGCCATCGGCCTCTCGCTCACGTCGCGCCTGAACGTGGGGGTGCTGGCGATGGCGTTCGCGTGGCTCATCGGCACCTATCTCGCCGGGCTCCGCCCGGAGCAGGTCGCGGCGGGCTTCCCTGCCGCGCTCTTCCTCACGCTCGCCGGCGTGACCCTGCTCTTCGCGCTCGCGGAGTGCAACGGTACGCTGGAGCGGCTGGCGCACCGGGGGATCCGGCTGGCGCGGGGAAACGCGCGCGTCATTCCGCTCCTCTTCTTCGTCATCGCCTTCGGGCTCTCGTCGGTGGGGCCCGGGGCGATCTCGACGGTCGCCCTGCTCATCCCGCTGGCGATGGCGGTGGGCACGCGGGCCGGCGTGCCGCGGTTTCTCACCGCGCTCATGATCGCGAACGGCGCCAACGCGGGGAATCTCTCGCCCATCAGCGCGGTGGGGATCATCGCGAACTCGCGCATGGCGGAGGCGGGGATCGGCGGTCACGAGGGAAAGGTCTGGCTCGCGAATCTCGTGGCACACGCGCTCGTGGCCGTGGCGGCGTGGCTCCTGCTGGCCCGACGCACGGCACCCGCGCCGCCGGCCGCCGCGCCCGACGGGGTCGAGGCGATCACGTTCGAGCGGGTGCACTGGATCACGCTAGGCGTGATCGTCACGTGGATCGTCGGGGTGGTGGGGTTGGGCCTCAGCGTGGGGATGGCCGCGTTCGCCGCCGCGTCGGTGCTGGTGCTCATTCGCGCCGGGGACGAGCTCGCGGCGATGCGACGGATCCCCTGGGGCGTGATCATCATGGTCTGCGGCGTCACGGTGCTGATCGCCCTGCTCGAGCGCACCGGTGGCATGGACCTCTTCACGGCGCTCCTGGCGCGGCTCGCCTCGCCCGCCACCGTGAACGGCGTCGTGGCCTTCGTGACGGGCCTCATCTCGAGCTGGAGCAGCACCGCGGGGGTCGTGCTCCCGGCCTTCCTCCCCACCGTGCCTGGTCTCGTGGAGCAGGTGGGGGGCGGCGACCCGCTCGCGGTCGCACTCAGCATCAACGTCGGGGGGTCGATGGTGGACGTGTCGCCCCTGTCGACGTTAGGCGCCCTCTGCGTGGCCACGGTGAGCGATCCCGTCCAGGCGCGCCTGCTCTTCCGGCAACTCCTGGCGTGGGGGCTCTCGATGTGCGTGGCGGCGGCGCTGCTCTGCCAACTCCTGGCCGGCCTGGTCGCCCGGCTCTAACCCGTCCGACGCACCGGCCCGCGGCCCGCGCCCGCCAGCCGGGCCTCGTCGCGCGGTGTTTCCTCGCGCTTCGCCTCCTCGAGCTTCGCCTCATCGGCGGCGATCTCCACGCGCTCATGCCGGATGTTGAGCCGCAGATGACCGAAGATGCTCGTGTACACGTTCGCGACCCACACGAGCGCGAAGCCCGCGACCACGTACCCGCGCCAGTCGTCCAGCAACAGGGTGTACCGCGTCATCACCAGGAACGCGAGCGTGACCCAGTGGCTGAAGCAGTACTCGCAGGTGAAGAGATAGAAGAACTTCCGCGCGGCCGCGGACCGCGCTGTGCGACTCTGCCGAGCGCACCAGTCCCGCGGCTCGCGGAAGACCTCCTCGTGCGTGACGGTCCACGAGATGCACGCGATCGGGATCGCGAGGATGAAGAGGGAGAGGACTGGATGTTCGTCCAGCATGTTGGGCGCGGACCTCGTTACACGGGGAAACGACTCGCGAGTCGTACCCCCCGCGCGCGGCCGGGATGGCGGCCGGAACCGTGCCGTGTTCAAATTCGAGTCCCGCATGGCTGCACCGATCCGCCAGCGGGTCACGCCAACCTCTCGACCATGCCTGCCGTTCGTCGCGTCGCGATTCCCGCAGTCGGCCTCGGCCTCGCGCTCCTCGCGGCCGCGTTTACCCGGCCCCCGCACCAGCCTGCGCCGTCCGTTTTCGCGCTTCTCTTCACTACGGGTCCCGGCTGGGACAGCAGCAGGCCGCCGGCGCAGCAGGCGCACTTCGGTGCGCACTCCGCCAACCTGAGCCGATTGCGCCAGGCCGGCATCATCGTGGCCGGCGGACGCTTCGGTGCGTACGGACTGATCCTTGTGAGGGCACCGGGTCGCGACTCGGTCAACGCGCTGCTGCGTCCCGATTCGTCCCTCGTGGCCGGGACGTTCAAGGTCGAGGTCGCGCCGTGGAGTACCGTGTACGAGGGAACGATCACGCGGTAGGCCGCCACGCGCGATGGGATGACACGCCGCAGGTGACGGGCTGTCGTTCGACTGATCACGCCCGGTCACGCCCTGCCACCCTTGAGGCGCGCTGATCGCGACCCGCCGGCATCATCCTCGCCCATGCGCCGCGCCCTGCTTCTCTCCCTGCTCGCCATCCCGGGATGGCTCGCCGCACC
>DATIGO010000397.1:0-13991 GCA_035454665.1 Gemmatimonadaceae bacterium | reverse complement strand
GCGCGATGACCGGCGCGATGACCGGCGCGATGACCGGCGTCCGGACGACCGGTACGACATCTACGGCCGCCAGTCCGGCGTCCCGGATCGCGGCACGCTCGCGGATCGCATCGGCGACCTGGTGCGGCAGGCGCAACAGGAGGCACAGCGGCGCGGACGTTAGGCCTGCGTGCCACGCCACGACGTCGCGGCGCCGGTCCCTCGCGCAGGGGCCGGCGCCGCGGCCGCGTCGGGCAGAAGTGCCCGGCGCATCTTCAGCGGGATTCGAGCGGCCGAAGCGCCTCGGCGAGTGCCGCCGTGAACTCGCGGTTCGTGTCGCGCAACACGCCCAGGTGGCGCCAGAGCAACACGCCGTCGCGCCCGATCAGATAGGACGCCGGAACCCCGAGCGCGAGGAAGAGCGCGCTGACGCGCTCGTCGGGGTCGAGCCAGATCGGATACGTCATGCCCATCTCTCGCGCGAACGCTCCGATCTTCTGCTCCTCGCCGCGCGCATCGACGCTGACGCCGATGACTTCCAGTCCCGCGCCCCGATGTTCGGCGTGCAGCCGCTCGAGGTACGGAATCTCGACCCGGCAGGGTGCGCACCAGGTCGCCCAGATGTTGAGCAGCACCGGACGTCCGCGGAGGCGGCGGAGTGAGACGCTGTCGCCGGTGAGAGCAACCGCCGCATAGGAGGGGGCGGGGTGGCCGACCTCGACGACCGCGGCCTCACCCCCCGAGCAGCCGACGACGGCCGCCGCCAAGGAAAGCCACCAGGATGGACGCCGGCGCGCGACGATCATTCGTCTCGCCGCAGCCGCGCCGCCGCCACGCGCACCCGCGCGGTGTCTCCGGGCTCGGTCCACGCGAGAACGAGCTCGGACCCGCGCCGTACCATGCGCGGGAACCCGCTCGGCCGGCCCGACGAGGACGCGGCCACGCGAACCGACGGCGACAGCCCGCCCGAGCGGGCGACGGCGCGCAGCCGCACCTCGGCCCGCTCGCCACCGGTGCGCTCGAGCCACGAGACGATCGCGCGACCGTCGTCATCGAGCTCGATGTCCACGCGTCCCGCCGGTTGCCCGTCGTCGGCGCGCACCGGCGGCCCGAAGGTTGCCCCCGCGTCGGTGGAGAACGCCACGCGCACCCGCGCCGTGTCCCGCGCGCCCGTGAACCAGACGACCGCCACGGTGTCGCCGCGTGCCGCGATCGCCGGCCCGTTCACCGGGCAGGCCGCGATCTGCCAGCCGTCCGCGTGCACGATCGCCGGTTCGGTCCACGCGCCTCCGACATGCCTGACGACCGCGATGTCGCGGACCTCGTCAGCCGATCGATCCCGATAAACGACCACCGCGCCGCGGGACGTCAGGGCCGCGGACGTCTGGCAGCAGTCGCAGATGCGCGTATCGAGCATCCGCTCCGCGCCGAACCCGCCGTCCGGTCCGATACGCGTGGTGGCGAGTTGCATCGCGCGGTCGGGCCCGCGGTCTGCGGTGTCCCGGCCGTCGAGCCAGACCGCGTCGACCGAGTCGCTGCCCGACGGGAACAACGACACGAAGCCATGCTCCGCGGACACGCCGTCGCGATTCAGGACGACGGGCGCGGACCAGGTGGCGCCGCCATCGTTCGACTGCGCGATCCGGACGTCGTACTGGTATCGGCCGCTTCCGCTCCGCTGGAGCCAGTGCACGATCACCCGACCATCCGGAGCGGCGAGCACCGACGGGAAATCGGCCCAATTCACGAAGAAGTCGCCGCGTTCGATGACCGTGTGAGGCGCGGTCCATTCCGCCCCCTCGAGAATCGCATACTGCAGGGCATGAGCGGAGTCGCTGGTGCGTTCGTGCCAGGTCATGTGCACGCGCCCGCTCGCGTCGACGGCGAGATTGGGCTCGCCACTGTGCGGGCCGGCCGGAGACGGCAGCGGGTCGATCGCCACGACCGGCGGTGCATCCGCGGCGTCCGGCGCTCCGCCGCACGCTGCGAGGGCGATTGCCAGCGCCGGCCACGGGAGCCCTGCGGCGCGGAGCCGCCATGCGCGGTTCGCGGGCATCAGAACTCGCGGCGCTTCATTTCCCTGAAGATCCGCTCCGCCTCACCCGAGTCGTCCTGGGCGGATCGTCGCGTCGCGTCGAGCGTGTCGTCGTAGGACTTCTGGCGCTTCTGCTGGAGCTTGGCCGCGCGGGCGGCGTTCTTCTTCGCCAGCGCCCGAATCTGCTTTTCATTCATCGCGTGATTCCGTTGAAGTTGCTGCCGAGGTGCAGGGTGGGCGCCGTTCCGGCGCCGCTCGCTCCCTGCACGATGCGACGCCAGGGGCCTAACGGCAACCCATCCCGCGCTACCGATCCGGCCGGCGCACCAGCCGGCCGTTCTGCATCACAAATCCGACCCGCCGGACCGCGCCGATCTCCCGGGTGGGATCGCCCTCCACGGCGATCAGATCCGCCACCATCCCCGCCTTCACGGCGCCGAGGCGGTCGCCCAGCCCCAGCACCCGTGCCGTCACACCTGTGGCGGTCTGAAGGGCCCGGACCGGGGTCATGCCGTACTCGACCAGGAGCTCCAGTTCACGCGCGTTGTCCCCGTGCGCGAAGACCCCCACGTCGCTGCCGTTGCAGATGGGAACTCCCGCCTCGAGGGCCGCCCGCACGCTCGCGCGCTTCTGTACGATGCGCGGGGGATCCGGATCCACCCCCCGGCGCCATCCACCGTAGCCGAGGATCGCGTCGCCGGCGGCGATGGTGGGACAGAGCGCCGTACCGCGCTCCGCCATGAGCCGGAAGACGTCGGACGTGCCGTTGTCGCCGTGCTCTATCGTGGCCACCCCGGCACGCGTGGCGCGCCGCATGGCCTCGGGGGTGACGGCATGCGCGACGACCGCACGCCCGCTGCTGCCGGCGATCTCCACGACCCGCGCGATCTCGGCTTCGGTGAACGCCGGCTGCGCGGTCCCTCCAGGTCCCCAGCGATAATCCGCGTAGATCTTGATCACGTCGGCGCCGCGACGGATCTGGTCGCGCACGACGCGCGCGAGATCCTCGATACCCGACGCCTCCTCTGCTCCCTGCGGCACGTCCACTTCCGGCGCAAATCCGCGTGGGGCATAACTCCCCTTCATCACGATCGCCCGCGTGCTCACCAGCAGTCGCGGCCCGGCGATCACGCCCTCGTCGATCGCCTGCTTGAGTCCCACGTCCGCGTACTCCGCTCCCTCGGTCCCGAGCTCGCGCAGGGTCGTGAAACCCGCCAGAAGCGTGTTGCGCAGGTGCACCGTGGCCCGCGCCACGCGCAGCCCAAGCGGCTCGCGAAGTACCTGATCGTCCCAGCTCGTCTCGTTGTACGGATGCAGCAGCACATGCGAGTGCGCGTCGATGAGCCCCGGCAGCAACGTCATCCCGGGCAGCTCGACTACCTCCGCGTCCGCGGGAATCGGGACCTGTCCGGGCGCGCCCACCGCCACGATGCGATCGCCGCGCACCAGGACCACCGCGCCGGTGGTGGTCTGGGCGCTCACGCCATCGAAGACGCGGGCCGGACGCAGCAACACCGGTCGCGCCGATGCCTCGGCGGCCGGCTGCCCGGCGACCGGCGTGGCGCGATTCGCCGTGCCCGCCACCACCAGCGCGGTGAGCAGGGCGCGCCAGGTGCCACGCCGCGGCCGCCTCACGGGGTCCCGGCCGTGGTGGACCCGGCCGGCTGTCCCGCCTCGAGGCCAGGCACCTCCGTGACGCCGCCGGACACGATGAAGGCCATGACGGCGGCGCTGGAGGCGTCGAGGCGCTCGACGCTGCTCGTGGGCAGGACCCAGATCTGTCCTGCCCAGTTGTACGACTGCGGCACGTAGACCGAGACGTGCCCGGGCTGTCCGAGCTGCTCCAGGGACTCCTGCGTGACGAAGCCCAGCATGCGCGCGTGCCCGTCGGGCAGGATCCGGATGAGCACCGGCTTGTCGAAACGGCGCTTCTCGCCCACGAAGGCGTTGACGAGGTCGCGCGACGACGAGTACAGCAGCCGAACGAAGGGGAGGCGGTTCAGCACGCGATCCAGCATCGAGAAGACGCCGCGCGTGATGAGGTTGCTCCCGAGGAAGCCGAAGAGGGTGATGAGCGCGATCGTCGCGACGAATCCGACGCCCGGGATGGGGATGCCCAGCCAGCCATCGACGACGCGGAAGAGCCAGACGCAGACGTAGATGGTCACCGCGACCGGCGCCAGGAAGACCAGGCCGCGGAAGAAGTAGGTCAGCAGACGTCGCATGCGCTCCGGCGGATCAGCGCGGGGCGAGGGCGTGGTCTTCGCGTTCGACGGGGAGCCCCGCCTGCTCCCAGCCGATCATGCCGTCCCTGAGATTGGCGACGTTCGTGAAGCCCATTGAGGCGAGGAGGCTCGCGCCGATCCCCGACCGGTTGCCGCTGCGACACACGAGGACGAGCGGCTCGTCGCGCGGGCGGTCCTGCACGGAGGAGGCCAGGCGTCCCAGCGGCACGAGCGTGGCGCGCGGGATGTGGCCTTCCTGCCACTCGCTTTCCGCGCGGACGTCGAGAATCGCGGGTGCGGCCGCGGACCGGTCGAGCTCCGCGGCGAGCTGGGGAGCCGTAGGGCGCCGGATCGTGCCGAGCTCGCGTCCGCCTAACGACCAGATGCTGAAGACGTCCGGGCCGAACCAGCCCGCCACGCGATCCAGGCCGATCAGCGCGAGCTCCGCCGCCGCGCGGCGCGCCTCGCCGTCGTCCTCCGAGTCGGAGAGGAAGTAGAGGTCCCGATCGTAGGGAAGGATCCAGCCTGCGTAGCCCACGAATCCGCGGTTCAGCGGAATGCTGATCGTCCCGGGCACGAATCCCGCGGCGAAGCTGGCCTGCCGGCGCAGGTCGATCACGATGTCGCCGCGCGCCAGCACGTGCGCGACGTCGGGGGCCGCCCGCCGCGGCGGCACCGGCAGTCCCCCGAGCGGGAGCGGTCCCTCGCGGTTGATCCGCTTCATCGTGGCGAAGTACGTGGGCGGATCGGGCTGTCCGTCGAGCACCGCTTCCACGAAGCGCGCCTCGTTGTCGATCTGGAACGCCCAGTTCACGAGCTTCTCGTAGCCGAGCGTGGATTGCGGCACAGCCCCGAGCGACTTGCCGCACGCCGAACCGGCGCCGTGACCCGGCCAGAGCTGCAGGTAGTCCGGATAGTGCTCCGTGAAGCGGCGCAGCGACTCGAAGAGCAGCTTGGCGCCGGCGCGCATCGTCCCCTCGAGACCGGCGGCGCGCTCGAGCAGGTCGGGCCGGCCCACGTCTCCCACGAAGATGAAGTCGCCCGTGAAGGCGCCGATGGGGCGCTCGGAGGCCAGCGTGTCGGTCACGACAAAGGTCAGATGCTCGGGCGTGTGCCCCGGTGTGTGCACGACGTCGACGCGAACGTTGCCGACCTGGAACTGATCGCCGTCGTACAACAGGCGGGCGCGCGCCGCTTCGGCGAACGCGTAGTGCCAGTCGGGCCCGCCCTCGCCGGACAGCAGCAGTACCGCGTCGGTCGCAGCCGCCAGTTCGCGTGACCCGGAGACGTAGTCGGCGTGGATGTGCGTCTCGGTCACGGTCGTAATCCGCAGTCCATGCGCCGCCGCGGCCGCCACGTACTGCTCCACGTCCCGGTTCGCGTCCACCACGACAGCATCGCCGGTCTGCTGGCAGCCGACGAGGTAGCTCGCCTGAGCCAGGCCTTCATGATAGAAGCGCTTCAGCAGCACGTCCCCTCCGATCCGCTGTGTCGAGTCGCCTCACCCGTGCCGCGGTGCCGACACGGAAAGATACAGCGATCCCGGCGAGGCTTCACCGGAGGGACGTGCTGCTCCAATCCGCTAACGGCTTCCGAACGCCTTGGGCGGGACACCCTGGAGGTACATCCAGACTGCCCGCGTCTCGAGGTCGGTCATGAGACGCGTGAAGCCGACCGGCATGGACGCGGAGTCGATCGCGGACCCATCGGGGCGACGCCCCTCGCGCAGCGCGACGAAGAACTCCTGTTCCGACCACCGGCCGATCCCTTCGGGCGTGATGTTCGCGGCCGGCCTCATCTCCGGCGGCGCTCCCGGGATCGCACCCCCCGAGAGCCCCGGGCCGTGGCAGCCCGTGCAGCCACCGATCTCAGCGAGATAGCGGCCGTACACCGCCGTCGTATCCGCCGGTGGCGGTGGCTCGCGACGCGCGTCGTGGTCCATCGTCCGCGCCTCGAACATGTCCTCGAGGGCGCCACGCACGAGCAGGAAGCGACCCACGAGCCCGAACTGTGTCGGGGGATGCTCGCGATCGACGGGTGCCAGGGTGCGGAGGTACGCGACCAGGGCGCCGATGTCGTCGTCGCCCATGTGCCAGTAGTTGCGCGCCGGCATCAGCGCGAGCGGGCGCCCGCCGAGTCCCACCCCATGTCGGACCGCCTGGATGAGCTGGTCGTCGGTGCGCTGACCGCCAATCCCGCCGCGTCCCGTCGTGAGATTCGGCGCCACCACCCGGGCGAAGGGGAGTCCGTCGATCATCACCTGTCCCCCGAGGTCGTCCCCATGACAGGCGCCGCACTTGCCGATCGCGGTCGCAAGGTGACGTCCCCGGGCGAGGCTGTTCGAGTCGCGCGGGATCCCCGGCGACGAATCGACGAACGTGACCGACTTCGCGAGCCGGTTCGTGGACAGGACGAAGACCGTGGCGAGCGCCATGGCTGCCACGAGAACGATTCCGCCGAGGATCTTCGCGATGAGTTGCATGCGACGTTGTGGGGGAGGAGGATGCGGGATGTGCGTTCCGGAACGCGCGTGAATGATCTGTCATCCGTGACGTGATATCGCAAGACACGGCCGCGCTGGCCAGGGGTCGAGAGGGACGTCGGGCGGTGCTGGCGACGATGCGGCGCGCGCCCGTCCGGTGGTCGTCGCGCCCGGTACCACGCGACGCCGGAACCCCCTATAGTTCGCGCCATGACGAGTACCCGTGTCACGACGCCACCGCCGCCCGCCACCACGCCGCCCGAGTGGACGGTGGAGGACGCGAAGACGCTCTACAACATCGACGGGTGGGGCGCCGGCTTCTTCGACATCAACGCGCAGGGGAACGTGGTGGTGCGGCCCGATCCCGGGCGCCCCGACCACGAGCTCGACCTGTACCAGCTCGCGAGTGACCTCGAGGAGCAGGGCGTGGCGCTTCCGGTGCTGCTGCGCTTCTCCGACATCCTGCGCGCCCGGATCGAACAGCTGCACGACCGCTTCAGCTCGGCGTGCCGTGAGTTCGGGCACGACGGCGGCTATACCACGGTGTATCCGATCAAGGTGAATCAGCAGCGCCACGTGGTCGAGGAGATCTTCGAGTTCGGGCGCAGCCACCAGGTCGGGCTCGAGTGCGGCTCGAAGCCGGAGCTGCAGGCCGTCCTGGGGCTGACCGAGTCGACCGAGCACCTCATCGTCTGCAATGGCTACAAGGACGAGGAGTTCATGCGCCTGGCGCTGATGGGGCAGAAGCTCGGCCACCGCGTGTTCATCGTGCTGGAGCAGTTGAGTGAGCTGGACGTGCTGCTCGACGCGGCGCGGGACCTCGGCGTAACGCCCACGGCCGGCGTGCGGATCAAGCTGGCGACCGAGGGGTCCGGCCGGTGGGCCCAGAGCGGCGGAGAGCGGTCGAAGTTCGGCCTCAGCACCGCCGAGCTCGTGAAGCTCGTCGACCGGCTGCGCGATCTCGGGCAGCTCGAGGTGCTCAAGCTGATCCACTTCCATCTGGGCAGCCAGATCACCGACATCCGCTACATCAAGACCGCGCTGGGCGAGATCACCCGGTTCTACGTGGAGCTCCGGGCGCTCGGTGTCGACATCACGCACGTCGACGTGGGAGGCGGTCTGGGCGTGGACTACGACGGGACGAGCTCGACCACGCACGCGAGCGTGAACTACACGCTGCAGGAGTACGCCAACGACGTGGTCTACACGATCGCCGAGGTGTGCCGCGACCAGAAGATCCCGATGCCGCACATCATCAGCGAGTCGGGCCGCGCGCTCACGGCGCATCACGCCCTCCTCCTGCTCAAGGTGATCGACGTGGAGTCGCAGGTCGATCCGCCGCTTCCCGAGCTGGGGGAGGGCGCTCCGCCGCTGCTGCACGAGATGCTCGAGGACTGGCGGGCGGTGTCGAAGAAACGGGTGCCGAAACGCAAGGTCATCGAGATCTACCACGACGCCTCGTTCGACAAGGAGCGCGCGCAGCAGCTCTTCACGACCGGGGTGATGTCGTTGCGACACCGGGCGATGGCCGAGACGATCTACTTCGCGACGATGAACCGGATCGCGCAGGCCGTGCAGGAGAGCCCGAACGGCTACGAGGACATCGCCACGGACCTCAAGGCGATTCTCGTCGATCGCTACTTCTGCAACTTCTCGCTCTTCCAGTCCCTGCCCGATGCGTGGGCGATCGACCAGCTCTTTCCGATCATGCCCGTGCACCGGCACACCGAGCGGCCGACGCGGCGGGGCACGCTCCAGGACATCACCTGCGATTCGGACGGGAAGATCGAGAAGTTCATCGGCGGCAAGGACGGACAACCGAGCCTTCAGCTGCACGATTTCCGCGACGGCGAGCAGTACATCCTGGGCGTTTTTCTGACGGGCGCGTATCAGGAGATTCTGGGCGATCTGCACAACCTGTTCGGCGACACGAACGCCGTGCACATCCGGCTCTCGGACACCGGCTACGAGATCACGGACCTCGTGCATGGGGACACTGTGACGGAGGTGCTGAACTACGTGCAGTTCCGGGCGTCCGATCTGTTGGCCACGTTCCGTCGCAAGGTTGGCGCGGCGACGTCGCTGACGCGTCCGGAATCGAACACGTTCATCGCGGAGTACGTCGCGGGCCTGGAAGGCTACACCTACCTCGAGGGCGAAGCGGCGTCCTAACCAGAAGCCAGAAGCCAGAGGCCAGAGGCCAGACGCCAGAGGGTGCGGTCCTCTGGCCTCTGGCCTCTTTCTCACGGGTTGACAGTCGGGCCGCGAGGGCGCATGTTCCCCGGAAATGTTCCGGGGAGCGCGCGTGGCGGATGAACTGGATCTGTTGCAAGGGACGCTGGATCTCCTGGTCCTGAAAACGCTCTCCTGGGGCCCCCGCCACGGGTACGCGGTCGCCCGCTGGATCAAGGAGTCGAGCCGCGAGGCGCTCGACGTCGAGGATCGCGCGCTTTACGTGGCCCTCCACCGGCTGGAAGCCGGCGGGTTCATCGAGAGCGAATGGGGCCTCTCGGAGAACAACCGCAAGGCCAAGTACTATCGCCTCACCGCGGGCGGACGGCGGCGGATGCAACGCGAGGTTCAGCGCTGGTCTCGCTACGTCGACGCGGTCTTCGGCGTGCTGCAGTCGGACCCCGGCGGGAGATCCGCATGACCCACCGGTGGAGTGGGAGCTTCCGCCGGTTGCTGCGGGTTCCGCGCCGTGAGGACGCCGTGCAGCGCGAGATCGATGACGAGCTCCGGTTTCACGTCGAGACGCGCCTCGAGGCACTGATCGCCGCGGGCCTCTCCCGCGCGGCGGCAGAAGCGCAGGTGCGGCGCGAGTTCGGGGATGTCGAGCGTGCGCGGTCGGAACTGCAGCGGATCGACTCTGCCTCGATGCGCCGGTCCCGTCTCGCGGGGTGGCGTGACGCGATCGGTCAGGACCTGCGTTATGCCTTTCGCGGGCTGCGGCGCTCCCCCGGGTTCGCCATCACGGTCGTGCTCACGCTCGCGATCGGAATCGGCGCGAACGCGACGATGTTCGGAATCGTCGATCGGCTGATGCTGCGGGCCGCGCCGCACGTGCAGCAGGCCGAGGAACTCCGCCGCGTGTATTACGAGTCAACGTTCCCGGGCGTGGGCCTGGTCACGTCGGACACGCGCTCGTACCCCGACTTCGTCGATTTGCGGGACCATACCGGTGCGGTATTCGCCGGGGTGGCCGCGCGGTTCGGGAACGAGCTCTCGCTCGGGCGCGGACCCGAGGCGGTGCCGGTTCGCGTCATGACGGCCACGGCGAGCCTCTTCCCGCTGCTTGGCGTGCAGCCATTTGCCGGACGGTTCTTCACCGAAGCAGAGGACCAGCCTCCGAGCGGGCAGCTCGTCGTCGTGCTGGGACATCGGTTCTGGCAGCGGCGCTTCGGCGGTGACGCGTCCGCCGTGGGCCGGTCGATAGACCTGCAGGGTCGCTCTTTTGTCGTGATCGGGATTGCGCCGCCGGGTTTCCGCGGGATCGACGTGGGGTCGTTCGATCTGTTCATTCCCCTCAGCGCGGCGGGTGGCGTCCTGCTGGGTAACGACTGGCAGACGTCCCGCCGCTGGCGCTGGCTCCAGCCCTTCGTGCGTCTCGCGCCGGGGGTGACGGAAGCGCAGGCCGCCGAAGCGGCGACGCTGGCATTCCGCCGGGCATCCGAGGGCGAGCGCGTCGGGCAGCCCGGCCGCGTGCGACTCGCCTCGGTGCTGCCGGGGCGGGCGCCGAACCAGCCGCTCGCGTATCGGGTGTCGGTCTGGTTGCTGGGCGTCACCATGGTCGTCCTCGCGATCGCGACCGCGAACGTAATGAACCTGATGCTGACGCGCGCGGCCCGGCGCCGGCGCGAAGTCGCGGTCCGCTTGTCGTTAGGTGTCTCGCAGGCGCGTCTGCTGGGGCAGCTGGTGACGGAGGCCCTGGTGCTGGCGATGCTCGGCAGCGCGGCCGCGCTGCTCCTGGCGCGCTTCGGTGGCGCGGTGCTGCGCACGGTGCTGCTCCCGGATTTTCCGCCCGAGGACGCGATCGTGGATGGTCGCGTGCTGCTGGTCTCGGCGGTCATCGCGCTGTGCGCGGGCCTGGCGACGGGTGTCGTGCCGGCGTTCTGGAACCGGCAGGTCGATCCCGCACTGGATCTGCGCTCGGGGGCGCGCGATGGCGGGTATCGCCGGTCGCGGCTCCGCGGCGGATTGCTGGTCGCGCAGGCCTCGCTTTCCGTTCTGCTGCTGGCAGGCGCCGCGCTCTTCGTCCGCAGCTTCATTCACGTGCTCGCGCTCGATCTGGGCTATGACGCCGATCGCGTCCTCGTCGGGAACATCGACCTCTCGAGCACCGCGTGGAGTGCGGAGCGGAAGGGCCAGTTCTGGGACGACGCGCGCGAGCGCGTGAGCCGCCTGCCCGAAGTGGAAACGGTGAGCCTCGCGGTCTCGACGCCGTTCTGGTCGGCGCTCGCGACGGAGCTCCGGGTCGATGGTCATGACTCCCTGCCACCGCTGCGCGAGGGCGGGCCGTACATCAACGCGGTCGGGCACGAGTACTTCGCCACGATGGGCATGCGCCTCACGCGGGGCCGTGGTTTCGAACCGGAGGACGTAGCGGGCGCGCCGTGGGTTGCCGTCGTGAACGAGACGATGGAGCGTCTGCTCTGGCCCGGCGCGAGCGCGCTCGGGAAGTGCCTGTACATCGGCGACGGCCCTCCCGCATGCTCCCGCGTGGTGGGCGTCGTGCACGACGCGCGGATGGACCGCCTGCAGGAAGAGGATGTGGCGCAGTACTACGTGCCGATCGTCCAGAATCAGTGGCGCGCGCCGGCGCTTCGGTCGCTCGCGATCCGCCCCCGAGGTGAGCCTGAGGTCGTCGCCCGCGTCGTCGCGCGAACGATGCAGTCGCTGTCCCCGGATCTCCCGTTCGCGGACGTGCGGTCGCTGCAATCCCTGGTTGCGCCGCAGCAACGTCCCTGGCGCCTGGGGGCGGTGCTCTTCCTCGTCTTCGGGGGACTCGCGCTCGTGGTCGCCGCCGTCGGCCTCTACAGCGTGGTGTCCTATGACACGGCGCAGCGCACCCACGAGCTGGGCGTGCGCGCCGCGCTCGGCGCGCGGCGACAGGCGCTCGTGCGCCTGGTCGTGCGCGATGGCCTGACCTACGCCGGGCTGGGCGCGGCGCTGGGTCTCGCCCTGGCGCTCGCGCTCGGCCGGCGCGTCGAATCCCTGCTCTTCGAGGTTTCCCCGCGCGATCCGCTACTGCTGGGCGCCGCGGTGCTGGTCATGCTCCTCGTCGCGCTGATCGCGAGCGCAATCCCAGCGGCGCGCGCCACGCAAGCGGATCCAGCCCGGGCGCTGCGGAGCGAATAGTTGCCTCTGGTTCACGCGAAGCGTTTCTCGACTTCGCGCCAGTTCACGACGTTCCACCACGCGGTGACGTAGTCGGGACGCCGGTTCTGGTACTTCAGGTAGTAGGCGTGCTCCCAGACGTCCAACCCGAGCAGGATGTCCGATGCCTTGCGGCCGTCCATCAGGGGGTTGTCCTGGTTAGGCGTCGAGGTGATCGAGAGCTTGCCACCGTCCCGCACGAGCCACGCCCACCCCGAGCCGAATCGGCCCGCGGCGGCGGCCGCGAACTGCTCCCTGAACTTCGTGAAGTCTCCGAAGGAGGACTTGATCGCGTCGGCGAGCTTGCCGCCCGGCTCACCTCCGGCCTTGGGACCCATGATCTGCCAGAACATGGTGTGGTTCCAGTGGCCGCCGCCGTTGTTGCGCACCGCGGTGCGAATCCCTTCGGGAACCGAATTCAGGCCGCCGAGCAGATCGTCCAGCGACTTCTGATGCAGGTCGGGCTGCTTGTCGAGTGCGGCGTTGAGGTTGTTGACGTACGCCTGATGATGCTTGCCGTGATGGATCTGCATCGTCTGGGCGTCGATGTGCGGTTCGAGGGCGTCGAACGCGTACGGCAGGGCTGGCAACGCATGCGGCATGGATCAAGCTCTCCGGATAGAGTCGGACTCCGGAGCGGCGCGCGCGGGTGCTGGCTACGGCTGCTGCGGCTGCGTGACGGCGCGGCGCCGCTCCCTCCACCACCCGATGATGCCGGGCAGGATCGACAGGAAGACCACAATGATAATCACCAGCTCGAGGTGCCTGTCGATCCCCGGAACGTAACGCCCGAGGAAGTAGCCCGCGAACAACATGCTCCAGATCCAGAGCGTACCGCCGAGCACGTTGAAGGTCGTGAACGTGCGATAGTTCATCCCGGCGACCCCCGCCACGAGGGGGGCGAAGGTGCGGACGATCGGCATGAACCGGGCGAGCACAATCGTGATCGCGCCGTATTTCTCGTAGAACGCATGGGCGCGTTCGACGTGCTTCTTCTTGAAGAAGAGCGAGTCCTCGCGCGTGAAGATCCTCGGTCCCGTGTAGCGGCCGAACCAGTAGTTCACGGCGTCACCCGTGATCGCGGCCACGTTGAGGATCGCGCCCACCGCGTACAGGTTCATGTCGAGCCCGCTCGCGATGAGCAGCCCGGTCGTGACGAGCAGCGAATCGCCAGGCAGGAAGAAACCGAAGAAGAAGCCGGTTTCGATGAAGATGATCGCCGTGAGGCCGATCAGCCCCACCGTCTGGACGAGGGTCGGGATGTCACGCAGGCGGTCGAGCAGCTCGAAGAGGTTCGGCATCGGAGAACAATAATCGCGGGTTGGTGGGCCCGAGGAACGCCCGCGGGCCCGGCGGGCGGTGCGTCCCGGCTTGCGACGCAGGGACCGCGCCGTCAGACTCCCGCACCATGACGATCGGGACCACCGACGAGCATCTGCCCCCGCCGGCCGCCGGAGCGCTCATCGGACGCGTGGGGACGGGCCTCCTCGAGGTCCATCTGGTCGCGCACACGCATTGGGATCGCGAGTGGTACCAGCCGTTCGAGGTCTTCCGGATACGGCTGGCCCGTGCCGTCGAACGGATCTGCGACGTCCTCGAAGCCGATCCCCGGTTCACCTCGTTCACCCTCGACGGCCAGGCGGTCATCCTCGAGGACGTCGTCGAGTTGCGCCCGGACCTGGAGCCCCGGCTCCGCCGCCTGATCGCCGCCGGCCGGCTCGAGGTCGGTCCGAGCTTCGTGCTACCCGACGAGTTCCTGGCCAGCCCGGAGGCGCTCGTGCGCAACCTGCTGCTCGGCCGGACGGTGTGCGAGCGATTCGGCGCGCGCCCGATGGCCGTCGGCTACATGCCCGACCCGTTCGGGCACGTGGCGCAGATGCCGCAGATCCTGCGC
>DATIGO010000396.1:0-3531 GCA_035454665.1 Gemmatimonadaceae bacterium | reverse complement strand
AGTCGCAGCTGACGGGGGCGCTGAGCCGCCTGTTGGCCGTGGTGGAGGCGTATCCAGACCTCAAGGCGACCGGCAACATCGGCCAGTTGCAGGAAGAGCTGACGTCGACGGAGAACAAGATCGCCTTCGCGCGGCAGCTCTACAACGACGTGGCCACGCAGTACAACACGAAGCAGAAGCAGATCCCGACGAACTTCGTAGCCGGCCTCGCGGAGGCGTCGCCGGCTCAGCTCTGGGAGATCACGGAGGAGGCGGAGCGCGCCGTTCCCAGGGTGGAGCTCTAGGCACCCCGTCATCCCGAGGCGCGATAGCGACGAGGGATCGTCTCACCAGAGTCGGGAGCCGATCACCGGCGCACCGAGACCAGATCCCTCGTCGGCTGCGCCTCCTCGGGATGACCGAGGGAGCGGCGCCTCCTCGGGATGACAGAAGGAGCTGCGCCCCCTCGGGATGACAGAATGGGGCTGCGAGGCGTTACGACATGGACGATACTCCCACGGACCTCTTCTCCCAGCAGGCCCAGAACCGACGCCGATCCTTCTGGCTCGTCGTCGCGTTCGTGCTGTTTTTCGCCTGGCTGGGGTTCGGCGGCGACTGGATCCTCTGGCAGTTCTCGCTCGATGCGCCGGAAGGGGCGTACCGCCACGCGTTTCCCTGGATGGGCATGGCACTCACCGGCGTCGCGCTGGTAGGGGCGGCCGTGGCCTGGACGCGCGGGGCGGAACGGGTGCTCTGGTCGGCCAACGCGCGCGAGATCATCGACGCGCAGACCGAGGACGAGCAGCGCCTCGTGAACGTGGTCGAGGAGATGGCGATCGCGAGCGGCCTCCCCCGGCCCAGAATCTGGATCGTGCCCGACGACGACCCCAACGCCTTCGCGACGGGACGCGACGAACGGACGTCTCACGTTGCGGTCACGCAGGGGCTCCTGGCGATGCTCGACCGCGACGAGCTGCAGGCCGTCATCGCGCACGAGATGGGTCACGTGAAGAACCTGGACGTGCGCCTGATGACGCTCCTCGCGGCGCTGGTGGGTGCGGTGGCGCTCGTCTCCGACGGCATGTGGCGCATGCTGCGCGGCGGAGGGCGCCGCGGGCGGGTGGCGGGGTTCGGCGGGATCAAGCTCGGCGGCGGCCGCGGCGGGAAGAAGGGCGGCAATCCCCTCATCCTGGTGGTGCTCGCGCTCTGGATCCTGAGCTGGCTCCTGGCCCCGCTGGTGACGCGCCTCCTGGCGTTAGGCGTGAGCCGCCGGCGCGAGTATCTGGCCGACGCCATGGCGGCGCAGTTCACGCGCAACCCGCTCGCCCTGGCCGGCGCACTGCACAAGATCGAGCACGCCGCCGCCCCAACCTCATCGATCAAGCGCGGCAGCGCCCACCTCTGCATCGCCGACCCGCTGGGCCGCAAGGCGAACCTGCGCCAGGGCTTTCTCGCCGATCTGTTCGGAACCCACCCCCCCATGGCCATCCGCGTGGCACGCCTGAAGGCGATGGGCTACAACAAGGGCGACCGGGAAGGCAGGCGGGACGAGGCGGAGTTCAGCGCCACGGGTTAGCGGCGCGACCGGGAGCGTCAACCCGAGGTCCCCGGACCGCGCCGCATCCCTCCCGGGGCGAGGGGAGGAAGACCCGGGACGTCTTCCCGGAGTAGAATTCGTGGCCCGGACGCCACCCGCCCCTGACGACGTCAGCCCATGCCCTTCCGCCACACCGTGATCGCGCTCGGCTGGTTGGTCACCTGTCACGCGAGCAACGCGTGGGCCCAGTACCTCACGCGCCCGCATCTCGCGTGGCAGACCATCGAGACGCCCCACTTCTCCATTCACTTCCCCGCCGAGATGCGCGAGTGGACCGAGCAGGTGGCCCGGCACATCGAGTCCGTGGCCACCGAGGTGAACGCCGTCGTGGGGCACCGACCCGCCGCGCGCGTCACGGTGCTCGTCGAGGATCCCTCGAGCGTGTCGAACGGCTTTGCGCTCCCGTTTCTCGAAGGACCGGTGATCTTCCTCTGGCCCACGCCGCCCTCACCCTCGCCCACGTTCGGGGTGCATCGCGGCTGGGGCGAGATCCTCGCGGTGCACGAGTACGCGCACATCGCGCACCTCACGATTCCGACGCGCAATCCGCGCGAGCAGCGGTTCTGGCGGATCATGCCGGTGCGGCTCGGCCCCGTGGCGCGGAGCGCGCCGCCGTGGGTCTTCGAAGGGTACGCCACGCTCATCGAAGGGCGGCTCACGGGCAATGGGCGCCCCGCTTCGGTCGGACGCGCCGCGGTGCTGCGCCAATGGGCGCTCGAGGGACGGCTCCCGACCTACGCGCAGCTCAACGGCACCGGCTCGTTCCTGGGCGGCGCGATGCGCTACCTCGTCGGATCGGCCTTTCTGGAATGGCTCGAGGCGCGCCGGGGCGACTCGAGTCTCGTGCATCTCTGGCGGCGGATGAGCGCGCACCAGCAGCGGTCCTTCGGCAGCGCCTTTGCGGGCGTCTTCGGCGCCCCGCCTGACGAGTTGTACGGCCGGTTCCTGGTCGACGTCACGGCGAAAGCGCTTGAGGTCGAGAAGGCGCTCAACGAAGCGGGCCTGGTCGAGGGCGCGCGCGTGCAGCGGTTGAGCGCCGGGACCGGCGATCCCGCGGTATCGCCGGACGGCAAGCGCATCGCGCTCGTGTTGCGAAGTCTCACGGGTCCAGCCCGCCTCGTCGTGTGGAACACCGAGCCCGACCCGCAGGCTGACACGGCCGCGCTTCGCGCCCGCCAGCGACTCCTCGAGCGGGACCCGCTCGACGTCCCGGCCATCGACTCGTTCCCGCGGCCGAGGCGCGCCCTCGCCACGCTGCATCCCGCGGCGGGACGATCCCACGAGCTGCCGCGCTGGATGCCCGATGGCGTGCACCTCCTCGTGTCGCGCGACGAGCCGACCGGCGACGGGGCGTCGCGCCCGGACCTCTTCCTCTGGAATCACAGGGAGGGCGGCGTCCGTCGCGTGACCCACGGCGCCGCGATCCGCCATGCCGACCCTTCGCCCGACGGCCAGCGCGCCGCCGGCGTCCGGTGTCACGCGGGTGTCTGCTCCCTCGTGCTGGTCGATCTCGACACCGGCGCCTGGCGCGTGCTCGTCGCCGGAGCGCCCGAGGTGGTCTGGCATCGGCCTCGCTGGTCTCCCGATGGCTCGACGATCGCCGCCAGCCGCCACAGCGAGGGGCGCTGGCAGGTGGCACTCGTCGACGCGCGATCGGGCGCTGCGCGGGTGCTCGACCCCGGCGACGGCGCCTCTCGTTATGCACCCGTCTTCGCTCCGTCGGGACGGGAGCTGGTCGTGGTGAGCGAGCGCGGTGGCGTGGCCAACCTCGAGCGCCTCCCGGCCGACGGCAGCGGACCCCGCACGCTCACGCGGGTCGTGGGCTCGGTGGCCGCGCCCGAGGTCCGCCGCGCCGACGGGAGCGTCTATTTCCTGGCGCTGCACGCCAGGGGCTACGACCTCCGCCGCCTGCCCCTCGACTCCGCGACCCCCGCCGCGCCGGTGGTCACGCTCTC
>DATIGO010000395.1:0-17739 GCA_035454665.1 Gemmatimonadaceae bacterium | reverse complement strand
CCTCGTTTCGGTCCCCGTCCACATCTACTCCTCGGCCGAATCGCGCACCAGCGTGTCGTTCAACATGCTGCACAAGAAGTGCAACACACGCGTGAAACAGCAGTACGTGTGTCCCAAGGACAACAACGAAATCGTACCGCGCGAGGAGATGGTCAAGGGGTACGAGTTCGCGAAAGACCAGTACGTGGTCTTCAACGCCGAAGAGCTCAAGGCGCTCGAGGAGAAGGCGACGAGCACGATCGACATCGCGGAATTCGTGCCGCTGGCGCAGGTCGATCGCGAGTACCTCGAGAAGGTCTACTACCTCGGCCCCGACAAGGGTGGCGATCGCGCCTATCGCCTCCTGGCCGAGGCGCTGCAGCAGACGGGTCGCGCCGCCCTGGGGCAGTTCGCGGCGCGCGGGCAGCAGCATCTCGTGCTGCTGCGCCCGCGGAACGGCGTGCTCGTGATGGAGCAGCTGCACTACGCCGACGAAGTGCGCCCCACCAGTGAAGTGCCCCTGGGTGATGGCGACATCAAGCCGATGGAGCTCACGCTCGCCAAGCAGCTCATCGAGCAGGCGTCGAATGACAGCTTCGAGCCGGCGAAGTACAAGGACAACGTGCGCGAGCGCGTGCTCGAGGCCATTCAGCGCAAGGTCGACGGTCAGGAGATCTCGGCCGAGCCGTCGCAGGACGGCAGCGGGAAGATCATCGATCTCATGGAGGCGCTCAAGGCGAGCCTTGCGCGCGGCGCCACGGCGGAGATGGAGGCCGCGGGCGAGCGGAAGGCCGGGTGAAGCTCCTGACGGGCACCAGCGGCTACGCATTCAAGGAGTGGAAGGGAGCGTTCTACCCCGAGGACCTCCCGGCCGATGGCATGCTGGGCTACTACGCGTCGCATTTTCCCACCGTCGAGATCAACAACACGTTCTACCGGCTCCCCAAACAGCAGGTCCTGCTGGACTGGGCGAGCCAGGTGAGCGAGACGTTCACGTTCGCGATCAAGGCGAGCATGCGCATCACGCACCACGCACGCCTCAAGGCGGAGTCGAAGGACCCGCTCGACTTTCTCCTCAAGAACACCACGGTGCTGGGGTCACGCCTGGGCCCGATTCTCTTTCAGCTTCCGCCCAACCTGAAGAAGGATCTGGACCGGCTGCGCACGTTTCTGTCCTTTCTTCCCGAAGGGCGCCGGTTCACCTTCGAGTTCCGCCATCCGAGCTGGTTCGAGGACGACGTCATGACGGAGCTGCGCGCGCGCGACGCGGCGCTGTGCATCTCCGATCAGGAGGATTTCCAGTCGCCGTTGCTCGGCACGGCCACCTGGGGGTATCTGCGCCTGCACCGCTTCGATTACGACCAGGCCACGCTCGCCGAGTGGGCCGGCAAGGTGCGCGCACAGGGGTGGAAGGAGGTGTACGTCTACTTCAAGCACGACGAAGGCGAGGGCGCGAGCTCCGGTCCCGCGGCGGCCCGGACGTTCGGCACGGCGTTCGGGGAGTAGGGGAAATCCGTTACCACGGAGGCGAACACCTGCCTGTGCGTTCTCCGTGTCCTCCGCGGTACCGGATTCTGACGGAACCTGGTTCAGACTCGAAGCCTCGCCGTGCGATTCGAGTCCGACCCCACAGGGGTTCTTCAGGCGCCGCCGGACTCCGGAGTCAGCCCCATCTCGGTGAGGAACTGGTGGCCGCCCGTGGGCCGGCCGCCGCGCGATGTCGCGCGCGTGAGGACGAGGCGATCGCGTGCCCGGGTCATTCCCACGTAGAGCAGGCGGCGCCCCTCCTCGATCTCAGTCGCAGGGGTGGGCCGGTTGGGCGTGAAGCCGGGGAGCTCCGCGTCCTCCACCCCGACGATGTACACGCGGGAGAACTCCAGGCCCTTCGTGGAGTGCAGCGTGAGGAGAGTCACACGACCCCGCTCGACCGCGTCCCCGTCGGCGCGCGCGGACAGCGCGACCTGCTCGAGGAAGACGGCGATCTGGTCCCGTAACGTCTCCCCGGTGGCTTGTGTGAGCAGTCGCCGCAGTCGCGCCATGGCCACCGGATAGCGTTGCTCCGGAGTGCGCTCGGCGCGCACGCGCCGAAGCACGTCCTGGCCGCCGAGGCGGTCGACGAGCTGCTCGAGCGTGGGGTACGCGGCATCGCCCGACGCATCCCGCGCGACACGGTACTGGTCCAGCGCCTCGCTGTAACGCCCCAGGGCCCAGGGCCGCGCCATCTCGAGACAGATCCGCGCCTCGCTGCATAACGCATCCTGGTCGGCCAGCGCCAGCGCCACGCCCAGGTGATCGAGGACGCTGGCCAGAGCGGTGCGACGCGCGCGGGCGAGCCGCTCCTCGTCGAGCCGCAGCGCCACCCGCGCCAGCGCGCGCGTGTCGTCCAGCGCGCGATGTGACTGGCCCGTGTCGATGCCGAACGCGCGCGCGAGCTCGGGCAGACGCCGGCTCCCGGGATGCAGCTCGCGCGCCAGAACCAGCGTATCGAACGTGCAGAAGGCCCCCCCACCCAGCGGCTTGCTCATGCGCCGCAGGATCGGAAAGTCGAACTGATAGCCGTTGTGCGCGACGAGCGCGTCGCTCCCGCAGAAGTCGCGGAAGGCGGGCCACACCTCCTCGAAGTACGGCGCGGCGACCAGCTCGGACTCGGCGATGCGATGCGTGGCCGCCGCCCCCGCGGCGATCGCGACGCGCGGCCGCACCAGCGTACGGAACTCCTCAACCAGCCGCCCGTGGCGCACGCGCACCGCGGCAATCTCGACGATCTCCGCGGCCGTGACGTCCTTGTCAGTCGTCTCGAGATCGATCGCGGTGAAGTCGTGGAACGGTGTCTCCGTCCGCCGGCTCACCAGGAGCTGCAGCGCCTTGAAGACACCCAGCGCGGCCCCAAGCCGGGGGGTCTCCGTTCCCGTGAGGCACATCGCGCCTCGAGGCGCCTCGCCGCCCACCAGCACACGGCCGAACCCGACGTGGTCGAGCATCGCCCGGAGGGCAAAGCCGGCACCCTGCATCGGCGCGATCCAGACGGCCGTCTCACCGGCCATGGCCGACGCCAGCCGATCGGCCAGCGCGACGACCTCCGGATCGGCCGCCGGATCGGAAAGCTCGTCGTGCCGATGCTCGAGCGGCGTGCGGTACTCCCCTACCCGGTGCGACAGAAGCTCCTCGATGAGCGCCGTGATCGTGGTGTGACGGCGGCCGAGCGCCTCGAGGTTGCGGAGCGCCGCGCGGGCACGACGCAGCTTCCGCCCCTCCTCGTCATCGTTGCGACGGCGATTCGATTCCACGAGCATCTGCCGGAGGATCGACTCGCCGCGCTCCTGCGCACGCGCCTCGAGGGCCGCCCACAGGGTGCGCGGCAGCACGACGCGCAGGAAATGCTCGTGATAGACGCTGTCGCCGGAATTCGCAATCACACGCAGCGCCGCGATCACATACGCGATCACCGGATCGTCGGCCAGCGCGCGCCCCTGCGCCAGCCGGCACGGGATCCCCGCCGAGATGAAGCTCGTCTCGAGTGCGTCGCCGATCTCGTGCTTGCGGTACAGCACGGCGTAGTCGCTCCAGTCCAGCGCGTTCGCGTTCCGGTCCCGCTGCACGTCAGCAAGGAGCCACGAGGTCTCCGCCTGCTCCGTATCGAAGCCCACGGCGCGGACGGGGTGCGCGGAGGAGCGGTATGTCCGGATGTCGCGTCCCCGGCTGAAGGCCTCCTGATTCCTCAGGATGAGCCGCCGGGCGATGGAGAACGTCTGCTCCGGACAGCGGTGATTCTCCTCGAGATGGTGCTGCGTGTGCTCGGCGAACTCGTTGGCGAAGACTCGGAAGAGCTGCGGATCCGCGCCCGTCCAGGAGAAGATCGACTGCTCGTCGTCACCCACCGCGAACAGGTTCTGGTGATCCTGCACGAGCCGCCGGATCACCGAGTACTGCACGGGATTCAGATCCTGGAACTCGTCCACCAGCACGTACCGCCAGCGAGACCGCAGCTCGCCGGCCGCCTCCGGGGCCCGCTCCAGCAACTCATCCGCCTTGAGCACGAGCCCGTCGAAATCGACGAGGTTCCGTCGCTCGAGGAATCGCGTGTACACCGCGAAGGTCTGTGTGTCCCGGTGATCCAGCGCCTGCCCGCGCAGGCGGTGCAGCGTGAAGTTGCCGAGCACGCGCCGATGGAACCGCACAGGAACGCCGCTGCGACCGAGAATGGAACGCTGATAATCCTCGTCGGCGATGCCGAAACCCTTGCGGAGGCCCACCGCGTCACCGAATTCCCGCAGCAGCTCCGCGCAGAAGGCGTGAATCGTGCCGCGCTTCACCCGGCTCCCCTCCGTGCCCAGGTCCCGCTGCAGGCGCGATGTGATCTCCTCGGCGGCCTTGTTCGTGAAGGTGAAGGCGCAGATAGTCGCGGGATCGAAGCCCAGCTCCTCGACGAGATGGCGGATTCGCTCGATCAGGCAGTACGTCTTTCCCGCCCCTGGTCCCGCCAGCACGAGCACCGGGCCCATGCCCGCCTCGATCGCGGCGCGCTGCGAGGGCGACGCCGTGAGCGAGGATGCTGCCGCAGAAGTCGAAACCGCGGTCGTGCCGTTCACGCACGCGAATGTACGAGTTCAGACGCGCGGTGACGAGAGCGGTGTGCATCGGGCGCGTCCCGCGGACCGCGAGTCTTGCGCGCCCGCGCGTGCAGCACGCGGGCGCGGCGCGCCCGGGCTACCGGTGCCGCTGGAGAAACTGCAGCCCGTCGTCAGTCTCTCGCGCCAGGTAGACGGCTCCGCGCCCGAATCCCACCAGCCGCGTCCCCGCTGGGAGTACCACGTGCTCGACGACGCGTCCCGCACGGTCGAATACGTCGTACCGCGCGGCGGCATCCGCGGCGGGACGGTGCCGACGGACCCAGAGCCGTCCGTCCGGCGCGATCCGCGCGCTCTCCGGCACGAACGGCGGCTTGAACGCGGGCCATGCCGGCGGCTCGGGAACGGTTACGCGCACTGGTCGTCCCGCACCCCCATCCGCCCGGCCCTGCCGGACGGCGATCCCCGCGGCGTCGGCGGCCATGGAACGGCGCCACTGCTCCTTGTCCGCCTCGGTGATGGGGATGCGCTCCTGCGGTACCGGCGGCCCCATCACGCTCGGAGCACCGACCGAGTGCCACACGACCCGATACTCGGAGGCCCGGACCACCGCCACTTCCCCGGAGGGACCGGCGTACCAGTCGTCGCGCGGTGCGAACGGCAGCGCCTGACCCACGCGCATGCCGACGCCGCCCTGCTGCTGGCCCGCGTAGTGAAAGTCGGGACCCCGCACGAAGGCCACGGTGTCCACGCGCGCCTCGCCCGGCGTGAAGCGCAGCACCGGCTCGGAGTCGGCCGAGGCCACGGCGAGTTGCACATACAGGCGACCGGAGTGGTCGCTCGCGCGCGGGCGAAGCGTATAGGTCACCCCCGGAGAGGGACTGAACGAGGCCGAACGCACTCCAACCGGTCGCCCGGCGGGATCCAGCACCAGGAGCCGGCGATTGCCGGCGTCGAAGACGAGCGTGGTGTCCGCCGGCGCGCCGAAGAGTGCCAGCGGCCGCAGATACTCGCCCGGTCCGCGGCCCTCGCGGCCGGTCTGCACGCTCGTGCCGGCCGCGAAGTCCACCACCGCAACGCGAACCTCGCGCGAGTCGGCGACGATGACTCGGCCGTCGGTCAGCTCCCGAACGCCGTCGATGCTCGAAAAGGGAAGCCGATGCTCCGCCTGCGGTCGCCCGAGTGTCCGGACGCGCGCCTCCTGCGCGCCGACGCCCCCAACGCCTGCGATGTCCCCCAGAACGACGCCGGCTCCGAGGATGGTCAGCGTGAGGCGATGTAGGATCACGGTATCAGACCTCCGTCGATCGGCTCGTGTGCGTTCGTCACGTTCGTCACATCCGTCACTTTCGTCACACCAACGACACGTGTGGTTTACGCCTCCCGACACTCCGCGTGGCCGCGGATCGACGCGAGGGGGCGGCCATTCCGCCGCCGGCACGCCAGCGAGGTCGGTCGCGCCGCTCTCTCCATGCGCATGAATTCATCCGCAGGGCGCGCCGCGTCGGCCACACGGAGCCGACGAGCATCATGAGCGCGGACAACCCTGGGCGGCAGCGGGAGCAGCGCGTTGACGTCGGCGCAGTCGCAGGTCATGCGCCGACTATATCCGCTGTGGCTATATCGCCGATGGGTATAGAGCGTGACGCGGGCGGGCTGATCGCTGGTGGCGTGAGCGGATGGCTGCGGCCTTCTGTCAGCCCGATGGGCCTCCGTGGTCATCCCGAGGAGTCGAAGGGAAAGCGTGCCCCTCCAGCGGTGACAGCGATGGCCTGGCCAGAACGACCCGGCCTCGCACTCTCGCGCGGGAGCGCCGGGGGCGATATTTCATCGATTCACCCGTCCGTCCGAGGCCCCCAGATGGCCGTCCCGCGCTCCGCCCGCCGCTCGTACGTGGCGCTTCTGCTGGCCGCACTCCCCGCGTTCCCGCAGGGGGGCGGCGCCCAGGCCACCACCGGGGTCCCCGAGCGCGCCATCCGCCGGGACATCCCGATCACGAACGCCATCCGGCGTGCCCTCACCGCCGGCACGCGCGACTCGACCGGACGGCCGGGGCGCAACTACTGGCAGTTGCGCACCGACTACACGATCCATGTGCGCCTCGATGAGACCACGTCCCGCCTCACGGGACGAGAATCGATCGTCCTGCACAACAACAGTCCTGACAGCCTCGGGCAGATCGGGCTGCGACTGGACATGAACCACTTCCGGTTCGGCGTTCCCCGCGCGGCGCCCTGGGTCCCGGCCGAAGAGACCGACGGGATGGTCATCACCCGCATGTCGGTGAACGGCCAGGCGGTGAACCTGAACCCGCCCGCCACCGGAGGGCGGGGCGGCGGAGGCGCGCCCCGCACCGAGCCGACGGCGACCGACCTGCGCAGCACGCTCGCCCGGATCAACCTCGCCACGCCGATCGAGCCCCGATCGACTGCGCGCCTCGAGATCGAGTGGCATCACAAGATCCCGGGCGACCTCACGTCGCCCCGGCACCGCATGTCGCAGCGATGGGGCGATACGCTGTACCAGCCGACGCAGTGGTATCCGCGCGTGGCCGTCTACGACGATCTGCGCGGCTGGGATTCCGAGCTGTACCTGGGACCGGCGGAGTTCTTCAACAACTTCGGGCGCTTCGAAGTCCGCATCGACGTCCCCGCGGGATGGATCGTGAGCGGTACGGGAGTGCTGCAGAACCCCGATGAGGTGCTGACGCCGGTTGCCCGCGAACGCCTGGCGAGGGTACTCGGCTCCGACTCCGTCACCACGATCGTGGGCCCCGACGAGGTCGGACCCGGACGGGCCACCGCCGGCGGCGACCGCCTGGTCTGGCACTTCCTGGCCGACACCGTGAACGATTTCGCCTGGGCGACCGCGAAGAAGTACGTCTGGCAGGCCACGCGCGCGACGATTCCAGGCCGGGGCCCGGTGCCCATCCACATGGTCTTCCTGCCGGGTCGCGCCAATCTCTACCGCGACGCCGGCGAGATCACGCGGCACGCCATGGAGTTCTACTCGAAGCTCTGGTTTCCGTACGAGTTCCCGCAGCTCACGCTGCAGGACGGGCCGAGTGCGGGCATGGAGTACCCGATGGTCATCAACTCCAACCGGGGCGCGGCCGATCACGAGACCGCGCACCAGTGGTGGCCGATGGTCGTGGGCACGAACGAGACCTGGTACGGCTGGATGGACGAGGGCTTCAATCAGTACATGAACATCCTCTCCGCTGCCGACCGTGACGGCCGGCCGGCCAACCTCGACGGGCGCGGTCAGAGCTACGGCGCGCGGAGCGGCGACGATTCGGAACCGCCGATGATGTGGAACTCGAACTACGCGGGCCCGCAGAACTGGAGCTTCGTCACCTACAGCAAGACTCCACTCATGCTCTCGATGCTGGGCGGAATAGTGGGCGACACGGCCGTGCAGCGCGCGCACCGGGAGTGGGTGGTGGCCTGGAAGTTCAAGCATCCGTCGCCGTGGGACTGGATGTTCTTCATGAACCGGGCGCTGAACCGCGACCTGGGATGGTTCTGGTACTACTGGCTCTTCGCGACGGAGTCGGTCGACGGATCCATCCGGGACGTGGCGACCACCGGCTCGCGCACGACCGTGACCGTGCGCCAGGACGGCCAGATGCCCGCGCCCCTGGTGTTGCGCGTGGACTTCGCCGCCACGGGACCCGCCATCCGGCCGATGCCTAACGCGCGGATGCTGAGCCCCACCGCGGCCATCCTCACCTGGCCCGTGGACATCTGGTTCGCGGGAAGCCGGAGCTTCGGCGCGGTGCTCGACTTCGGCGGCCGCGCGATCGAGCGTATCACGCTGGATCCCTTCTGCCGCTTCCCGGATCGCGATGTCTCGGACAACGTGTGGCCCCGGGCGTCCACGTCCGGCGCGGCCGCCGCAGCCGGGAGGGGCTGCGGAGCCTGACCCGTCGTGTCCCCCGCGCTGCGCAACCTCGCCTTTCGGAAGCGGCTGCTGCTGTTCCTGTCGCTCTTCGCGCTGATCCCGGCGTTCGCGGTCACCGTGGGCTGGGGCGTGGTGGTGGGAAAGACGCTCCCGCTCCTGAGCGAGAATACCGCGTGGGAGCGTGTGGCGTCGTCAGGGACGCGGGTCTTCGATTCCCTGCGGAGCGCGCGGCTCACGGGGGGACAACGCGAGGCCCTCCGGGGGCTGGAGCAGGAGCTCGAGCAATCACTCACCCAGGCCAACCGGTTCCGCTTCCTCGCCGACCGCGCGGTGCCCGTGGCGATCGTTGGTGCCGTGCTGGCCCTTGCCCTGCTCGCCGTCGTGGTGTCGCGCGTGGCGGGACACCTCAGCCGGCAACTGAGCCGCCCGCTGAACGAGCTCGTGGGATGGACGGAGCTGATCGCGCACGACCAGCCACTCCCCGAGGAACGCCCCGTGCGCGGTGCGCCGGAGTTCAACGTCCTCCGCCAGCGCATGCGCCGCATGGCCGCGGAGCTCTCCGAGGGTCGTGAGCGGGCAGTCGAATCCGAACGGCTCCGGGCCTTCCGCGAGAGTGCCCGCCGCTTCGCGCACGAGCTCAAGAATCCTCTCACGCCGATCCAGTTCGCCGTGGCGCGACTGGAGCGTGAGGCCCCGCCGAGCCTGGGAGACGCCATCGAGGTTCTGCGGACCGAGACGCGCCGCCTGGACCAGATGTCCCGCGCCTTCTCACAGTTCGGGCGCCTTCCGGAAGGTCCCGTGAGTGACGTCGATATCGCCGAGCTCGTGCGCTACACGACGCGAGCCACCGTGCCGCCGGAGGTAGCGGTCGAGATCGCAGTGCCCGAGGACCTCCCCATGGTCCAGGGACATCACGACGCTCTGCAGCGTGCCCTCTCGAACGTGCTGCTGAACGCGGTGGACGCCGTCGCGGCAGCGAATGGAGAGGCCCGGATCCGGGTGGAGGCACACCGGGCGCGGCTCGGCGAGATGGACGCGGTCGGCGTCAGCGTCCGTGACACGGGGCACGGGATCCCCGCGGAGCGAATCGAAAACATCTGGGAGCCGTATGTAACCAGCAAACCCGGTGGAACGGGGTTGGGGCTGGCCATCGCGCGGCAGGCAATTCTGGCGCATCATGGAAGGGTCTCCGCCGAGAGCATCCCCGGACAGGGTACGGAGATCCGGTTCGTGCTCCCCGTCCGGCCCGGCGCCGCGTCCGCGGTTTCCCCTTCCGGTGAGGTCTGAGGTCTAGTGGAGATCAGCCCGTTCTGGATTCCGATCACCTTCTTCATTTCGGTACCGGTCACGATCATCGGTATCATGCTGACTCGAGGTTACCTGAGGCGACTCGAACAGCGGCCGCACCGGACCGAGCTGTCGCCGGAACTCGCTGCCCGGCTCGACCGTATGGAACAGGCCGTGGATGCCATCGCCCTGGAGGTCGAACGGATCTCCGAGGGCCAGCGCTTCACCACAAAACTGCTCTCCGAGCGCGCCGGCGAGTCGGCGGCGCTGGCCCGGGGAAATCCTGACGGGAGGTAGCATTGGACGAAGACATCGTCATTCCGATCGCCGGCATGATCTTCGTACTGGCCCTGTTCCTCGGGGTACCACTCGTCATTGCGCACATCAGGCGGATGTGGCGCGCTGACTCTCGCCCCGTTCTCACCTCCAGTCCGGACACCGACCGGCGCCTCGAGCGTATCGAGCACGCCATCGACGCCATGGCGGTCGAAGTCGAACGCATCTCCGAGGGACAGCGCTTCGTGACGCAACTGCTGTCCGACCGCGCGCAGGAGCGTGTGGCCCTTCCCGCGTCACAGCCGCACCCCCGCTGAAAACGATGGAGACGCCCATGGTGCTCCTCCTGCCACTGCTGCACACGCGACACTCCGCCGGAATCGACGTCATCGCCGCACAGACGCCCGCGCCGCAGGCGCCGCCTGCGCCACGCCCTCCGAATCCCCAGAACCTCGAGCAGCAGATCGAGCAGACGGTTGAACAGGCAGTCCAGGAGGCGCTCGAGGCGGTCGCGGGCGCGCGCACCGGGGCGGAGGCCGGCGCGGCCCGGGATCTGGCGCGCGAGCGCGCGCGGGAGGCGCTCGCGCGGGTGCGCGACGAGCTCGAGGCGGCCCGCGCGGGAGCGCGTCCCGAGGTACGGGTGCAGTTCCCCATGGGGCCGCCGGACACGATCCCGCCGCAGGCGGTGGACATGGCGTACGCCTTCTTCGCCACGATCGCGTTCATCGCGGTGGGACTCCCCCTCGCGCGGGCCTTCGCGCGGCGCATGGACCGCCGCTCCGCTCCGGCGCCGGCAGACCTGGGTCCGCGGCTCGATCGCATCGAGCAGGCGGTGGAAGCGGTTGCCATCGAGGTCGAGCGCATCTCCGAGAACCAGCGCTACGCCACGAAGGTGATAACCGAGTTGCGCGGCCTGCCGGCCTCACAGCCGGCAGGTTGGCAGGGGAGCAATGCGCGACAGGCCGAGCCGGTGCCGCGGACCGGCGAACCGCCGCGACCCTGACGCGCGACGGCGTGCCCAGCGTACTGATCATCGAGGACGAACCGAACATCCGCCGGATGGTGGGTGCACTGTTGGCGTCCGAAGGGTACGAGGTGCGCGACGCGGCCGATGGGGCGCAGGGCCTCGACGTCGCCCTGCAGACCGATCCCGACGTGGCGCTGGTCGACCTCATGATGCCGGGATCGATGGACGGAATCGCGGTGCTCACCGCGCTGCGGGAAAAGCAGCCCGACATCCCGGTGATCATGATGAGCGGGCGCGCGGGACTCGCCGACGCGGTGCGCGCCACCAAGCTCGGGGCCCACAACTTCCTGGAGAAGCCGCTCACCCCCGAAGGCGTGTTGCTCGCGCTGTCGTCGGCGCTGGAGCTGCGCCAGGCGCGGCGTGAGGCGCAGGCGCTCCGCGCAGATCTCGGCCTCTCCGGGGAGATGGTCGGGAACAGCGTGGCCATGCAGCGCCTGCGCGAGCTGATCGGGCGCATCGCCCCGACCGACGCCCGCGTGCTCATCACGGGCGAATCAGGAACCGGAAAGGAGCTCGTCGCGGCGGCCATTCACGCCGAAAGCCCGCGACGGGAACGTCCCTTCGTGCGCGTGAACTGCGCCGCGATCCCGCGCGATCTCGTGGAGAGCGAGATGTTCGGCCACGAGCGGGGGAGCTTCACGGGCGCCACCGAACGCCACATCGGACGCTTCGAGCTCGCGCATCGTGGCACGCTGCTGCTGGACGAGGTGGGAGACCTGGGGCCCGAGGCGCAAGCCAAGCTGTTGCGCGCGATCGAGGCGCGGGAAATCGAGCGGCTGGGCGGCGGGAAGCCGATCCCCGTGGATGTGCGCATCGTCGCGGCCACGAACAAGGACCTGCATCGAGCCGTGCGAGAGGGCGCCTTTCGCGAGGATCTCCTCTTCCGGCTGAACGTGATTCCCATCGACGTGCCGCCGCTGCGCGAGCGGCCGGACGACGTCCCGGAGCTGGTGCGCCACTTCTCGGTACTGTACCGGGCCCGGACCGGCCGCGCGCTTCCACAGTGGAGCGATGAAGCCGTCGTGCTCCTGCAGCGCTACCGTTGGCCCGGAAACGTGCGGGAGCTGGCCAACATCGTGGAGCGGCTGGCCATCCTGCACGCGGGAGATCTGGTCACGGCGCGCGAGGTCGCGCAGGTGTTGCCGGTGGGCGAGGTCCGCGGACCTCTTCCCGCTGCGCTGCCGGATCCGGCGGGGCTCGAAGCGTCGCTCGCCGACACGCTCGATGAATACGAGCGGTTGCTGATCACGCGGGCGCTCACGGCGGCACAGGGGAACGTCGCCGAGGCGGCACGGCGACTGCAAACGGACCGCCCCAACCTCTACCGCAGGATGAAGCGGCTTGGCATTCTGCTCGATGCCGGGGGGACGCCCACCGCGTAAAGCTGGCGCCGTCCCGGTGCCACCCGTGCATCAGATCCGTGTCGCGCATTCCTTTGCGACCCGATGCCAGTCCTGGCATCGGGCCCCCCAGGCCCGAGCACCTCGGAACGGTCATGCGTCCCCTTCTCCCGGCGATCCTCCTGCTCGGGCTCCTCGCCGCCGGTGCTCCCGCGGGCGCACAGGAAACGCCACCCCGCGCCGAGGTGGTGCAGGTCCGGGAGTCGCGCGCCCTCCCCCGCGACGTCGCCGAAGACATCGCGAGCATCTTCAACACCCCCGGCGCGCGGCGCGTCGATGGCGATTTCACCGTCCCCACCGGAACGGAGATCCAGTCGGACCTGGCGGTGCTCAGCGGCACACTGACCGTGGCGGGTCGGGTGAACGGACGCGTGGTGGCCGTCAACGGCGACGTGGTGCTGGAGGCGACCGCCCGTCTCGGCAAGGACCTCACCATCCTGGGCGGCCGGCTCGATTCCCGAGACGGGGGCGAGGTACTGGGCGACGTCCGCGTTTTCACGGACCGAGTGGCGATTGCGCGCGAGGCCGACCGGCTCGTGGTCTCCGCCCAGGACGAACCGACAGACGACGTGCGCGAGCCGCGGCGACGGCGCCGGTGGGGAAACCTCCGTCTCGTCTCGGCGCGAACCTACAACCGCGTCGAGGGCTTGCCCCTGCTCCTCGGTCCCGTGGGGGGGCGCGAGTTTCGCTGGGGCCGCGTGGAAGCCGAGGCGCTCGGCATTCTGCGCAGCACGGATCGGTTCCGCCTTTCCTCCGACAACCTCGGCCACAGCGTGCAGGCCACCGTGACGATCGGCAGGGGACGCGGGGTTCGCTTCGGCGGGCGCCTCTTCGACGTTGTGGAGCCGGTGGAGGCGTGGCATCTCTCCGATTCCGAGGTCGGCGTCGCCTCGTTCCTGCTGCACCGGGACTATCGCGATTACTACAGCCAGCATGGCCAGAGCCTCTTCGCCTCGGCCTTCACCTCAGCTGGTTGGGATGTCTCACTCTCGTACAGCGACGAGGGTTGGGGTGCGCTCACCGAACGGGACCCCTGGACGCTCTTCCGCGACACGCAGACGTGGCGCGCCAATCCGCAGATGGATGTCGGACACGTCCACGTCCTGGGCGCGACCGTTACGTACGACACACGCAACGATCCTGAGGACCCATGGACCGGATGGCATGTCGCGGCCGGTCTCGAGCGCGGGTATGCGAACCTTCACGTCGTGGCACCAACCTCCTCGCTCACGCGATCCGGAGCGCCGGGACGGTACGTATATGACCGTGGCTTCCTCGACCTCAGGCGCTACAATCGCGTCTCGCCGGAAGGGCAGCTCAACTTCCGGCTCGCGCTGGGGGGGTGGCTGCACGGGGACGAGTTGCCGTTGCAGCGACGCTTTTTCGTGGGAGGTGCCGGAACCCTCCCGGGGTACGACTTCCGGCGGCGCCTGCCGGGGACGGACTACCTCACCTGCTCGTCGGCGCCGCCGGCCCCGCTCCCGGGCCCCGTGGGATCGCCGGCGGAGTGCGAACGGTTCGCGCTGGCGCAGCTGGAGTACCGGGGGGACATCCGCATCGATCCACTCGGCTTTTTCCGGGGAGAGCGCGAACAGCGCCGATTCGGCTGGGGGCGCGGCGCCGAATGGGTGGTCTTCATCGACGCGGGTCGCGGTTGGCTGGTGGGGCCGCGCGTGGGAGACCTGCGCTATCCCGCGGATCGGATCCCGCCGCTGGGCACGTTCCGCGCCGATGTGGGCCTCGGGTTCAAGCTCGACGATCTCGGGATATACCTCGCCAAAGCGGTGACCGACTCCGACGCGCCGGTCAACCTCTTCGTGCGCCTGCAGCCGCGCTTCTAGTCCGTGCGTCCCGGGGTCGTGCTCGCCGCGCTGCTTCTGGCCGGCCCGTGGGCGGGTCCGCTCGCCGGCCCGCGCTCGGGGCTGCTGCCAGCGCAGTCGCCACAGCTCGAGGTCAAGCTCCCGGCCCCGGATCGCCTGACGAGGGAAGGACCGACGATCCGCGCGCTCAACGTCATCTCGGATCGTCCCACGCGCGACATGATCGAGCACGGATTTCCCGCGCGGCTCCGCTTCCGCGCAGAGCTGTGGTCGTCGGGCGGGTGGTTCAACTCGATGCTGGGGAGCGCCGAGTGGAACATGATCGTCTCGTACGACGCGCTGAAGAAGCAGTATCGCCTGGAGCGGTACGAGAACAACCGGCTGCTCTCGCAGTTCCAGCTTCGGACGTTCGAGGCCGCGGTGGCCGCGGTGGAACGGGCGGTACGCGCACCGATCCGCGCACGCCCGCATGCGGATCGGCAGTACTACCTCGTCGCCCTCGAAGTCGAGACGATGTCGGCGAACGACCTGGACGAGTTGCGCCGCTGGCTCCGCGGCGAGCTGCGACCCGCGGTGCGCGGAGAGCGGAATCCCGGCACCGCGCTGGGCCGGGGCCTGCGACAGCTCTTCGCCAACTTGTTAGGCGCGGAGCGGCGGAATCTGCAGGAGCGATCCGCGACGTTCAGGGTCAGGGACTAGCACGGTCCCCGTCATCCCGACGGGCGCGGCGAGGACGGATCTTCTCACCGTACCCGGTGGCCGGTCACCGGCACATCGCGGGAAGATCCCCCTCGTCTCTGCCCTCGCTCGCGTGGGCTTTCGTAGCCATCGGCTCTCGTCCCGGTCCCGCTGGTGCTCGTTCCGCGGGCGCCCCTCCCCCGGGATGACCCGCGTTTCTCCCTATCCCTGTTTATGGATCCGGGTGCGCCGCAGCTCCAGCCCCTGCAGCTGATGCAGCACGCTGGCGCCGTAGAACATCCGGATGTACTTGGCCTGGATGGGCGTCAGGCGGCGGACGGCCCAGGTGAGGTGCACGAAGTGCGGCTCCACCGGGTGCGTCAGGGGGTGCATCCCGATCTCGGAGGGGAGCAGGTTCCCCTTCCGCGTGTTGCACGGACTGCAGGCCGTCACCACGTTGGTCCAGTCGTTCGTGCCGCCGCGCGAGAGCGGAATGAGGTGGTCTCGCGTGAGCGACTCCCGCGGCTTGAGCTCCATGACCGAGCGGCCGCAGAACTGGCACTTGTAGCCGTCGCGCGCGAACAGGAAGGTGTTCGTGACCTGCCGCCGGAAGCGCCGGGGCACGTGCACGAGCTTCGTGAGCCGGATCACCGCCGGCCTCGGGATGGCCAGCTTCTCGGAGCGCACGAAGCGGCCCCCGTCCGCCTCGACGATTTCGGCCTTCCCGTCGATGACGAGACGCAGCGCGCGCTTCATGGGCACCATCGTGAGCGGCTCGAACGATGCGTTCAGTGCCAGACAGCCAACGATCACGCGGAGCTCCGACTGCAGTCCCTGCTGTGGTTGCCTACACGAACTCCCGCCGGAATGCGAAGGGGCGGGAGCGCAGGCAGATCACGGACGGCGCGGTGCTCGGACCCGGGCGGGTCCCAGCACCGCGCGGATCGTCCTTCGCTAGGCAAGCTAAAGACGCTGCGGAAGGCGTACAAGGTGGTGTGGCCGCAGGATTTCGCCCCTGCGGCCGGCCTTCCGCTCCCCCCGTCCGATCGACTGGCCGGCATGGGGCGTCCCGCGTAACCCCGCGCCCCTCGGCTACCCGCTGGCGGTGGCGGCCGGTACCGGGACTGCGGTCAGCCATCCGTGGCGATCGGGCAGGCGCCCCTTCGCGATCCCGAGGAACTCGTTCTGGAGCGCCTTCGTGATGGGACCGGGCTTCCCGCTGCCGACGGGTATCCGGTCGATCGACCGCACCGGCGTGATCTCGACGGCGGTGCCGCAGAAGAACACCTCGTCCGCCAGATACAGCATCTCGCGCGGAATCGTCTGCTCGCGCACCTCGTGCCCCAGATCGCGCGCCAGGCGCATTACCGTGTCCCGCGTGATGCCCTGGAGGATCCCCGCCGCGATCGGCGCGGTGAAGAGCACGCCGCCCTTCACCAGAAAGAGGTTCTCGCCCGTCCCCTCGGACACGAAGCCGAAGACGTCGAGCGAGATCGCCTCGTGGTACCCGTCCTGCCGGGCCTCGATCTTCGAGAGCTGTGAGTTCAGGTAGTTCCCCGAGGCCTTGGCGAGCGTGGGATAGGTGTCGGGCGCCGCCCGGCGCCAGCTCGACACGCAGGCGTCGGCGCCGTTCTCGTACGCATCGTGCCCCAGGTAGTTGTCCCACTTCCAGCAGATGATGAAGACCTCGACGGGGACGCCGATCGGGTAGAATCCCATCTGCTCACCCGTGCGGATCACGATGGGCCGGATGTAGCACTGCCGCACGTCGTTCGCCGCAACCGTCTCGACGGTGGCCTGCACCAGCTCCTCGGCCGTGTACTCCATCGGCATGCGGTAGATGCGGCACGAGTCCATGAGGCGGTTCATGTGCTCGTGCAGCCGGAAGACGGCGGTCCCGCCGGGGGTCTCATAGCAGCGGATCCCCTCGAACACGCTGGAGCCGTAGTGCGCCACGTGACTCATCACATGGATGTTCGCGTCGTTCCAGTCCACGAGGGCGCCGTCGCGCCAGATCTTTGCCGTTCGTCCCGAGGCGCGATCCTTCATCACGGTCTCCCTCAATGAAGTGGTGAGGTAAGGATAACGTGCCGAAAGGCGGGGTGGCCAGCAGTGAGCTACGTCCCGTCCCGGCCGAAGAAGTCCAGCCGGCGTGCCGCGGCGCGAACCGTCTCGAGATCGGCCGTGACATCCCTCACGAGCGCGCCGTCGCGCACCAGCTCCTCGCCGGCCACCGTGACCAGGCGGGCGGCACGCCCCGAAAGAGCGAACACGGCCGTCGACTCCGGCTCGTAGACAGGCACCGTCCGCAGGCCATCGATCGGAAACGCGGCCAGATCCGCCGACTTTCCGATCTCGAGCGAACCGATCTCCGCGTCCAGACCGATCGCGCGCGCGCCGCCGATCGTCGCCAGCGCGAGCGCGCCCGCCGCGGAGAGCGCGTCGGGGCGGCGAGTCCGCGCGCGCTGCATCAGCACCGCGAGGCGCGCCTCGTCAAGCAGATCCATCCGATTGTTGCTCGCCACCGAGTCGGTGCCGAGTCCCACGGCGATCCCCGCGTCGAGCATGGCAGTAACGGGTGCGGTGCCGTGGCCGAGCTTCGCGTTCGAGGCAGGACAATGCGCGACGGAGCACCGGTGCGCAGCGATCCGGCCGATGTCGGCGTCGTCGGCGCGCACACAGTGGATGAGCAGCGGGCGCGCGTCGAGCACGCCGTTCCGCTCGAGCAGCGCGATGGTCGACGCGCCGCGCGGCGCCACCGGGATGTCGCGGGCGCGGAGCGCGTCCGCGAAGGGGCCGTC
>DATIGO010000394.1:0-8739 GCA_035454665.1 Gemmatimonadaceae bacterium | reverse complement strand
GCGGCGCGCAGCACTCCCCGCGCCGGGCGTCGGCGGCGGCTGTACGGTGGTCACGCGCCTCTCAGCTCCGCCGCCAGCGCGTCGAGTGCCCGGTCACAGTCCTCGAGCGAGGAGTAGAAGTGGGGCGCGAGACGGATGACGGGGCCCCTGGCCGAGGCGATCACGCCGCGATCGCGAAGGCGCCGCTCGACCTCGTGCGAATCGCCGGGGCAGACGAACGCGGTGGTCGGCGTCTTCGGGCAAAGGTCGCCCGGTCCGTGCAGCACGAGGCCGCGGGCCCGGCCACCTTCGATCAGGTATCGGGAGAGCGTCGCGTTCCACTCGCCGATGGCCGCAAGCCCCACGTCGAGCAGCAGTGCCATGCCGGCCCGGCTCACGTACGCCGAAAAGATCGCCGGCGTGCCCGCTTCGAAGCGGGTAGCGCGCGCGGACCAGTCCAGCCGCGTAGCGTCGAATGCGAACGGGTTCTCCCGGCCGAACCATCCGGTGACGGTCGGGCGCAGATCGGCGATGCGCCCGCGACGCACGTACAGGAACGCGATGCCGGGCGTCCCCATCAGGTACTTGAGCGTCCCCGAGGCCAGGAAATCGACGCCCGTCGCCTTCACGTCGATCGGAGCCGTGCCGACCGACTGATAGGCATCGACGAAGATGAGCGCGCCGCGGTCGTGCGCCAGCCGCGCCAGCGCCGCGATGTCCTGCTGCACGCCGTTGAGATACCAGGCATGTGTGGCCGAGACGATCACCGTCGAGCGGTCGATTGCGCGGTCGTACTCCTCGATCGACGGCGCGCCCCCGGGGAGCGGCGCCCAGCGCACGCGCGCGCCACGCGACGCCTGGGCGAGCCAGACGTGCCCGACCGTGGGAAACTCCGCGTCGCTCGCCACCACGGTGTGGCGGTCCCCGCCGAAATCGAGCGCGCTCGCGATCACCGTCGCGGCGTGCGAGAGCGAAGTCACCGCCGCGATCTCGTCGTCCTCGGCGTTGATCAGCCGCGCGAACGTCGCGCGCGCGAGGTCGACCTCCTCCATCCAGCGGTCCCAGTCCATGCCGCGCCCGTTCCACGAGGCGAGGAACTCCTCCGCGGCGCGGCGCGTGACGTCCGACAGCGGGGCCTGCGAGCAGTTGTTCATGGGAACGGCCCGCTGGAGTATCGGGATGCCACGACGGATGGCGTCGAGATCGTAGGAGGGGTGGGGCACGAAGGGAGGCCGGGCTGGTGCCGGCGGCGGGGGGCTGGTGATGGTGAAACGGATGACACCTCTGTTTCCTGCTTCCAGTCGCCTGGCCAACGGGCGCATCAATGTGTCGCGGGGCGCGCGGGTTGACGAGACGGGATCGCTGGCGAATCGTTCGATGTCCGGCTCTTGCCACTGTGCGAGGGCCCCCTTCGAACCGAGGCCCCACCGATGCGCATCCTGCTGGCGGTCGCCCTTCTCACGCAGGGGGGCAACGCGCCTCCTGTTCGCGATCCCGCCTTTGCCCCCGACGGCCGACTCGTCGTCTCGGTCGAGGGGGACCTGTGGTTGCGCGACGCGGCGGGCCGCCGGTGGAGCCGCCTGACGACGGGATCGGCGTGGGACCGGCATCCGGCCTGGTCCCCCGACGGCGCGTTCATCGTCTATTCGTCCGACCGGGACGGCAACGCGGATCTCTGGCGGCTGGCCGTGTCCCGCGCGGGCCGGGCAGGGACGCCGGAGCGCCTGACGAGCGATCCGGGGCCCGATGTCGAGCCCGCGATCGCGCGCGGGGGCGTCATCGTCTTCGTGCGCGGCCGGGGTACGGCGGCACGGTTGTGGGTCCGCGCCGCCGACGGCACGGAACGGCGCCTGACGAGAGGCGAAGCGGCCGAGCGATGGCCGGTCGCGTCGCCGGACGCGCAACGGGTGGCGTACGTGCAGTACTTCGACGGCGGGCGGCGGCTCCGCGTGCGCGCGGTCGAAGGATCCGCCGACAGCGTCGTCGTCAGCGACCGTGCCCCGGAGACCCCCACGTGGGCGCCCGACGGCCGGCGGCTCGCCTTCTACTCCGGCACGCCCCGCGCCGGAGTGTACGTGGCGCCCCTCGATGGGCGGTACGTGAACGTCGCGAGCACGCTGCGTGGCGTTCCGGCGTGGACGCCCGACGGCCGGACGCTTCTCCTGGCCGAACGCGCCCCCGACGACGCCGGCTACAACGGCGATCCCGACCGGGTCGGCGACCGGACGGTGGGCGAGTCGTTCGCCCCCGCCGCGCAGCGCCTCGTGAGCGTACGGGCACCGGTGGAGCCGGACGAGTCTCCGGCCAGCGTGGCCGTCGATCTTGCGATCGACCGCGCCGGAAGGAACCTGCAGGCCTTCGATCGCGTGTGGGAGCGCGTGGATCGCGTGTACTTCACGGGGCCGGACGTCGCGGAGGAGCGCCGCCGGTGGCACGTGCTGCGCGACGCGTACCGCCCGCGCGCGGAACGCGCGGCCGACGACGCGGCGCTGGACCGGGTCCTCCACGCCATGCTGCGGGAGCGGCCGGCCCTGCGGCGCGAGGCGTCGGGCCGCGCCGCGGTGTCGAGCGCCCATCCCGTGGCCACCGAAGCGGGCCTCGAGATCCTGCGCAAGGGCGGGAACGTCGTCGATGCGGCCGTGGCGGTGTCGTTCGCGTTAGGCGTCGTGGAACCGGATGCCAGCGGGATCGGCGGCTATGGGGAGATGCTCGTGCACCTGAACGGCATGGAACGACCGGCCCTGATCGAGTTCATGGCGCGCGTCCCCGAGGAGGCCACCCTCGCGAACGCGTCGCTGCTCGAGAACGGCCGGTATCCCGCGGACGGGCCCCTCCTCGCCATGGTGCCGGGCACCGTGGCCGGGATGCACACCGCCTGGGAACGCCACGGGAGCCGGAAGGTCGCCTGGGCGGACCTGCTCGCCCCGGCCATCCGCGCGGCGCGCGACGGGTACGTCGTGAGCGACGGGCTCGCCACCACCCTCGTCCGCGAGCGTGAGTCGTTCGCGAAGTACGAGAGCAGTCGCGCCCTCTTCTTCCGCGATGGGCGGCCGCTCACGGCCGGCGATACGCTCCGCAATCCGGACCTCGCGTGGGCGCTCGAGCAGATCGCGAAGGGAGGCGCCAATGGGTTCTACCGCGGCGCCGTCGCCGAGCGCATGGTCAGTGACCTGCGCGGGAAGGGGAGCGCCATGCGTCTCACGGACCTCGCGCGGTACTTTGCCGCCGACCGCGAGCCCATGACGGGCACCTATCGCGGCACGACCGTCTATTCGGCCGCGCCCCCGGCGAGCGGTGGCACCACCCTGGTCGCGAAGCTCAACCTGCTCGAGCAGTTCCCGTCACCGAAGCCCTACACCGAGGACGCGGCGACCCTGCACGCGATGATCGCCGCCTGGCAGCTCGTCCCCTCCGGACGCGGGCGCGTGGGCGATCCGAGTCTCTGGCCCGTGAACACCGGGGTCTTCACGAACAAGGACACGGCGCGCGTGCGCTGGAAGTGCTTCGATCCGTCCCGCGCGCTCGACCCGAGGGTCCTGGCGAACACCGCCGCCTGCGACGGTACGCGCCGCGCGAGCAACGGCTCCGGAGAGCCGGAGCTCACGGCCGCGGGGACCGGGGACGAGTGCTTCGGCGAGGTCCATGCGGCCGGTGCGATCTGCCGCGCGAGTGGAACGACGGCGTTCGCCGTCGCCGATGCCGACGGCAACGTCGTCTCGGTCACGCAGACCCTCGGCACGTGGGGGGGGAACTTCTACGTCACGCCGGGACTTGGCTTCCTGTACAACGACAAGCTGACGTCGTATGGCACTTCGCCGGAGGGGTACGGGGCGCGGCTTCCCTACGCGCGCCACGGCAGCACGCTCGCACCGACGATCGTCTTTCGCGGGAACGGAGCGGCGCGCCGGCCGATTCTTGCGGTAGGCGCGGCCGGCAACGCGTGGATCACGAGCGCGGTCTACCAGACGCTGGTGGGGGTCGTGGATTTCGGCCTTTCCGCGCAGCGCGCGCTCGAGCAGCCCCGCTTCCTCCCGGGCGGAGGCGGACGCGGAGGCGGGCCCGGTGCAGCTGCCGAGGTCGCCGTCACGGTCGAGGATGGCATCTCCCCCGACGTCGTGGCGCGCCTCCGCGCCATGGGATATCGCTTCAACGTGATCTCCCTGAAGGGCGAGCTGCGCATGGGCTATGGCGCGGCGATCGTCATCGGCGATGACATCGTGACCGCGGGAGGAGATCCACGGCGCGCGGGGACTGCGGGGGCGGTGTCGAAGTAACGGCGGCTGGTCGCGGATGGCCTGGTTGCCCGAGCGGGTTGCCGCGCCATCAGCTTCCAGTGGCGAGCCTTCAACCACGAGGACCGACATGACCGATACCAAGAGAGCCGCCGACGCCGATCTCCGCGCGCGGCTCACGCCCGAGCAGTACCACGTGACGCAGGAGAAGGGAACGGAGCGCGCGTTCACCGGGAAGTACTGGAATGCGCACGAAGACGGCGTCTACAGGTGCGTCGTCTGCGGGAATCCGCTCTTTTCCTCCGGCACGAAGTTCGACTCGGGGACTGGATGGCCGAGTTTCTTCGAACCGATCGATCCGGGCTCCGTTCGCTCCGAGGCCGACCACAGCCACTTCATGCGCCGGACCGAAGTCACCTGTGACAAGTGCGGCGCACACCTGGGGCACGTCTTCGATGACGGTCCGAGACCCACGGGACTCCGCTACTGCATCAACAGCGCGGCGCTGGATCTGGATTCCAGCGCCGGGGTGGACGAGTAGAGAGGAGCAGGAGACGGGGAAGGACCGAGGGGTCGCGGGCACTCGCTCGCGACCCCTCACGCTCTTCCACCCCTGTCGTCCCTCCTAGAGCCCCGTCAATAACGCGTCGTTGTTGGGGGTCGACGCGATCCGCTTGATCATCCACTCCATCGCCGCCTGCGGCGGCATCTGCTGCAGCCCGCGGCGGAGGGTGTAGATCGCGTCGAGCTGATCGGGACGGTACAGCTTCTCTTCGCGGCGCGTGCCGCTCGCCGCGATGTCGAAGGCGGGGAAGATCCGCTTCTCGGCCAGTGAGCGATCGAGCTTGATCTCGCAGTTGCCCGTGCCCTTGAACTCCTCGAAGATCACGTCGTCCATCCGGGAGCCCGTTTCGACGAGCGCGGTGGAGATGATCGTGAGGCTGCCGCCGCCGTCCTTTGGATGCACGGCACGCGCCGATCCGAAGAACGCCTTTGGCTTGGCCATCGCGGTCGAATCGAGACCGCCCGAGAGGGTGCGGCCGCTGCCGCGCTCGGCGGTGTTGTGCGCGCGCGCCATGCGCGTGAGCGAGTCGAGCACGATGACGACGTCCTTGCCCATCTCGACCAGGCGGCGCGCATGCTCGAGGACCATCTCGCAGACCTCGACGTGCCGGTTGGCCGGCTGGTCGAAGCTGGAGGCGATGACCTCGCCCACTCCCCACGAGATCGCTTCGCTGACTTCCTCCGGGCGCTCGTCGACCAGCAGAATGAGCAGCACCGCGTTGGGGTGATTGAGCGCGATCCCTTCGGTGAGGGCGTGCAGCAGCATCGTCTTGCCGGCGCGCGCCGGTGCCACGATGAGGGCCCGCTGGCCGTAGCCGATGGGGGCCATGAGGTCGATGCAGCGCCGCGTGAGCTCGGGACCGCCCCGCGCGGGACGCCCTGTCTCCATCGTCAGGCGGCGCTCGGGATAGGTGGCCGTGAGCGACTGGAAGTCCGGCCGGCGTCCGAGCTCGGCGGGATCGACGTCGTTGATCGTCTTGACCTCGACGACGACGACGCGGCCCCGATGGTCGCGCCCCGCCGTGGCGAAGACCATGTCGCCCTGACGCAGGGCATACTGCCTGACGACGTGCGGGGGAATCCAGGCATCGCCGGGTTCGGCGAGGTAGCTGCTCGCGGCGCGCCGGATGAATCCTCCGTCGCGCGACGGGTCGAACCATCCGAGCGTCTCGCTATCGGCGGTGACGGGCGTCGGGGGGTACTGCTGCTCCTGCCCGCGACGACCGCGTCCGCGATGGCGCCGATGCCGGCGCCCGTTTCGCTGGTTGTCGAAGTCGCGATCCTGCCGGTGCTGGAAGTCGGGCCGGTCGGGTCGCGGCGGCGCGCCGGGGGGCGTTTCCGAGACGGCCGACTCCGCGCCGTTCGGCCCTCCGTCTTCCTCGCCGTTGCCGGAGCGCGGGGGTGAGTCGTTGCCCTCGGCCTCGGTGGCCGCCGGTCCGTCCGCATCCGCGACGCCCGCGTCGGGCGGCGCGTCGATCTGGCCTTCGGGGACGGCGTCTCTGTACGGGCTGGGTTCGCCGCCGGCGTCGTTGGGGCGCCGCCGATGAAATGGCCGGCGGCCCCGGCGACCGGGGCGTCGACGTTCGTTCATGCCTGGAGAGAGTTGGAGGTAATGTGGTCGGCGGGACGCGCGGTCGCGTCAGGGCCTCGTTGATCTCGCACTACGCTGTCACTCACGTGCGCCACGGTACGCATGCGCGCGGGTGCACACGTCACCGGCGTGCGGGAGTTCCGGGATTACACGGCTGAGACGGGAATGACCGTGCCTGGTCCGCACGATCCTCGCAATTCGACGCCTCCTCGCGGATCCCTCACGCGATGGCGGCGACGTCTTTACGTCTATGCGAGCGCTCCCGAGTGCTACGCCTGATTCGGGGTGCAATACCACGGGAGTCTCGCGCTTGCCGGGGGCGACAATGGCATCGCCGGCGGCTGCATCGAGTATCGCATGGTAACGCGTTTCGCGCAAGCATGGCCATCGCGCTGAGGCGCGGTAACCACGCGAGAAGTCTGCACATACTGAGCCACGCTTTTTCCCGGACCGTCCCGACGCAGGGGCGGCGGCGGGAATCGCGGGCACCGCTGAGCCGCTCTCGTCATCGTCACGTCGAGCGCTGAGCGGGGCTACCCCGATGACGACGAGATCGCCATCGCGCAACGCTCTCAGCAGGCAGCGGGCGCCGTGGCTCCCGGTCGTCGCCGCTCACGGCGCCCCGACACCCCGAGCGATAACTTGGGGTTCGTGGACCTTCCCACACACGAACTCGCTGCGTCCCTCGCCGGGATCCTCGACGAGTACGCCTCGCACGGGAACGCCGGCGAGTTGCGGCGCCGTCTCGAGGCGGCAGTACAGCGTGTGGCCGGCGGCCAGGTGCTCCGCGCCGCCGTCGAGCCGTACCGCGACAATCCGGATGTGATCGCGCCCGTGTATGAGCGCATCGTGGAGCTCGAGCCCACCGACGCACAGGCACTCGTCATCCTCGCGAACGCGTGGTGGTTGCAGGGCCGGGGGCCGGGGCCGGTCGGAGAGCTGGCGAGCCGCGCGATTGCAGTCGATCCGTCGCACCGGGGCGCGTGGCATCTCTGGGCGCTGTCGGAATCCGACCCGCGCCGCCGCGTACAACGCTGGGCGCAGGTGGCGGAACGATTCCCCGGCGACGACCTGGCGCTGGCAGCCATGGCCGACAATGCCGCCGCCGTCGCCGGAGCCGAGCGGGACTACGACATGCTGGATCTCGCGATTGCAACCTTCGAGCGCTTGCTCGCACGCGCCGAGCAGCCGGCGCAGCGCGACGCCGTCGAGAGCGCGCTCCGAAGCCTGCGGGGGTGGCGGCTGTAAACCGGTGGCCTCGCGGTGGAAACCCCTGGGGGACAAATCCGTATCTAAGAGTCAGTGACGAGTGACGAGCGAGGGGTGACGAGTCACCCCACTCGAGACCCGTCTCCCGGCTTCGGTGGTTCGGGTACACACGTCAGCCGTCGGGTGGCTGTGCTTCCATTGCGAGCCCCATTTCTCGTCACTCTGCGCCGACTGCGCCGCGTCGTGGCCGCGGCGCCCGGCGATCCGCCGCGCCGGTGGATGCGACGGCACTGGCGCGCCGTGTCCGCGCTGGCGGCGCTCGTGGGGGGGCTGGCGCTGCTGGACGTGTGGCTGGTGACGTGCGGCTTCGCGGGGTGCCCCACACCCGCCGAGATCCGGCGCTACCAGCCCCCGGAAGGCGGTCGTGTCATGGACCGGAACGACCGCTCGATGGGCCGCCTGACGATGGTCCGCCGCGTCAACGTTCCCCTCGCCGCGGTGCCGGCGCACGTTCGCAAGGCGTTCATCGCGACCGAGGATCGCCGCTTCTACGAGCACCGTGGCCTCGATTGGCGGGCCGTCGGACGCGCCGTGGTGCGCAACGTGAGCTCGCTCGGCGTGCGTGAGGGGTTCAGCACCATCACCATGCAGGTGGCCCGGAACACGTTCCTCGCCCACCGGGTCCCTCGAGGACGCTCGCTCGGCCGCAAGCTGCTCGAGCTGCGAATGGCGCGGCTGCTCGAGAACAACCTCTCGAAGGAACGGATCCTCGAGATCTACCTCAACGCGATCTATCTGGGGAACGGGGTCTACGGGGTGGACGCCGCGAGCCGGGATCTCTTCGGCCGCCGGGTGCGCGATCTCACGGTCGCGCAGGGCGCCATGCTCGCGGCCCTGCCGAAGGGTCCTTCGGCGTATACCCCGCGGCGGGACCACGCGCGCGCGCTCGCCCGGCGCAACCTCGTGCTCGCGCTCATGCAGCGCGAAGGGTATCTGACCGCCGCCGCCGCCGCGCGCGCGAGGCGTGAGCGGCTCGCGGTGAATCGAAACGGGTGGCGGCCGCCGCAGCCCGGCGCCTCGTTTGCACTCGACGTGGTGCGGTCGCTGGTCGACTCCGTACTGCGCGCCGCGGGCGATCCACACGCCGAGGTGACGGTCTTCACG
>DATIGO010000393.1:0-6761 GCA_035454665.1 Gemmatimonadaceae bacterium | reverse complement strand
GGGGACCGCCGAAGCTCCGTGGCTCTGCGTCGTCGCCTTTCGGCGAGTTTGCTCTGAGCAGCGTCGAATGGTCTGTCACGCGGGGGTACGCACCCTAGGTCGTGAGACCACTCTCGGGAGGAACATCCGCAAACTCAGGCGCGGATCTTAAGGAGCGACCGGCGATCCCGCAAGAAAAAGCGGCATCGCCGGCGCCCGTCGCGACGGCCCGGAACCTAACGAGCATCCCGGTGGTGCGTGACGCGAAAAGAATAGACGACCCGCGGCTTCGTCACGTCACAGACTTTCATCCGCCCGAGCGTTCGGGTCCGAAGTCCGCCGACACGCCCGGCCCTCCCCGCGACTCGTTGGTGATGCAGGCCACAATTCCGGGATCGCGCCGGCGCCGCAGGCGAGGCCAATGACCGCCATCCCCGTCTGGCCTCCCACCACCGTGCCGTCGGGTGGAGCTGGGAATCGCCGTGCGCCTCGCGAGTGGTCGGATGTGGCGCGCGTGGGTGAACCGCCCGCTCATCACCGATCTTCGCGTCGCTCGAGTGTGAAATGGTCGAGCTCGGATTGCGCCGATTCGGCATGGCGCTGCCGGGGCGTCGCTCCCTTCAGGAGCCCCGCCGACGCTGCGGGGGACCGGCTGAAGGCCACCAGTGACCACCCCGGGCCGCGCAAGTCGCAGCCCCTGCCGAGCATCGACGTGCAGCGATGTCGCGATCTGGGGCGACGAGGGGGCGACGTGGGGCAGTGACGGGGCTTCCACCCCGTCCTCCGCGAACGTGCCGCCGAGTGCGCAACGGCCGCTGCGTGCGTGGCGGCGCGGGCGCGCGGCTTGCGTAGGACCCCACGTACCGGCATCCACGGTCCCGCTGCTGCGCGTCGCCGAGGGCATGCGAAGTTCCCCGCGCGGGCGGTGGCGGGCGCTGGGAGGCCGGGGTGGAAGGACCCCTTCCACCGTACCTCTGTCGCCTCATGACGCAGGTACGACCATGAACGAAGTGCGTACCGACATCGCCTGTTGTGCTCACCGCGGGGTCCTCGATCCCCGCTCGTGCCTGCGGATTCGAACTTCCGCGGCCCGACCCGATGCGCGTTCCCGCAATGTGCCCCGCGACCTCGTGGTGCGATCTGCGGCGCGGGCGCTCACGCCGGGCTTCGCCGCCATCGCTCCCGTTCGACGACGGGCGCGACGGTGGCCACGACTGCGTCCCGGCACGATGGCGATCTCCGCGGCCGCGCAGCGGCGCCCGGTGCAACTCCCGTCCAAGAGGGGTGAGGGAACTCACCGACCGACATGATCACGTTCCCCTCGTTGACCTCCTGGCAGCGCGGGGTGCTGGCGCCACCGACGCCGACACCCCCCGCGACGCAAGACACCCTGCGCGTCCTCATGATCACGAGCGAGTGGCCCAGCCCCGGGGCTCCGCGCACCACGTTCATCAAGCGCCAGGCCGATTTCCTCAAGGCTGCCGGTGTGCACGTGGATGTCTTCGCCTTCCGTGGCGACCAGAATCCGTACAAATACGCGACGATGTGGTGGCGCGCGCAGTCGCTCCTGGTGCCCGACCGTTACGACCTGGTGCACGCGCAGTTCGGCCAGAGCGGACTGCTCGCGCTTCCGAAGCGGCTGCCGCTCGTCGTGACCTTCCGGGGCAGTGATCTGCTGGGCGTGGTGCGCGACAGAGACGGTCGCTACTCACTGCGAGGTCGCGCACTCCAGAGGGCCTCGCGGCTCGTCGCCCGCCGTGCCGACGCCGTCATCGTGGTAGCCGACTTCATGCGCCAGCACTTCGCGACCGAGGCACCGGTTCACGTCATCCCTTCGGGGTTGGACCTTCGGCTGTTCCGGCCGATGCCGCGGGACGCCGCGCGGGCACAACTCGGCTTCGCGCCGGACGAGCGACTGGTCCTCTTCCTCGGCCGCCCGACGCAGGCGCGCAAGCGCCATGGCCTGGCCAAGGCGGCCGTCGATGCCATGAGCCCGCGCTTGCCGGCGCGGCTCGTGGTCGCGTGGCGCGTGCCGCACGAAGAGATCCCGGTGTACATGAATGCCTGCGACGCGCTTCTCGTCACGTCGATGCAGGAAGGCTCGACCAACGTCGTGAAGGAGGCGCTCGCCTGCAACCTGCCGGTCGTGGCCGTTCCCGTCGGCGATGTGCCGGAGCGGCTCGCCGGCGTGGCGGGCTGCGCCGTGTGCTACGACGAACGGCCGGAGACGATCGCGGCGCACCTCGAGGAGGTACTCCGCCGGGGCGCCCGCGTGGACGGACGCAGCGCCGTGCGGCATCTCGACGAGACGCTCCTCACGGAGCGCGTCATCGAGATCTACCGCTCGGTCCTGAATCCGCGCTGACCATCGTCACCAGGAAGACGTCGAACGCTGGCGCCGTGCGCGTCGGCGCCCCGGCGCTCCGGCCAACGGGGCGCGGCGGGGTCACGCCGGCCATGGTGAGCCGCACCGGATCGCCGTCGTGGATGCCATGGGCGACGGGCGGTCCGAACACGTCCTGCACGTTGCGGATCTCGTAGCGTTGCCCCACGCGCAGCACTCCCGTGAGGTCGACGGCAACCGAAGGTGCGCGGGCCCAGTTGTGGACGGCCAGGAACGCGCGGCCGTCCTCGTAGCGGTTGGGCCGCAGGAAGACCGTCGCGCCGCCCGGCCCCGGCGCCTCGTGGAGTGTATTGTTGCCGTCCAGGGCCGGACCCGCCACCGCGCGTCTCGCCCCTCCCAGCACGTTCTGCTCGACGCGAGCCCCGGCCCACGCCTCCCATCGCAACGCCGTGGCGCCGCCCCACAGATGGTTCCCGCGCACCACGGCGGCGCCATTCGGCACGGAGTCGTAACCCAGTCGCAGATTCTCGCCGCCAAGCCCGGACGAGTAGTACAGAACGTTGTTCAGCACCTCCATCCCGGACATCGGGACGCTGCCACCGACGATGATGTTGCCTTTGGCGCGGTATCGTCGCGAGATGGTGCCGTTGTTGAAGAGGATGTTGCCTTCGATGCGCACGTCGCGCTGCGGCGCGTTGTTCCGGCCCGCGAACAGATGAATGCCATAGGCCAGGTTGTTGAACAACACGTTGTCCGCGACCAGCTTGCGCCCGCGCTCATTGTGCACGTAGACGCCGTGATCGAGATTCTCGTGGGTCCCGTTGCTGTAGATGATGCAGCCGTAGAGCTCGGCGTCCTCCGCGGGCGACCAGAAGCTCACGCCCATCGTGCCGGCGTCGTGGATGACGAGGTTGATGAACCGCCCACCGCGCGTGCGCGCCTGGAGCCCGTACGTGTTCGAGCGCACCGGATCGGCCTGGGTGATCTCGAATCCCCAGAACGTGAGGAAGGCGCCATCGGCTCGGAGCGTTCCGTCTATCGTGGCCCGTTCGCCGGGCCAGGCGCGGAACACGATGTGCCGCTCCGGGAGCGCCGTCAGCGAGGTCTTGAAGGAGCCCACATATCGCCCGCCACGGAGCCAGACCGTGTCGCCTGGCTGCAGCCGGCCGCGGGCGCCGGAGAGCGCGAAGGCGAGATCCCAGGGCTGCGCGGCCGACCCGTCGCCATCGGGGCTGCCGCCGGGGGCGACCTCATAGGACGCACCCGGCAACGCCACGGTGACTGAGCGATCGCCGTCCGGGCCCCCGGTTGCGCTCGCTACAAGCAAAACCGGGGTGAACAGGACACTCCGCCAAAGCTGTGGTACGGCAAGGGATTCGCGCATGGCCAGTAAGGCGCGGGACCGCGAATCGGATACAGGATCGCGGATGCGGGAACGCCCCGGACACGCGAGTGCGGCGTGTCCGGGGCGTCTTCATGACCTGCAGAGCGCGTGCCTCCTACTTCGGCACCACCACGAACGTGTCGAAGTAGGGGCCCGTCCGGGGCGGCGTCGGGGTGACGCGGCCCAGTCTGGGAGGCGGCGCCACGCCCGTCATGGGAATGGTGATCGTTCCGCCGCTGTACGTGCCGCTGACGACCGGTGACCCGAAGAAATCCTGCACGTTGCGCACCTCGAAGCCCTGCCCGACCGCCAGCACGCCGGACAGGTTGACGCTCACGCTCCCCTGCTGGCCGAAGTTGTAGACCGCGACGAGCGCCCGTCCTGGCTCGTACTTGTTGGGGCGCACGAACACCTGCGTGGTGGTCGGTGCGCTCGCCACCACTGCGTCCGTGGGGCCCAGGCCGGTGGCCGACTTCCAACCGGACAGGGTCATGGCGCTGCCGCGGCTGATCCACGCCGAGGCGGTCGCGCTGCGGTAGTAGCGATTGCCGGCCCAGTTGTGTCCCGAGGGCGCATCCGCCAGGTCCACGACGTAGCTGGGGCCACCGATGGTGTTGTTCTGCACGATGGCGCTGGCCCAGTCGTCTACGCGAAGCCCCATGCGTCCGCCGTGGATCGTGTTGCCGGTGACCGTGATGTCGCGGTTCGCCGCCTTGTAGCCGACCTGAATGTTCGTTCCGGCCGAACCGGAGAAGTAGAGCAGGTTGTCGACCGCGCGCATCCCTTCGCCGGGAACCTCGGCGCCGATGATGATGTTGCCCTTGGCGGCGTACTGGGTCGAGATCGTTCCGTTGTTGAACGAGACGTTACCCACCACGTGGATGTTGCGCTGTGTGACATCCGACGGGCCGGCATACGCGTGGACACCGTAGGCGAGGTTGTTGAAGAAGACGTTGTCGGCGACGAGCTTCGTGCCCGTGTTGTTGTGGAGGTAGACGCCGTGATCGAGGTTCTCGTGGGTTCCGTTGTTATAGACGATGCTGCCGTACATCTCCGAATCGATGGCCTCGTCCCAGAACGTCACGCCCTGCTGCGCCGCATCGTGGATCACCATGTTGATGAACCTCTGACGTGCGCCGCGTGACATGAGCCCCGGCAACGCGCCGCTGGGCGCCGAGCGCATGATCTCGAAGCCCCAGAGCACGAGATCGTGACCGTCCACGCGCAGCGTCCCGTCGATGGTCGCACGCTCACCGGGATACTGACGTAACACCACGGGCCGGCCGCTCGTGCCGCTCACGGCCCCGCGGAAGTCACCTTTGTACGTGCCGGTACGCATCCAGACGGTGTCTCCGGGCTGCACTCGGCCGCCGGCGCCGCTCAGCGCGGTCGCGAGATTCCACGGCCGGCTGTAGCTCCCGTCGTTCGTCGACAGGCCGTTCGGTGCCACGTAGTAGCCTGGGCGCACAGCCGGCGCGGTCGAAAGCGTCGTCACCGTGACCGTCGTGGTATCGCTCTTCCCACTGCTCGTCGCGATCACCTTGGTGAGGCCGCCCGCGACACCGGTCACGATGCCGGACGCCGACACCGTGGCGATCCCCGTGTTCAGGCTCGTGAATCCCATGGTGACGGCCGAGATCGCGCTGCCCGAGCCGTCCCTGGCAACGGCCGTGAGCTGAGCCGTGGCTCCGACCTGGACGCTCACGCTCGACGGCGTCAGCTCGACCGAGCTGACCGTGGGAGCGGTGCTGCCTCCGCCGTGGCACGTCCCGCTCCCCGCGTCGGTGAACGATTGCCCGCTCTTCGACACGAATTGCCACGAGTAGGCGTCGGGTGAAAGCGTGAGCTTGAGGACGCCGTACACACCCGCCTTTCGAACCTGGCTGTTCGGCATCACCGTGTCGAATCCATTCACGCCCGTACCGCCGGTGCCGACGATGAACTCCCGGATGCCCTTTGCATCAGCGGCGCCCGTGGGCGACTGCGGTGCAAAGCGCTCGTAATGGCGGTAGTGACCGTTCACGACGAGCTCCGCGCCCGCGTCGTATAACGCGTCCCACAGTGGCTTGATGGCACTGCGCACGTGGGTGCTGTAGGAGCTGAAGAGCGGATAGTGCCAGATGCCCACGGTGCAGCGTTTGGGGCTCGCGGCGAGGTCGGCCCGGAGCCACTGCTCCTGCGGTGAGCCGGCGTACGTCGGGATCCCGGTGTTGAGGACCACCACGTGCCAGTCGCCAAGGTCGTAGCTGTAGTACCCTTTGCCCCGGTCACCCGCGGCGGCGCCGAAGTAGTCGAAGTAGCCCGACGCGCCCGAGACAGTGTACTCCGTCTCCCCCGGCGCGGGGCGGATGCGTGACTTGTGCCGCCCCCAGGAAGGACCGAAGCAGTTCTGGAAGGAGGCCAGCGTGCCGTCCGTATAGACGTTGTCGCCGGCGGTGAACACGACGCCGGGAATGCCGTCGAGCAGGCGGGCGGTCGCTTCGTCGTAGTTGGACCCGCAGCGTCCGATGTTGCCGGCGCCGACGAGGACGTAGGTGCCAGCGCCGTCGAAGGCCGCGTCCGCGCCGGGGACCGGCCCCGTGACGTCTTCTCCGCGACAGGCTGCGAGCGCGGCGACGAGGAGCAGGTGATGGCGGAAGCGGGAACGCGGCCGGTGAGGGACCTTGAACCTGCGAAGCATGGTGTTCCTCCGTGGGGCGGTGCGACGAGGCGAGTGGCACGGCGCGCCGCGGCGTGACCGCCGCGGCGTGAGGCCGCCGAACGCGGTCAGGCGTACAGCGAGCTGGTATGATCTCGGGGGGCGTCAGGAGCGGCCGTGTCGGCGCGCAGGAACGGTCCGGCGTGGTGCCGGAGGCGCGGCGCGGGGCTGTACGTGGCCGGCAGCCGGTGCGGGTGCGACATCAGTGATTCCCCCTGCTGCCCAGCACAGGGGCCACGAAGAAAGCCGCCAGCGATCACCCCTCGCGGGGGTCTCGCTGGCGGCTCGGCTGGCATGGCGGTCACGGGGACCGCCGAAGCTCCGTGGCTCTGCGTCGTCGCCTTTCGGCGAGTTTG
>DATIGO010000392.1:0-7044 GCA_035454665.1 Gemmatimonadaceae bacterium | reverse complement strand
CGGGCTGAAGCCGGGTGACGCGGGGCCCGGGCACGGCGGCCGCGGTGGCCCCGCTCGCCGCGGACCCGGACCATCTATCGCGCGGTGAAGTCGGTGTCGGGCGTGACCGCGCGGCAGACCTCCGCGAGGAGGGCGGCGAGGCGATCCACGTCGAGCAGACTGACCATCTCTCCGGGGGAGTGCATGTAGCGGTTGGGCACGGAGACGAGCGCCGTCGCCACGCCCTCGCGCGCGAGGTGGATGAAATCGGCGTCGGTGCTCGTCTCGCCGCCGACCGCCTGCACCGAGACGGGAATCTCGAGGCGCGCGGCGGCCTCGCGAATCAGGCGGTAGACCACGGGCGAGATGAGCGAGCCGCGGGCGAGCACGGGACCGCCGCCGAGGCGGTGTTCCCCCGTCTCCTTCTTCTCCGCGGATGGGTGGTCCGTCGCATGGGTGACGTCGACGGCGATGGCCATCGCGGGCCCGAGCCGGCTGGCGGAGATGAGGGCGCCGCCCCCGTGGTGGCCGATCTCCTCCTGGGTGGTGGCCACCGCCACGACGCGCGCGTGGCCGGGGCGCTCCGCGTACCGGCGCAGCGCCTCGAGGACCACGAACGCCCCGATGCGATCGTCGATCGCGCGCGACACGAGTCGATCGTTAGGCATCGCGAGCGCGGGTGCGTCGATCACCCCCGGATCGCCCACGTCGAGTCGCTGGAGGGCCTCGGCGCGCGAGGCCGCGCCCACGTCCACCCAGAGATCCGTGATCTTCGCCGCCTGGTCGCGTTCGTCCCGCTTCAGCAGGTGGATCGGCTTGCGCCCCACCACGCCGACCACATCGCCCTCGCGCCCCAGAAAGCGGATTCGCTGCCCGACCAGGACCTGCGGGTCCCATCCGCCGATCGCGCCGATGTGCACGAACCCGTCGTCGTCGATCCACGTGACGATCACGCCGATCTCGTCGATGTGACCGGCGAGCATGATCGTCGGGGCGCCATCGGGGTGCACCACCGCCGTGCTGTTGCCGGCCACGTCGCCGCCGACGGCGGCGAACGTGCGGGCCTCTTCCCGCCAGACGCCGGCCGGGCGCGTCTCAAAGCCGGATGGACCGTGCGCGTCCAGCAGGCGCCGCAGGAAGGCGAGTGACGATTCGGAGAGCATGGCGATTCCCGCCGGGGTGTCGGACGGAGGAAGGTAAACGGGGGCGGACCCCGTCCCCACCGTTCACAGGGACCGGGCGTCCGCAGCGGACGGGGGTGGGAAGAGGTCGGGGTGGAAGATGCGCGCCACGGTCTCGACGCCGTTGACGAGCCGCGGGCCCGGGCGTGAGGTGAGGCCGTTGCCGTCGAGAGCCCAGACCCGACGATCCCGGGTCCAGTGCCAGTCTTCGCTGGCGAGCGTGGCACGCGCGTCGCGGGCGGCGCGCTCGATGCGGAAGCCGCACGGGGCGATCAGCAGGACCTCCGGCGCGAAGGCCTGGACCTCGCGCGGGGTGCTGGTGCGCGAGTGCTCGCCGGGCTGCACGAGGAGGGGCACGCCGCCCGCGCGACGGACGATCTCCGGAACCCAGTGGCCGGCCACGAAGACCGGGTCGAGCCACTCGATCACCATGGCGCGCGGGCGCGGGGCGTGGGCCCGCCTGAGCGTGTCGTGCACGCGCCCGAGGCGTGTGCGCAGGCCCATGACGAGCTCCACCGCCTCCTCGGGCAGGCCGATCGCCTCGCCCACGCGTTCGATGTCGGCGAAGACGCCGTCGAAGCTGTCGGCGCGCAGCGTGACCACCGAGGGGGCGGACGGAAGGCGCGTCGCGAGCGCCCGGACGTCCGACTCGGACACGGCGCAGACGTCGCAGACCGCCTGCGTGAAGATGACATCCGGCTCGAGGCGGGCGATCAGCGCCTCGTCGAGCCGGAAGAGCGGCGCACCCATCGACGCCTGTTCACGCACGGCGGCATCGATCTGCGCGGCGCTCCAGGCCGGGTCGACCACGCTCGCGGCGACGCGCGGCAGGTGGCGCACCGCGGGGGGGTGGTCGCACTCGTGCGTGACGCCGACCAGCCGATCCAGGCCACCGAGCGCGGCAATGATCTCCGTCGCCGCGGGAAGCAACGCGATCGCCCGCATCAGCGCGGGAGCCGGCCGGGGAGGAGCAGGAAGGTGAGCGCGAGAAACACGACGCCGCCGATGTACCAGGTGGCGACGCCCGTGAGGAAGTACACGACGGCCCCGAAGAGGGCCACCATCTCGCCTAACGCCCAGCTCAGAATGCCCAGGGTGCTGGCCCGCGCGGCGGACGTCACGCCCCGCGCGCGCATCATCAGGATGAACACGCCGGCGATGGCGCCGGCCCAGAGCAGGCGCGCCACGAGGCGCAGCGATTCGGGGTCCACGTTGGACGCCGGCGCCCAGTCGGGTGACCGTTGGAGCGCCCAGCAGACCGCGCCGAAGAGGAGGACGCCGCCCAGCATCGCCAGGCGGATGGCAGGGAGCGCGGTCACGGCACCGTCTTCTGGTAGACGGCGCGCCCGCCGAGATACGTGGCGGGCACATTCGTCCGCAGGATCAGCTCCGCCGACGCGCGCATGATGTCCTGGTCTGGCGGTAAATGACGAAGAGGTGGTTCACCGAGCCGCAGCAGGCCAGGCTGGAGTTGTCTGGACCACAACCGGCACCTGCCAGAGGGCTCGGTGAACCTTCACAAGATTGCACGATTGACCCCGGGAGGTCGACTCCGGGTCGTGGCACGCGTCCTGGCTGAGAGAGGGCGAGGACGGTAGCTGCCGGCGCCGGAGTCTCCGCCGGGCAACGCAGGACGAGCGAATGCGGCGAGCAGGACGGCGCGTGACAGAGCCAGCGGCATGATCGAAGCGTTCGGCCGGTGGGTGGGTGACGCTTCGAATATCACCAGCCCACCGCGAGGCGTCGAGTCCGTCACGTCACGTCGCGGCGACGGAGGGGTGATCGTCGGCGGGGGGAAGCGGGCGCGGCCTGCGGACGAGGCGTGCGGCGAACCGCCGGGCGATCGCGACGACCCCGGCACCGATCAGCCCCGCGGGTACCAGCCAGCCGAGCGCGGCGATGAGTGCGGCCAGGAACGCGACGAAGTTGCGCCACGCGTCGACGAAGGCGTCGCCGATCACGTTCGCGCCGGGGTTCACGCCCACGAGCGGCGCGGGCTCATGGACCGTGACGGTGAGCGTGGACAGCGACACGCGCGCGCGCAGGAAGCGCAGCCGCCCCTCGTAGCGCTCGATCTCCTCGCGCACGCGCGCGAGCTCGCGCTCCACGGCCAGGACGTCGTCGAGGCGACCGGTGCGCGTCGCGAGCAGCTCCACGAGCCGCGTCTCGAGGCGGCGCGCGTTGGCGACGCGCGCCTGCACATCGACGAACTCCTCGCCCACGTCCTCGGCGTTCGTGTGCACCGTCTCGATCTCGCCGACTGGCTCGAGGCCACCTAACGCCTCGTCGTAGCGGGCCGAGGGCACGCGCAGCGTGAGCGTGGCGCTGCGGATGTGCTCGGGGCCCGTCTGCATCGCCGTGTTCGCGACGAACCCGCCCAGCCGTTCCGCGAGCTGCCGGACCAGGGCGACGGCGGGCTCCAGTGAATCCACGAGCACCGACACGTCGCCGACCCGGATGATCATGCTGGGCGCCGTCGACGTGTCACGGACCGCGGGGAGCTGGCCGGTGGCCGCGTTGAAGGCGAGCCGCGTGCGCCGCTCTGCCGAGATCTTGGCGGCGTCACCCGCGAATGCGGGACGCGGAGCGGCGGGAGGGGCGTCTGTCGCGCGCGGCACTTCTGATTGCAGCGCCTGCTCCGCGGGTCGGTCAGAGATCGGCTCGCGGCTGCAGGCGGCCACGGGCGCAAGGACCACGAGCGCGAGGGAGGCAGCACGGACGAAAAGGGGCGAAGACATGGACGGGCTCCTGGCAGTCGGACTCGAGGCCACGGCGAACGTGCGGCTGTCCGGGAGACGTCATGGGCCGAACCATTTGCACATCGGGCGGTATGGTGAGGGGCGGCGCCGCGCGACGCCGGCCGGCGCCTCCGGTGAGCGGTCCGTCACCACACGGAACGCGGTGCCCGTGCCGTAACTCGTGTCACCGGCGCTGGATCGCCCGCGCGTGTTACGACCTGTTAGACTTCGCAGCCAGTACGGCCAGCCTCTTCCACCGGATCTCTTCCATGCGCTTTCTCGCGCTCGCCGCCTGCGCGCTCTCCGCCGTCGTCCCGGTTGCCGCCGCACAGCGGGGTGCGCCCGCCCGGGCGGCTGCTCCGCGTTCCGCCGCCCCGACGTCGGCGCCGATCACCAACATCCGGTACGGCGTGCGCTTCGACCGGACCACTGCGCCCACGCGGCAGCTCCACGTGACGATGTCCTTCACGGCGGCCGGGCGCGATCCGGTGCTCCTCTCGCTCCCCGCGTGGACGCCGGGGGCATACGAGCTCTCGTTCTACGCGCGAAAGGTCAACGCCTTCAAGGCGGAGGCGGGCGGGCGCGCCCTGGACTGGGACAAGCTCGACTACGACACCTGGCGGATCATGCCTAACGCCGCCGGGCCGGTCACGGTGTCGTTCACCTTCACCGCCGACTCGCTGGACAACGCGATGGCCTGGTCGAAGCCCGACTTCGCGTTCTTCAACGGCACGAACGTCTTCCCGTGGGCCGAAGGGCGGGGGACCGACTTCGCGGCCACGGTGTCGGTGACGACGGAGCAGGACTGGCAGGTGATGACGGGGATGCGGCCGGCGGGCACGGCGCGCGCGTACACGGCGGGCAACTACCACGACCTCGTGGACATGCCGTTCTTCGTGGGGCGCATGGACGTGGACAGCGTGGAGGTCGCGGGGAAGTGGGTGCGGACCGCGACGTATCCCGCCGGCATGCTCCAGGGTCCGGCGCGCGCGGCCTTCTCGGACCAGGTGCGTCGCATGATCCCGCCCATGATCGACGTCTTCGATGACACGCCGTACGAGACGTACACGAACCTCATCGTCTTCGACTCGAGCTACGGCGGCGGGAGCGCGCTGGAGCACCAGAACTCGCACGTCGGCATCTACACGCCGCTCATCATCGGCCATCCGGCCTTCCCGTCGATCACGGCGCACGAGCTCTTCCACGTCTGGAACGTGAAGCGGATGCGGCCCGCGGAGATGGTGCCGTACGAGTACGACCGTACGCAGCCCACCCCGTGGCTCTGGGTGAGCGAGGGGATCACCGACTACTACGCGGACATCGCGCAGGTGCGCGGCGGGATCCTGGATTCGGCGGAGTTCCTGGACGTCACGAGCGGGAAGATGAACGAGGTGGCGAACCTGCCGGCGATCGCGCTGGAGGACGCCTCGCTCAGCACCTGGATCCATCCCGCCGACGGGACGCAGTACATCTACTATCCCAAGGGGTCGCTGGCCGGGTTCCTGCTGGACATCGTGATCCGCGACGCGAGCGACAACCAGGGCTCGCTGGACGACGTCATGAAGGAGGTCTACACGGCGTCGTTCAAGGCGGGACGCGGCTTCACGTCTCAGGATTGGTGGAACGCTGTCTCACGCGCGGCGGGGGGACGTTCCTTCGAGGAGTTCAACGCTAAGTACGTCGACGGGCGGGAGCCGTTCCCGTGGGCCAGCACGCTCCCCCTGGCCGGACTCCGGCTCAACGTCGATTCGATCCGGGAACCGCGGATCGGCGTCTTCACCCTGAGCGACTCGTCAGGCATCGTGGTGACGGAGGTGGAGCCCGGCGGCGCGGCGGCCGAAGCCGGCGTGCGCCCGGGAGACGTCCTCGACCGCGTGGGCGAGATCCCCGTGAGCGACGCGACGTTCGGGGCCCGGTTCCGGGCGCGCTACGGGCGCGCGGAGGGGACAACGGTGCCGCTCACCGTGCGGCGCGGCACCGACACCCTCACGCTCAACCTGCCGGTCCGGATCGCGATCCGGACGGTGGAGTCCATCGTGTTCGACCGGAACGCATCGCCGAAGGCCCTGCGGATCCGCCGGGGACTCCTCACCGGGTCGTAGACCCGGCGCCACCTCCGACCGGGCGGCCGCACCGCACGCGAGCGGGGGGACGCGCCGCCTACGGGCGTGGGGCGCCCTTGCGCAGGATGGCGATCTGGCCGGCGTGATACGCGTTGTGCTGCACGAGGCCGTGCAGGAGCGCGTAGAAGGTGCCGGCCGTTCCGCTCTGGCGACCCTTCGTGGGATCCACGGGATCGTCGAGCCGGCCGGGGTCGAAGCGCGCGACCACCTGCATGAGCGCCGCGTGCCGCGCAGCCAGCCGCTCACGCACACGCTCCCACGCCGCGCCGTCCACGGGCTCGTCAGGCGGCGGAAAGTCTCCGTCCGCCGGGTTGCCGGGCGCCTTTCCGAGCAACCGGTCGTGCACCTCGCCGATCCATGCGGCCACGTGGTGTGTGAGCTCGTGGATCGTGTGTCCGCCGTGAAGCGGCCGCGCGGCCGCCTGGGCGACGGTGACACCGTCGAGGGCTTCGGTCAGGCTCGGCCCATGCCAGGCGTCGCCGTGGTACATCCGGTGGAGCTGGTCGGTGATGCGTTCGAGCTCGGACATGTGCACCAGCGCAAGGAAGGCGTCATTCGGACGCGCGCCGCGAGAAGGAATCTACGATTCATCGCTCGGGCCCCCGCCACGGGGCCCGGTGAGCAGATCCCTCCGTCGCTGTCGCTCCTTCGGGATGACAATCATCATCACTGAATGCGTGGCAACGTGCATGACTGCGGCTTCGGCACGGCCGTGCGCCCCGCGTCGGCGGGGTCCACGCCGATGCCGCGATACCACTCCACGCGCTGCGCATCCCGCGTCTGCGGCCCGCGCACGGGTTCCTTCATGAGCGCTTCGACTTCCTCGGCTTCGCGCGGGACGCAGGTGATCCACTCGAGGCCGTTCTCCGTGACGACGTAGTTGTCCTCGATCCGTACGCCCACGTTGGCATAGCGACGGACGGCCGGTGCGATCTTCGCGCGCAGCGACTGATTCGCGGGGGTGTCGGGGATGATGTCGAGCAGGTCGTGCCGCACGTAGATCCCGGGCTCGATCGAGAACGC
>DATIGO010000391.1:0-8188 GCA_035454665.1 Gemmatimonadaceae bacterium | reverse complement strand
CCATCCCCCATCCCCCATCCCGGACTTTCCATGTCCAGCATCAGACCCTTCCTGTGGTATGCCACCGAGGCTGAAGACGCGGCGAACTTCTACGTCTCGATCATCCCCAACTCGCGCGTGGTGAACGTGATGCGCGGTGGTCCCGGCGGCCCGGTGATCGCCGTCGACTTCGAGCTCGACGGGCGTCCGTTCGCCGCGCTGAACGGACGGCAGGGTCCCGGCTTCACCGAAGCCACGTCGTTCGCGGTGACGTGCGAGACGCAGGCGGAGGTGGATCGCTACTGGAACGCGCTCACGAGCGGCGGCGGCGAGGAAGGGCAGTGCGGCTGGCTCAAGGACCGCTGGGGCGTGTCGTGGCAGGTCGTGCCTGCCGTGCTGTCGAAGCTACTCGGCGATCCGGATCCGGCAAAGGCCGGCCGCGTGATGCAGGCGATGCTCCCAATGAGGAGGCTGGACATCGCGGCCCTGGAGCGGGCGCACGCAGGGGCGTAGTGCCTGACGAGGCGCGCCGGCACGGAACTCACCCCGCGGTCGGCGCGCGGGACGGGCGCAGCAGCCGCACGGTCGCCATGACGAGGCTGAGCAGCAACACCGGATAGATCAGGAGCAGGTCGACGCGGATGTTGCACTCGCCGCTGCAGAGCCAGCGGCGCTTCATCCCGGTCTCGTAGGCCGCGTACAGGAGCCACAGGACAGCGATGGTCATGACGCGCCGATCGCGGTGGCGGAGCGCCGGCACGAGCAGTGCGCCGCCGATGGCGGCGGCCAGCCACGGATAGGCGATCAGGAGTCCCATGCGGAAGACGGCAGAATCGGGCAGCTGCGGCGGGCGCGCGGCACCGAGGGCCCGACGCGTCGGCTCAGGAACACCACGGACAATCGCCTCGCCGTGGCCGGGACCGCAAGGATCACCATTCCGGCGCCACCGCCGGCGCGGGACTTGCTTTACATCGGTGCGTATACTATATCCACCGATGTATATCCGCCTCGCGAGGTCGTGCATGGCCGGCAGCGATCTGTACACCGGGACGCTGGATCTCCTCGTGCTCAAGGCTCTGAGCTGGGGCCCCATGCACGGCTACGCCATCAACAAGTGGATCCGTGAGCGCACGGCCGAGGCGGTGATGGTCTCCGAAGGGTCGCTCTACCCGGCGCTGCATCGCCTGGAGCGACGGGGCCTGCTGAGCGAGGAGTGGGGCGTAACGGATCGCGGTCGCGAGGCGAAGTACTACTCGCTCACCGCGGCGGGACGCGCGCACCTGCGCGCGGAGGCCGAGCGGTTCACGTCGCACGCCGCCACCGTGGCGGCCGTACTCGCCCTGCGCCGCGCATGACCGGCGGCGAAGGCTCCGATCCGCGGCGTCCGCCCGGGGTTCCGCGCCGGCGCCACATCACGTTTGGCCGCCGCAGTGTCGCGCGCGAGGTCGAACGCGAGCTGCGCGCACACCTGAGGCTCAAGGAGGACGAGCTCATAGCGCGGGGGATGAGCCGCGACGAGGCGGCGCGTGAAGCGAGACGCGCGTTCGGTGACGAGCGGGTCGTGGCCGGCGAGTGCGTGGCGGTCCGCACCGGACGCGCCGCGAGTCACGCGCGACGCGAACGCTGGCGCAGCGTGGTGCAGGATGCGCGCATCGCCGTGCACGGCTTCCGCCGCGCGCCCGGCTTCACGGCCGTCGTCGTGGTGACCCTCGCGCTGGGGATCGGCGCCAACACCGCGATCTTCAGCGTGATCGACGCGGTCGTCGGGCGCGGGGTCCCCTATCGCGATCCCGCCCGCCTGATGGCGCCGTCGCTCGAGGAGAACGTCTCGATTTCGAAGCAGCGGCTGGAGCTGATCCGGGCGCGGCAGCGCAGCCTCACCTCGGTGGCGGGCTACAGTCGGTGGGGGCTCACGCTCACGGGGAGCGGCGAAGCGGAGCAGCTCCAGGGAGCCGTGGTGACGGCGGATCTCTTCGACGCGCTGGGCGTTCCGGCGGCGATCGGTCGCACCTTCGTGGACGGTGAGGACCGGCCGGGTCGCAGCGACGTCGTGGTACTCGGCCACGGCCTGTGGACCGAGCGGTTCGGGGCCGACTCCGGCATCCTGGGCCGTGTGCTGCGGCTCAACGGTCGTCCGCATGCGGTGGTCGGGGTGATGCCGCCCGGATTCGCGTTCCCCGTCGCGGGGGCGCGGCTCTGGGTTCCGACCACGATCGTGGCAGACTCCACCGACGACTATGTGTCCGGCTATCTACTGATGGTCGGGCGCCTGCGCCCGGGCGCGTCTCGGGATGCGTCGCTGGCCGACCTGCGGCGCGTGGTGCGCGAGCTGGCCGCGGAGCGGCTCGCGGGTTTCCAGCCGGGCGACGAGAGCACTGTCCGGATCGTCCCGCTCGGTGACGTTCTGGTCGGCGACGTGGGCCGCGTGCTCTTCCTGCTGCTGGCCGCCGTGGCGTTCGTGCTGCTGATCGCGTGCGTGAACGTGGCGAACCTCCTGCTCGCCCGGGCGAGCGCGAGGGGACGCGAATTCGCCGTCCGCGCCTCGTTAGGTGCCGGACGCGGGCGCCTCGTGCGCCAGGCGCTCACCGAGAGCGTGCTGCTGGCGGTGGCCGGCGGCGCCGCGGGCGTGTTGCTCGCGCTTGGACTCATCCACGCCTTCGCCGCGAGTGTTCCGGCCAACTCTCCCGGCGCGGCGACCATCGGACTCGATCTGCGAGTGCTCCTGTTCGCGCTGGGCCTCTCGCTCACGGTGGGGATCGTGTTCGGCCTGGCCCCGGCGCTGCAGCTCGCGCGGGGGGCGCCCGGCGACGTGCTGCGGGAGGGCGGACGTGGCGGCACCATGGGGGCGCACCGCTACCGGCTCATGCGGAGTCTCGTCGTGGGCGAGGTCGCCCTCGCCGTGGTCCTGGCCATCGGCGCCGGGCTCGCGCTGGAGAGCTTCCGCCGGCTTCAGGGCGAGCATCCCGGCTTCCGCGCCGAGGGCGTGCTGTCCTTCAGCGTGACGATCGATGCGACCCGATATCCCTCGCCGGAGAGCCAGGCGCAGTTCTTCGACGACCTGTTCGATCGCCTGGGCGCGGTGCCGGGGACCCGCGAAGTCGGCGCGATCCACCTCCTGCCGCTGGCTGGCGGGAACTGGAACCCGTCGCTCGTGATCGAGGGGCGTCCGCTTCCGGAGGGAGCGACGCCGCGCGAGGTGGACTGGCGGCTGGTCACGCCCGGCTACTTCCGGACGATGGAGATCCCCCTCCTCGCCGGTCGCGTGTTCGAGGAGACCGATCAGATGGGAACGCCACCGGTGGCCGTGATCAATCGCGCGCTGGCCGACCGGTACTTTCGGGGCGAGAATCCGATCGGCCAGCGCGTGCGCACCTTCTTCGAGGGACGCGGGAATCCCGCCACGATCGTGGGTGTGGTGGGGGACACGAAGGACCAGGCCCTCGCGGGCGCGACGCGGCCGCAGATCTACCGATCCTTCTGGCAGCGCCCGCAGACGTGGATGTCGGTCCTGGTCCGGACGGCGGGGAGCCCTTCCTCGATCGCTCCCGCCGTGCGGGAGACCATGCGCGCGCTCGATCCGAACGCGCCAGTCACGGACGTGCGGCGTCTGATCGACGTGGTCGCGTCGTCGATCGCGCAGCCGCGGCTCATGATGTGGCTGCTGGGGCTGTTCGGCGCTCTGGCCGTGGGCCTGGGCGCGATCGGGATCTACGGGGTGATGTCGTACGTGGTGCAGCAGCGCACGCCCGAGATCGGTGTCCGTATGGCGTTAGGCGCCCGTCCGCTCGACATCCGCCGGCTGGTGCTGGGCGACGCGCTGCGCCTGGCCGGCATCGGGCTGGGGTTGGGCGTGCTGGGCGCGCTGGCGCTCACGCGGTTCCTTGCCACGCAGCTCTACGAGGTGAGCGTGCGGGATCCGGCGGTCTACGCCGCATGCCTGGTGCTGCTGGCGGGCATCGCGGCGGCCGCGAGCTGGCTTCCGGCGCGGCGCGCGGCGCGCAGCCAGCCGACCGATCTGCTGCGGGTCGGATAGCGCGCGACACGCTCCGCTGTTGCGGCCCTACTCTTCGCGGATGACCACCACCGGATCCACCCGCGTGGCGCGCAGCGCCGGCACCAGGGTGGCCAGCGCCGCCACGCTCACGAGCGTCACCACGACCACGCCGAACGTGACCGGATCGCTCGCGCTCACGCTGAAGAGCTGCCCCTCGATCACGCGCCGCATCGCGAACGCTCCCACCGCGCCGATGCCCGCGCCCAGGAGCACGAGCCCCATGCCGCTCCGCATCACGAGGGTCAGGACGTCGCGCCGTGTGGCGCCGAGGGTCATGCGCACGCCGAGCTCGTGGGAGCGCTGGGTCACCGCATACGACATCACGCCGTAGATCCCGATCGACGCGAGGGTGAGCGCCAGCGCGGCGAAGATGCCGAGGAGGAGCATCGCGAAGCGGCGCTGCCCCATCGAGTTCGCGATGTTCTGCTCCATGCTCGCGATGCCGGCGATGGGGATGTCGCGGTCCAGCTCCTGGATGGCCTGGCGGAGCGCCGGGAGCGCCTGGAGCGGATCGCCCGTCGTCCGGACCGCGAGGGCGAGGCCGGTGCCGCCGAAGCCGATCGCCGTGCTCTGGCCGAGGGTAAAGTAGAGCTGCACGCGGCTCTCGGCGTCGAGCCCTTCGTGCTTGGTGTGCGCCACGACGCCGACCACCGTGTACCACTGGACGGTGGAGTCCTGGGCATTGCCGAAGGTGATCCGCTTGCCGATCGGGTCGTCGTTAGGCCAGAACCGCCGGACCATCTCGTCGTCGACGACCACGACCACCGGAGCGGCGACGTCATCACGGTCGGAGAAGGGGCGGCCGCGGATCAGCCGGATCCCCATGGTCTCATGGAAGTTGCTGCTGACGACGCGGATGTCACCCCACGGGCCCGGCTGTCCCTGCGGTGGCTGATATCCCTCGACCGCGAAGCTCCCAGTGGACCAGGAGCCGCCGAAGGGCATGACCGAGGTGCCCGCGACCGCCTGTACGCCGGGTACGGTTCCCAGCCGGTCGAGGAGGCGCGTCCAGAACGCGACGCGCGCCGTATCCGTCTGATACTTGGCGCGCGGGAGGGCGAGGTTGAAGGTCAGCAGCCGCTCGGTGTTGAAGCCGGGTTCGACCTGGGCGAGACGGGAGAAGCTCCGAACGAGAAGGCCGGCGCCGGTGAGGAGCGTGAGCGCGAGCGCCATCTCCGCCACGACCAGCGAGCGGCGCAGGAGGTGCCCGCCGCGATCGGTCGCGGAGCTGCGCCCGCCCTCCTTGAGGGTATCCTGCAGGTTGGCGCGCGAGGCGCGCAGGGCCGGGACGAGCCCGAAGAGGAGCCCCGTCGCGATGGCCACGACGAATGTGAAGAGCAGCACCGATCCGTCGATGGCGAGTTGCTCCACGCGGGGCACGTTGGCCGGCTGGAGGGCCACGACGGCCCTCACGCCGCCCCACGCCACGGCGAGTCCGAGGGCGCCGCCAATGAGGGCCAGGAGGAGGCTCTCGGTGAGGAGCTGTCCCACGAGCGCGCGGCGCGAGGCGCCTAACGCGGATCGGATCGCGACTTCCTTCTGCCGCGCGGCGGCGCGGGCAAGCATCAGATTGGCGACGTTCGCGCACGCGATCAGGAGCACGAAGCCCACGGCGCCGAGCAGGACGAGCAGAGCCGGCCGGATGCTCCCCGCGCTCTTCTCCGTGAGCGTCTCGACCTTGAGCGTCCACGTGCGCCCGTAGGCCCCCGGATAGTCGACCTTGAGCTGCTCGGCGAAGGCGGTCATCTCGCGCTGCGCGCGCGCCGCATCGATCCCCGGCTCGAGACGCGCGATCAGCGCGAGGAATTCGTTCGTGCGGCGGTCATCGCTGAACGCCTCCGGCGCCAGCGCGAGGGGCGCCCAGATCTCGACGCGCCGGTTGAAGAAGTCGTGGAAGGAGGGCGGCATCACTCCCACGATCTCGTACGGCTCGTTGCCGAGCTGGATGACGCGCCCCAGCACCGCGGGATCGCCGCCGAACTCGCGCTGCCAGAGCCCGTGCGCGATCACCGCCACGCGGTGGTTCCCCGGAGCGTCCTCGTCCTCGCGCAGCGCGCGGCCGAGGACGGGGGAGACGCCCAGCGTGCGGTGGAACTGCCCCGACACCCGCGCACCGGTGAGGCGCCGGGCTTCGCCCATCTCCGTCAGCGCCGGGGCCCATCCCTGCTGCACGTAGACGCCATCGAAGATCGTCCCCTTGTCGCGCAGGTCCCGGTACCCCAGCGCCGAGGCCCCGGCTTCGAGGTTGTTCAGGGACGGATAGAAGTGATCGATCGTGACGAGCTGCCCCGGGTCCCGATACGGGAAGGGGCGGAGCAGCACGGTGTTGATCACGCTGAAGATCGCCGAGTTGGCGCCGATGCCCAGTGCGAGCGTGAGGACGACGACGGCCGTGAAAGCGGGGTTCTTCCGGAGACGGCGTGCCGCGTAGCGCAGTTGCTGGAGGAAGGCATCCATGACCGGGCTCTGATCGGGTGAGGGGACGTACCGGATTAAGACAGTTGCGGTGGGGTGAAGGGTTTAGGGTGGCGCGCGGCGCGCTGGATGCCGATTGCCGATTCCTGGAGCTGGAGGCGGGTGGCGTCGCCGGATGCCGGGGGCTGAACGCGAGGCGCGGGATGTTGGTTGGAGCGCTGGGTGCTCGTGGCTGCGCAGAAAGGTGAGGGCAGGGCAGGAGAATGGGCGCCGGCCACAGGTTGGCGGCTGCAGGCCGGGGGCGCGCTGGTGGATGGGTGCGGCGCCGGGGATTCGGGCGCCCGCAGCTCTAGGGACCTCGAGTGTCACCGGGCCCGAACCTTGCCGCGTTAGGTCGCCGCGTGCTGTGCACGATCGCTTACCTGAGCACGCCATCAATGGGAGGTGCAGCATGGCCAACCGGTATCGCGACGACGAACGAGAGCAGGGCCGACGTGGCTCGGGGAATCGAGGGAGGGGGAGGGACGAGGAGGATCAACGCGACCAGCGGGAGTTCTCGCAGCGCGAAGGGCAGTCCTACATGGGGCGTCCGCGGCAGCGGGATGACGAGTTCGACGACATGGGGAGCCGCGGAGGCTCGCGGCGCCGGGGCACGTCCGACCGCGAGGTCAGCGGAGGGGGCGCGTACGGCACTGGCCGCTCCCGGCGAGAGGAGATCGACGACGCTGGCTACTCCGGGCGGGCATCATTCGGACGGTCGCCATACGGCGATCGGGGCGACGACGAGTATGGGCGCGGTCGCGCGGGCGGCGGTGAGCGGGGCTTTGCGCCGATGGACCCCGACGAGTACGGCGAGATTTCGCGGCGCGGTGGTCAGGAGTACTGGTCCGAAGGGCGGCAGGGGCGCGGCGGGACGCAGGGCCGCGGAGGGCGTGGATCTCGAGGCGATGAGGGATACCGCGGACGCCAGGAGGAGAGCCGGCGGCAGGAAGAGTCCGGCCGCTCCCGCGGCGGTAACCGTTACGAGGAACGGGACGATGAGACGTACGGCGGTCCATTCACGGGGGCCGGTGGCGCGTACGGTGGCTCATACGGTGCCGGGGGCCGCATGGGCGGCCGCCAGGGACGCGCCAGTGGGAGCTCGCCGGACATCGACCGCGAGTCCGGATACGGGGCGTCCGGGGGCTACGGCGACTACGGCGACTATCGTGACCGCCACGAACGTGGGCGTCAGCGCGGGCCGTCGGGGTACGGTGCCACGGGGCCGGGTCAGGGTGGACAGGGCGGTTACGGCGGTCCCAGCGGCGACATCCGCCAGAGCGGCTACGGCGGTGGAGGTCCGGGCCGGTACGATCAGGGCGGCTACCGTCAGGGCCCGTCCGACCGCGGGTATGGCGAACAGGACCGCTACGGCCGCGCCGAATCCGGCGACTACATGGAAGAGGACGAATACGGCGAGACCGGCCGCCGCTTCGGGCGCCCGCCGGAAGCAGAGGAGTGGGATGAGGCCGCGCGTCGCGGTGGGCAGCGCGCGTCGGGCCGCCTGCGCGACGAGGAAGAGAGCGAATCCGGCCGGGCGCGCAGTGCGTCACGGAGCCGCGCCGCGGCCGCCCGCAGCGAGCAGCAGCCCCGCGATGCGCACGGACGCTTCTCGTCGGGCCGCTCGTCGGGCGGGTCGGGCCGTTCCTCGGGCCGCGGGCGCAATCGTTAGGTAACGCGGGGGCGCGCCGCCCCCGTGCC
>DATIGO010000390.1:0-5257 GCA_035454665.1 Gemmatimonadaceae bacterium | reverse complement strand
GCTGATGTTCCGCGGCCACACGTGGCCGCTCCCCGACTCGATTCCCCGAGGGGCGGGTGACACAGATTGCGCTCGGTGGCGTCGGCGTCGACTTCGGCGCCACTCGGCTCTTCTCGGATGTGAGTTGCACCATCGCCGCGGGGGAGCGGTGGGGCATCGTGGGCCGTAACGGAACCGGGAAGACGACGTTCTTCCGCCTCCTCACCGGCGAGTTGGAGCCAACGCGAGGCACGATTGTGCGCGCGCCGGGCATCCGAATCTCGCTGCTGGAGCAACACCGGGATTTTGGCGAGGTGGCAACGGCATGGGAGGCCGCTGCCGGTCCGTTGAGCGCCCTGCTCGCGCTGGAGCGGTCGCTGATCGAGCAGGCCGAGGCGCTCGCCATCGATGCTTCCGAGGCGGCATTGGCACGGTACGGGCGCGACCTGGAGCGCTTCGAGCGGGAGGGCGGCTACGCGGTGACGTCCCGGATCGACGCCGTGTTGCACGGTCTCGGCTTCGATCCGTTGAGAGCGCGAGTGACGCCGGTAGGCGTCCTCTCCGGGGGCGAGCGCGGGCGACTCGGCCTCGTCCGGCAACTCGTGAGCGGCGCGGACGCGCTGTTGCTCGACGAGCCGACCAACCACCTCGATCTCGAGACCACGCGCTGGCTGGAGCAGTACCTCCGGGCGGCGGGGATGACGGTGCTCCTCGTGAGTCACGACCGTGCGTTCCTGGCGGCGACGGTCGACCATGTCCTGCACTTCGAAGGCGGGAGCGCGACCGCGTACGCGGCTGGCTACACGGACTTCGTCCGGCAGCGCGAGGAGCGGCGTCTGACGCAGTACCGCGCGTACGATCAGCAGCGGCGTCAGATCGCCCGGGAGCAGGATTACATCGCGCGGAACATCGCCGGGCAGAACAGCCGGCAGGCCAAGGGGCGGCGGAAGCGCCTCGAGCGGATGCCCCGGCTCAGCGCTCCCCTTGGGGACGAGGAGTCGATGGCGGTGCACTTCGAGATCGCGGCGCGCGGCGGCGACGTCGTGGCGCGGGCGGAGGGCGCCACGATCGCTGTGGGCGATCGCATCCTGATCGAGGACTTCAGCGGGACGGTCCGGCGCGGCGACGTGCTGGGGCTCGTGGGTCCGAACGGGGCGGGGAAGTCGACACTGCTCCGGGCGCTGCTCGGCGAGCATCCCGTCTCGCGCGGCAAGCTCGTGACCGGGGCCTCCATCCTGCCGGGCTTCTACCGGCAGGATCTCTCGCAGGTCCCGCTCGACCACACGCTCTACGATGCGATCGCGGGACTGCGCCCCACCTGGGAGCGGCGGCTGATCCAGGGGCACCTGGGGCGCTTCGGGTTCTCGGGTGACGAGGTGCGTCGGCGCACGGACACGCTTTCGGGGGGCGAGCGCGCGCGCGTGGCCCTGGCGATGCTCATGCTGTCCCGTGCCAACCTGCTGGTGTTGGACGAGCCGACGAACCATCTCGATGTGGAGTCGATCGAGGCGTTGGAGGACGCGATCGAGCGCTACGACGGCACGGTGATTCTGGTGAGTCACGATCGCGAGCTGCTGCGGGCGTTGACGACGAAGGTATGGGTGTTGCACGAGCGGCGCGTCACGGAATACGACGGCGGCTTCGGTGAGTGGGAAGTGACGAGCGCGGAGCGCGCGCATGCGGCGGCCGTGCAGGCGAGCGAGGAGGAGGCCCTGCGGCGGCTGCATGAGCGCCAGCGCGTGGCGGGCGCGCGCCGGCGCGACGATGCCCGGCGCGCGGATCAGCGCCGGGAGTTGCGGGAGGCGCACGCGGCGCGGGACGAGGCGGAGGCACGGGTCACCGCGCTGGAGGGGGAGGTGGCCGCGCTCTCGGCGGCGCTGGAGGATCCTGCGCTGTACGCACGTCCCGGTGGGGGGGACGAGGCCCGTGCGCTGGGCGTCGCGCTGGATGTGGCACGGCGGGACCTGGACGCCGCGCTCGACGCCTGGAGCCGGGCGAGCGAGCGGGTGGACACCTTGTCCGCGTCGCCGCGCTGACCCGCGACGGGCCGCGGCCCGAAGGCGCGCCCCGGCAACGCCGCACACTCGTCAGGCATTCGTCAGGCAGTCGTCAGGCAGTCGTCAGGCAGTCGTCAGGCAGTCGGTAGGCAGTCGTCAGGCGCCCGGAAGCGGATCGCCCGGCACGGTGGGCCCGGTCAGGGGGAGGCGCACGCTGAACTCGCTCCCCTGCGTGGCGCCCCGGTCCCGTACCTGCACGCTGCCTCCGTGCAGCCCCACGAAGTCCCGCACGAGCGCCAGCCCGATGCCCAACCCGCCCGCGCGCGAGTGCCGCGGGCTCTCGACCTGCGTGAACAGATCGAAGATGCGCTCGCGCATCTCCGACGGAATCCCGATCCCGGTGTCCACGACGTTCACCACGGCCTCGTCGCCCTCGACGGTGCACTGCGCCCAGATCCGCCCGCCGGGCTCGGTGTACTTGCAGGCGTTGTCGAGCAGGTTCACGAACACCTGGTGCAGCCGCGACGGGTCGCCGTTCACCAGGATTGGTGCGGCCGGGTGCAGGATCTCGAGCTGATGCTGCCGCTCCTGGACGCACGGGCGAACGGTCTCCGCGGCATGCGCCACGACGACGGCGATGTCGACGCGTTCGAGCCGCAGCTCGACCTTCCCCTCGCCCAGTCGCGTGACGTCGAGGAGGTCGTCCACCAGGCGGCGCAGCGTGGCCACCTGCCGCTCGATCAGACGGATGGGGTACTCGAGACCCGGCGGCTTCGACTCCGTGAGGTTCATCAGCTCGACCGCGTTCACCAGGGGCGCCAGCGGGCTGCGCAACTCGTGCGCGAGCGTGCTGAGGAAGACGTCCTTGCGCCGGTGTGACCTCGCGAGCTCCTCGACCCGGTGCCGCAACTCCTCGATCTGCTGCCGAATGTCGGTACGATTGCGGATGATCTTGGCATAGCCCACGATTTCTCCCGACGCACCGCGCAGCGCGATCAGCACGCCGAAGGCCCAGATGCGCGAACCGTCCTTGCGCACGTGCCAGCGGTCGTCATCGGACTGCGACTCGCTTCGCGCGACCGCGACTTCGTGCTCCGGGATGCCCCGGCTCCGGTCCTCGGGCGTGAAGAGAAACTCGAGGTGCCGCCCGAGCACCTCTTCCTCGGGGTAGCCGAACGTGGCCTCCGCTCCGCTGAACCACCGTACCACCCGGCCCTGTGCGTCCAGAAGGATGAGGCCGTAGTCCTGGAGCTGGTCGAGCAGGAGGCGAATCAGGTGCCGCGGCTCTGCCGGATGAGCCGGACGCGCCATGGGTCGGACCTCTGCGTTTAGGGCGGGGCCCGGAACCCGTTCGGCCTGGCACCGGGGTGGTGACCCATGCTGCAAGTCCCGGTCTCGCTCAGTCGCCCTCGACAGGCGGGCCGGGCCGTGGAGGGTGGTGGCAGAAGCACGCGAGGCCGGTGCACTCCTGGTGCACCGGCCTCGCTACGTCATGGTTCGCGCGCTATGACGCGGTCATCATGCGGCTGCCGAATCCGCGTCCGAGGTGGGATCCGCCGCGGCCGGCGTTGCCGGAGCGGCTGTCGGAGTGGGACGGCGCCCGCGAGGGTGCTCCGGTGGCGCGGCCTTCCGCTCGAGGCGATGATTGTAGAACGCGATGATGCGTGCCCGAACCGACTCCCGGGTGTCGCCCGGAGCGGCCTGGAACGGCGCGTAGCGCTGATCGTCATTCGAGACGCGGAACCACCACCACGGGGCCGTTCGGGTGGAGGGCGACGTCCGCGATTCCTCTACGCAGCAGCTGTACGTGCGGCCGCTGTCCTCGAACTGGAATTCTTTCACGCTCACTCCCGCTGGTCTTCTGGGTGTCCCGTAATCTAGCTCAGCGGCGCCCCGTATGGGGCGTATTTCTGGCAGATTTGTGCTTCGAAAACGGGGGCTTGCTTTTCCCGCGATCCCTGTTTCCGACCGGCCTAGCGGCGGCCTTCTCGCTCAGCCGTGACAGCGGCTCGCGAAATGCGCGGGTTTTCCCAGGGGAGTGAGGAAACGGACGCGAGCAGCTGAACCGGCGCGCGTGACACCCGCTTCCGAGCGTTCGGGTCCGGCCCCGAGGACCGCCGACGGTCGGGACACCAGTGGGGCGAGACTCCTGAACCATACAGCCACGATTCTGTGACGTTCACGCTTTACACCGCACGCCTGCTGCTCCGGGAGCTCGAGCGGTCCGACGCCATCGAGCTGTACCGGATCTACCAGGACCCGATCGTGATGCGATTCATGGGCCCTCCCCCGTCCGACCTGGACCAGGAGCGCGCGAATGTCGAGCGGCACCGGCGGCAGTCGTATGAGCGTTATGGCTACGGCCTCTGGGCCACCATCCTGCGCGACACTGGCGCCCTGATCGGGCGCTGCGGACTGCTCCGCACGCAGATCGACAGCCGCATGGAAACCGAGCTCTCCTTCCTCCTCGACCGCGCATGCTGGGGGCGCGGTTACGCCACGGAAGCGGCCCGCGCCATACTCCAGGCCGCCGGACAGCGCTTCGGCGTGGACCGGGTGGTCGCGGTGGTTCATCCCGACAACAGGGCGTCGCTCACGGCGCTGGAGCGGCTTGGGTTCGTATACGAGCGAGACGTCCCGTATCGCGACTTCGGGCAGGTTCGCCTGTACGCGCGCGAAGGCCTCCGGGGCAACGCGTCCTCGGCGCCATCTACTGCCGCCTAGCGCGCGGGTCTCGCCGCGTGGAGCTTCGCGTGCTGGGCCGCACGGGGCTTCGGGTGCCGGCTGTTGGGGTGGGCACCTGGCAGAGCTTCAATGCCCCCGGCGAACGGGGCGCCGAGCGCGCCCGCGCGCTCGTCGACGCCAGCCTGGCCGCCGGGGCGACACTCTTCGACACCTCGCCCATGTACGGTGCGGCCGAGGAGCGACTGGGTCACGCCTTGCGCCGCCGTCGCGATCACGCGTTCGTGGCCACGAAGGTCTGGACCGACTCGGCCACCGAGGGACGCGAGCAGGTCGCACGCGCGCTGCACTGGTTCGGTGGCCGCGTCGAACTGTATCAGGTGCACAACCTGGTGGCCTGGCGCGAGCAGCTGCGCCTTCTCGAGGCATATCGGGAACGGGGCGAGGTGACAGCCATCGGCGCAACGCACCACAGTGCCCGCGCCTTCGATGAGCTGGCGGTGGTGATGCGCACCGGTCGGATCGCCGCCATTCAGATCCCGTACAATCCGCTGGAGCGCGAGGTGGAGCGTACCATACTGCCGCTCGCTGCCGACCTC